>JAACCU010000369.1 GCA_009937405.1 Actinomycetota bacterium
AAGCGATGACAACCTCGTCGAGCACACCGCCGCTCTCAAGTGCGAACGGGCGGTCGTTCACCTTGACAAACTTCCGCTTACCGACGTGGTCACCGGGCATCCACGCGCCAGTGGTCGGCAGATCACGGGGATACCGCTCGGTGGGGTCGAAATGCAGGTTGTCGGGTCGCTCGGTCACAGGTGCTCCTCAGGCCCGTGTTCCCTAGTGCCCACCTGCGACGGCGATGGGATTCGCCGGACAGTTCGTTGCGCCAGCCGAAGCTGACACCGCATCCTCACCAAAGTGAGAGGGCACCTTGGGTATCCGTTCCCAGGTTGCCGGGTCCTTCACCATGATCCGAAGATCACAGATTCGGTCCGCTCTGAATGTGATCAACACTCTAGCCCGCTCACTGGGGGTGGCGGTCAAACCATTTGTTACGTTGCTACTCAGCCCCACGATTTGGGAGTCGAGAATGCCACCACTCGACCAAGGCGGGATCATCAATTGCGAAAGCCTGCTGCATCGCTGCGCCAGTCGCAGCAACATCGCCCGCTCTCGCTGCCACCGCAGCCAACGTCCAGGCACCATCGTCGGCCGGAATCGGAAGCTCGGCGAGCCGAGATGCACTCACTCGCAGAGCGTCGGCGCTCAGCGCGGTGCCACTGGCCGCCTGTGCGAGCAGCGCTGATGTCACTGGGCAGGTCAAAAGAGCAGCGATGCGCCACAAGTCGTCTGGATCATGGGGCTCGACGGTGACAACGGGAGTGCACGGCACGAGCTCCCCGGCAAGATCGACGATCGCTTCGATAGTTGGGGTCTGGCTGGCGACGAGCACCTTGGGCCGAAGCCGGGCCTTCACCCAGTCACCGATGTCATCGGCCACGAGTTCGAGCGTCACCGCGGGGTGCAACCATGCTCGCTTGTCGTAGCGGCATGGCGTAGCCCCCCACCGGTTTACCAGCGGATCGATGAGACCGGAGGTGATCAACCTCACCTCAGCGTGCTCGTCCTCGGTGACAGCGTGGCGAAGGCCGTAGAACTGATCACGGAACCCCGCGGTGGTGAGCGCGAGGTCTCCGAGCGTGCCAGCAACGGCGATCTCATGAACAACAGTAACCCCACGAGCAGGGGCAAGCAGCGGGGCCCAACTCTTCGGTGACGGCAGAGAGACGACTCCAAGTTGAGAGGCAGGCACGCCACCGAAGATGGTCACATCGCTACTGCTCCCCTCTCGACCGATGAGCGCCACAGTGTCGATCGCAGCGTCAAAGCGGCGGGCATTATCGACCCAGATCCGCTCAACCGGAGCGGTAGTGGCGAGACGGGCACGCACAGACTCGGCGTCGGAAGCGCCCAACACCGAGTCGGGTTGGATCAGCGCCCACACGCCACCAGATAGAAGCCCATCGACCGAAGCCAGCATGAAGGCTGCTGCGGTGTCGACATAGCGGCCAACGCCCGGCCACCGGTTTGCCAGATTGTGGCGTTCAGAAGTGGCCCGCACAGTGGCCCCCTTCAGCTGGGACAGAAACGGCGGATTACCGATCACCAGATCTGCGCCAGGAAAGCTGGTCATCGGATCGAGATAGTCGGTGACCTGAAGATGTGTAGATGGAGGCTCGATGCCCCCGGACCAGATGGTCAGCGCCGCTCGCGTGACCGCAACTGCCATTGGGTCGACATCGCAGCCATGGAGATGGTGGACAACTTCGGCGGGGGCCGCCTCGAGACGCTCGGCGACCGCAAGGAGGAACACGCCGCCACCGACCGCGGGATCGACAACGACGATTTCGTCGTGCCTACGACCAAGCAACTCGATGGCAAGACCGGCGATCTCGGCCGCAAGCGCGGGATCTGTGTGATGGACGCCACCCCGGCGTCGGTCGGACGCCGAAAGAAGCGCCTCACGCACGAAACCAATCAGCCAGGGGCCGCGTTCGGTAAACAACTCATCATCCGCCTCCACGGCAAGAACCTCACGTGAAGGAGCCACGACCTTCCCGTCGAGAATAAAGTCCACGACAAGCCCGCGCGTTGTTGCGGCCCGCTCTGTCACCGCCGCAAGAGCAGCGGCATGGTCTGCGGGCGCGACTTCAACGACTCCCTGCAGATACGCGTCGACCGATCGGCCGGACGCGCTCAACACAGAATCAGGCAGACTCGGGATCCCATTCCGCCAGGTTCTTGAGGCGGGCATCGTTCGAAAACATTTCGACGATCGGCATGATCACGTCGATTCGCTTCTGAAGACGCTTGATCTCCAACTCCTCGTCCCACATCGAGAGCGTGACCACGAGGCCCTTCTCACCAGCACGCGCCGTGCGACCAGCACGGTGCAGATAGGTCTTGTGATCACTGGGCGGGTCATACTGGATGACCACATCAACTTCGTCAACATGGATGCCACGCGCCGCCACGTCAGTGGCCACAAGGGTGTTGAGCTTGCCTTCACTGAAGTCACGCAGTGACTTCTCGCGGCTGGTCTGGCGGAGATCACCGTGGATCGGAGCGGCATCGATGCCAAGGTCTTTCAGGTCGCCGGCAAGCCGGTCAGCCATGGCCTTGGTACGGGTGAACATGATAGTTCGGTCAGTCGATTTGGCAATCGTTGCCGCCACCTTCGACTTGTCCATCCTGTGGACCATGACGAAACGGTGGGTCATCTCCTCGACCGTGACATCCTCACCCGCAACCTCGTGCATCTCCGGGTCGGTCTGATAGCGACGAATCAGTGAATTGACGACTCCGTCGAGGGTCGCCGAAAACAACAGCGTCTGGTGCTCGGCTTCGACGTTACGAAGGATCCACTCGACCTGGGGAAGGAACCCCATGTCGGCCATGCGGTCCGCCTCATCGATGACCACGTGGGCAACCTGGCTAACCGAGATCTCCTTGCGTTCGATCAGGTCGATCATGCGTCCCGGAGTGGCCACGACAAGATCGACACCCTTCTTGATGGTCTCGATCTGCTTCTCGATCGGGGCTCCACCATAAATGGCGAGGGTCGTGCGGCCAACGGCGTCAGCAGCCGGTGTGAGCTCATCGCACACCTGGTTGGCCAGCTCACGAGTTGGCACCAACACAAGCCCGGTGGGCTCACAGGGCTTGGCCTTCGTCATCTTCTGAAGGACGGGAAGTCCGAAAGCAAGGGTTTTGCCGGAGCCAGTCTTGGCCTTGCCGCAGACATCACGTCCGGCGAGAGCATCAGGAATGGTGAGAGCTTGAACGGGGAATGGGTGGGTGATTCCCCGTGCAGACAAGACGGCGACAATTTCGTCGGCCAGGCCCAAGTCCGCGAAGGTGGGTATTTCAGCGGTGATCATCTATCTACAAACGTCTGTGAGTCGGTACCGGAAGGAGGGTCCGACCGATCGGTGGTGTCGATGGCCACGCCAATCAACTCTGCCAGGCTACCGGCCAGGTTGCCGCGTAGGGCCGACACGCCCATTGTGGACGCCGACACCCTCGGCACGCAGGCGTCGGGTCTGCTCCGCTTCGTGGTCAACGCGCAGCTTGCCCGACGACGAAATCACCCTCCACCAAGGGAAACCTGCGCCACTCCCGCGCCGCAACAGAGAGCCAACTGCTCGAGCAGCACCCGGATACCCGGCTTCCGCCGCCACTTCGCCATAGGTGACGAGGTCACCAGGATCAAGGGCATCGAGGACACGCGCAGCAGCCCGTTCGAAGTCGGTCCAGGTTGATCGGTCGAACGGGTCCACGAGAACTCAGCGGGCCGCACGGCTGCACGCGTGACCAACACGGCAACCACCTTCGAGCAGGATCACGGGTCCAGAGATGCAGCCTGCTCGCACCGCAAACGACACTCCCGACTGCATCATCTTCTCGGGCACCGCACGCGTTGACGCAACGACCAGCTCAGTCACAGCGAAACGGTAGCTGGCCTGCCAGTTCCGCGCAGAGTCAGCCCGGTGGGAACAGAATTTGACTCAGGTCGATCGCAGCATCCCCTGTGGCAACATCGACCCACGCGCCTCCTGCGTATTGGATGACACCCATGCGCCCGGCACAGACAGGCATGAACGCTCGAGAGCGTCCGCACTGCTGGTCGCCGGCTTGTGTTGGAACCGGCGCACCTGGGTTTCGCAACGAACCATTGACCGCGGCGAACGAGAAGTCGCCATCGACTCGATTCAACGCCCGGGTTATCGACAGCATGGCCACGACCGCGGCTTCAACACCCGCATCGCCGACATGATCAGGCTGAAGAGGGCCATCGAGAATGGCCGAAATAGTCGCGTATCCAGACTCAACCGTTGGTTCGAAGGGATTGAATCCGTTGGTGGCGAAGTGCCAGTTGGCTGGGATATCGGTCTCTCCGTGCGCTTCTGTAAAAGCCGCCCGCGCCCCAGGTCGAAGACAGGTGCTCGCTGAGATGACAATGCTCGCAGTGCCATTGATGCCAAGGGCGGCCAACCCCTCGGCGGCGGCCGCACAGCCCGGCTCGTCGAGACCGAGGATGATCAGGTCGGCATCTCGCACCCCCGCCGACTCAAGCTCCGACTCAACTCGAGACGCGCTAGTGGCCGATGTGATCCACACCGGCTCAAGCTCCACGCCGGCCGCCACGAACATTGGCTCCAGCATGGTGAATCCGTCGCGGCCGACAACATTGTCGGTAAAGAGTGCCACTGCTGATTTGAGCTCGAGCGAAAGCGCCCAGATCCCCATGCCTCCCGTAGTGAGCGTGCCGGCGAGGTACGTACTCGTCGTTGAAGTCGTGAGCTCGGCAACATTGCTGGGGCTGGCGACTAGCACCGGCTTCTTGTCCGCTAGAGCGTCATACAACTCAGCATTTCCAATGCTCGTCTGCGCAACGACCACAACCAGTTCATCGTTATCGGCCAACTCGACCTCACAACTGATCTCGACTTCGACCTCGTCTTCGGTTTCGGGATCGATCTCGGTCATGACACGAGGGACTGAAGGATCACAACCCACCAACTCGAGTGGCCGGCCATCCACACCTCCAAGTTGCTCGTTGATGTAATCGATCGCAGCCCTGGCGGCGGGCAGATGTTGAGGCGATAGTTCGGCGTCGTGCACGTAGCCGAACAGAATCGGGTCACCGGTCGCCGCTCTGCCAGGTCCGTTCGTGAACTCTGCCGCCCATCGCGTCAACTCGTCGAGATGACCAAGTGTGTATTTTGACTCATCAACTGTGCCGACCTCGTTAGCTGCGGTGTCTGTGTCATCGGCCGGCGTTTGGTTGTCGGCAGCCGTCGTGTCTTTGGCCAACTCGTCAGCGAGCGGATCATGGCTGTCGTCGTTCGCGTCGCGGCCTGAACATCCACTCACGGTCAGCGCGCCAACAACCAATACGGCGAGTAGCCGTCTTGGTTGGGTCGAGCGGTCGAGCACGGTCATCTCCTCGATTGATCCCCCGCATTGTTATCAAGCAGTTGGCATCTCGCCACCTAGCCTGTCCGCATGTCCGCGCTCGATCAACTCGGATCCTGGCCCGTTGCGACCTGCGCTGCCGCTCTTGTGCGCGGTGATGAGGTAGTGGACACCTGGGGCCCAACCCACCGAGCGTTCCCGCTTGCATCGGTAACCAAGCTTCTCACCTCCCTGGCCGCGCTCGTTGCCCACGAGGAAGGGACCCTCGATCTCGATGCCGAGATCTGGGACGGTGCCACAGTCGCCGACCTGCTGGCCCACAGCGCCGGTGTCGCAGCCGCCGAACCAAAGCGAATCAGCGGCCTTCGCCAACGACGCACATACTCAACAGTTGCCTATGACCTCGTCGCCGACGCGATAGCGGCGAGGGCCCGCATGCGGTTTGACGACTACCTTTTCGAAGCCGTCTTCTCTCCGCTTGGACGCCAGCGCCGGCCGCTCGCTGGCTCTGCTGGCGCGGGCGGCATTGCCTCTGTCGATGACCTTCTCACGATCATGCAGGCCTGGCGGTCGCCAATCCTCGTCGACGAGTCGACGCTCGAACGTGCTCGCCGCCCCCACATGCCGGAGCTTGCCGGCGTGCTCCCGGGCTTCGGTCGACACGAGCCGAACCCATGGGGTCTTGGGCCTGAGATTCGCGGCAACAAGACACCGCACTGGACAGGGCTTCGTAACTCGCCGACCACGTTCGGCCATTTCGGGCAGTCCGGAACCATGGTGTGGATTGATCCAGTGGCCGACACAACGCTGATAGCGCTGAGCGATGAGCCCTTTGGATCCTGGGCATACGCCGCTTGGCCGACTCTAGCCGATGCTGTGTTGTTACTCTGACGGCGTGAAGAATCCCGAAGCTGGGCGATATAGCCAATTTCATTGTTTCGTGCGACCGAGAGCCGCTCACATCCACGATTCCGGTGCCGATGGACTCACTGTTCGCCCGCTGGTGGGCGACTAGGAGACTCCGTGAGCGAACCGCTCCTCAATACAATGGCTACGGCCCGAGCGCGTCACGCCCTTGTTCAGGCTGGTCTGGACTCCACCGTCCCCCTCCAAGCCGCATCCAGCGTCACCAACGAAGTGTGGCTTACCCAACACCACGTCATTCGCGTCAACCGTCGGCCCAACCAGTGCCTGCGTCGCGAAGCCATCCTCGGCCCGTCGCTACCGGCAGAAATCGGCTATCCGGGGGTGGTCGCCTATGGCGGCCAAATGGGGGCTGATTTCCTCGTGGTGAAGCGGGTGGATGGACTGCCGCTTGCTCACTGCTGGCCAGAAATGAGCCAAGAAAGACGGCGTCGAGCGACCAGCCAGTTGGCAGCCATGCTCAAGCGACTCCATGAAACTCCAGGCCCTTCGAATCTGCCAGCCATCGACACACCCCAGATGCTTCGAAGCGACACGCTGTCACCGGTGATGTCTCTACTCGTCTTTCTCGACCAGGCCCGCTCGCTCCCCCACGTTGACCGACGCCTCATGGACGACGTGGAACAAATGGTTTACGCCCTGACACCGACTATCGAACCGTTCGACAGCGACTTCCTCATCCACGGCGACCTGACCTTCGAGAATGTTCTCTGGGATGGCACTCGCCTGACTGCGCTGCTCGACTTCGAGTGGGCCCGGACCGCGCCCCCCGACGTTGATCTCGACGTCTTCTTGCGAATGTGTTGCTTGCCCCAGTTCCATGTGGGTGACAAGTGGTTCGATCGAACCAAGCCCGAGGACTACCGGGATGTCCCCTGGTGGCTGGCAGAGGATTATCCAGAACTCTTCACCGTTCCACGCCAACATGACCGGCTCCGCCTCTATGCGATCGCCTACGACCTGCGTGACCTCACGATGTTCCCACCGACGGCGCCCGCTCATCAGCTAAACGAGCACCACTCCCTCAACCGGCTACGCGCCACCGTCCTCGGAAACAGCCACCTCGACCTCCTCGAAGCCGGCACTGGCCCCGTCTGACTTCGCTCCGCGGCGACCGCGGAGAAGAAGCCAGCCACCGGCGAGGCCGATACCGATGACGCTCATCCAGATGTTGATGCGGACACCAGCGATCTCGCTTGCGTGATCGACGCGAACCGTCTCGAGCCAAAGACGAGCGACGAGATAGCCGACGACGTACACGGCGAACAGACCACCGCGCTTGATCTTCTGCGTGCGGTCGACCCAGATGAGAAAAAACACGAGTCCGAAGTTCCACAAGGATTCGTAGAGAAACGTGGGGTGGAATGTCTCGATGTCCGAGTGGCCGGCAGCAGCGGCGTATCGAGCGTCAATCTCCACGGCCCAGGGCAGACTGGACGGGCCGCCAAAGAGTTCTTGATTGAACCAGTTACCCCAACGGCCGATCGCTTGGGCGAGAGGGAGCGCGGGAATGATGGCGTCGAGCATCGAGCCCTTCTGCCAACTGTTACGCCGCATGAGCCATGTCGCGGTGAGGACACCGGCAATGACGCCACCCGGAATCCCAAGTCCGCCTTACCACAACTTGAACGGCTCAGTCCAACCTTCGTCGAAACGCCAGTCGGTAAGCACGTGATACACGCGGGCGCCAATGAGGCCAGCGGGGACTGCCCACATCGCGATATTCGCGACATCGTCGGGGCCACCCCCAACGGCACTCCATCTCTTCTGTCCGAGCCAGACCCCCGCCAGAACTCCGAGAGCGATCATGACCCCGTAGGCGCGCAACGTCAGCGGCCCAAGTTCAAGGGACCCGCTCGATGGGCTCGGAATCGACGCGATTAGTTCAAGCATGTAAAGAGAACCCTACGACGTCACGTGGCCTTCCACGCGTAGCAACTCAGCTGAGGATCGTGGCGCGAGCTTGGGTGAGATCCGCGCTACCGGCGATTACTGCCGGAAGTTTTCCGGGGACGCTGGCGAGCCG
>JAACCU010000050.1 GCA_009937405.1 Actinomycetota bacterium
ACCCATTTCGGCGGTGACGCTCTGCCATGTTGTGACGATGGTTCGAGCAGTAATGGCCAGGACCCAGAGCAACGAGTTCGTGACGGAACGGTTCGCTCAGAATCGGAGTTGCTCGAAAATGTGGGACGTTCGTTGACGGTCTCGTTCACCAGCGGGCCGCCGGAGAACCTCGAAGACACCCTGTGCGCAGCCGAGTATGAGTTTGATGTTGTGGAGACGCCGGAGTTGGTGACCGTCACTGTCCATCAGTTCAAGCTGGCAGACCCTCCTGATGTTAACGACGGCTGCGACGGCCATGGGTGCGCCCGGGCAGAGAGAGAGTCATCTTGGATGGTTCTGGTCTCGCCAATCGAACGGTCATTGACGTCCACAGCGGACGCACGAGGACGCTCATCGATGCTCCCGGAGTGCCCGCTCGCGGGATTGAGTGCGATGCGGAGAGGAAAGGCCGGAAGGAGGCCGAGGTGTCGTCGACAACACCGACTTTCCGAATCCCGTCGTGATTCGGAACTGACCTTGGCTACCAGATCGTCAAGAACGTCCCCGCGGGGACGCATATTCAGTCCGAGCGAGCAGGACGCGCTCTCACTTGCGGCTTTCAGCGAGGTTGAGTCGACGAAGGTCTTCCATCCCAAACCAGACGATCTCAGCGTGCTCCTTGGGGGCAAGGTTGGCGACTTCTCCGGACCACTCCGTGACCACCCATGGGCAGACCGACAGGTCCGAGGCTGGGTTGTAGACCCGGGATGGCTCGTCCTCCCAAGTTCTGCGCGAAGTTCTCTCTGTACTGCGACCGCTGGGGTTTCACTAGCATCGATGTGGCCTCCCGGAGTATCCCAAACATCCAGATACCAACGTCGATTCGTCGAGTCTGGCACGATCTGCAGTTGGGGATCTCGAATTCTCGGAGGATCGCCAGCGTGCGCTCCTTGTTTGCCCAGCAGGCTTTAGAGATTCTCTGGTAAGCGTCAGGGTTCCGTCTGTCTTGTCAGAAGGTCTCTGTGGGAGCCTGACGGGTGTGGAGAAGGACGCGCACCGAAAATCGCTCGGTCAGGACTTCCATGCGCTGATCGTCGCCACTGGTGTCACGAACCTCGGCGATGGCATTCGACTCGCGGCGTTGCCATTGTTGGCGACCACACTGACCGATTCGCCATTGCTTGTAGCGGGTGTTACCGCCGCACAGTTCCTTCCCTGGTTGGTGTTTGGTCCTGTGGGTGGCGTGATCGTCGATCGTTCGGACCGTCGTCGCCTGATCCTCGTTACCCAAGCATCGCGGGCGGCGGTGATGGCTGGACTCGGTGCGGCGGTGCTCACCGATGTGGCGTCGATATGGATGCTGTTCCTCGTTGCGTTCGTGATCACTATTGGTGAGATTCTCGTTGACCCTTCAGTGGTCGCGATCGTGCCGTCGATTGTTGGGCGGGCGGATCTCGACCGTGCCAACGGGCAGATCAGTTCGGCCGAGATCGTCCCCAACGACCTGATCGGCGCTCCTGTGGGGGCAGGACTCTTTATCGCCACGCCGTGGCTACCTTTCGTCGTCGATGGTCTTAGCTACCTCGGGTCGGTCGTGCCTTTCCGCCGTTTGCCTCGCCCGGAGCAAAAACCCTCGCGTTCGAATTTGGATCTGCGCCAGGCACTGGCTGAAGTCCCAGATGGGATCCGCTTCATTCGTCGTCATCAGATGCTGAGATCGTGGACTGCTGGAGTGGCCATCTTCAATATGGGTGCCGCGGCCGGCTTCAGTCTGCTCGTCCTCTTGATCATCGAGACTCACCAGGCTTCGGAGTTCGCCTACGCCCTGACGCTCACGTCCGCGGCCATCGGTGCGGCCTTGAGCAGCAGCCTCGCGCCGTGGCTTGCCGAGCACTTTGGTCGCCCTCGAATTCTGCTCACCGCTGCCACATTCGCCGCCGTCTCCATGTTCGGTCTGGCGAGCGCCCCCACGGTCATGTTGGTTGCCCTCTGCTGGGGGGTCAATGGCGCGGCATCCGCTGTGCTGCTAGCGATCGGCCGGGGCTACGTGCAGCGATACTGCCCGCCCGAGATCCTCGGCCGAGCGGCGATCGCATCCCGAACGATCACCAGGACCGCTTTTGTCGCTGGCGCTGTCGGTGGTGGCCTGATCGCCGGCGATCTCGGCCTGCGGACGACGTTCGCGGTCGGCGGTGCAGTCCAAGTCGCTGCGCTGTTCCCGATGATGCTGGGCCTACGGCACGACCACGATTGATCACACGCGCAACCGCCGCCTACCAGAAATGTCGGTAGACGGCGGTGGTGGCGGAGGGTATGGGATTTGAACCCATGGAGACTTGCGCCTCACACGCTTTCCAAGCGTGCCCATTCGGCCGCTCTGGCAACCCTCCTGGCGGGACCCGCGGCGCGGGTTCCGGACAGGAAGGGTATCGTGTTTCCTTCAGCGCCCGTTCCGGGGTGTGGTGGTCGGGTCCTGTGCAACAGGCGTCCGTGAATCGAGTCAGGGCCGGAAGGCAGCAGCTCTCAGCGGAGCCGCTTGTGTGCCGCAGATCACCTGGCCGCCACTCCCGGGAACGGGCGCTCGTCGTTCTCGACCAGGCATCGCTGTGGTCGGCGCCGAACGGTGAGTTGTCGGTAGAGTCGACGGGCATGGCCTATCAGTCGCTCTACCGCAGATATCGACCGCAGCGCTTCTCGGAAATCCGAGGCCAGAAGCACATCGTCTCTGCACTACAGAACGCGGTGGTGAAGGGCGAGGTCGGCCATGCCTACCTTCTTCACGGCCCTCGTGGCACGGGTAAGACCACGTCGGCTCGGGTTCTTGCCAAGGCACTCAATTGCGAGAATCTTGGCGAGGACGGAGAGCCATGTGGCGAATGCGAGAGCTGTGTTGCGATTGAGCACGGCCGATCGTTCGACCTCCACGAACTCGACGCAGCATCCAACAACAAGGTCGAGGACATGCGCGACCTGCTGTCGAAGGTCAATCTCGGTAACCCTGGTCGGGCGAAGGTCTACATTCTTGATGAGGTGCACATGCTCACCTCGCAGGCTGAGAATGCACTGCTCAAGACACTCGAAGAGCCGCCTGACCATGTGACGTGGGTGCTAGCCACCACTGAGCCACACAAGGTCGTCGACACGATTCGCAGCCGCTGTCAGGTATTTGAACTCTCGTTGCTTGGCGCCGATGAACTCTCCGAGCATGTCCGCTGGATCGTCGCCGATGCCAACCTTGAAGTCGATGAAGCGGCAATCGACTATGTCGTTTCTGCGGGCGGAGGCTCAGCTCGAGACACGCTCTCAGCGCTTGACCGGGTGGTTGCTGCCGGTGGCGTGGTGGAGATCGACACTTCGACTGACACCTTGCTCGACTCGCTCGCCACGCACGATGTTGCCGCCGCTCTGGCGGCCGTTGGCGATGCCACCGGGCGCGGGCGAGACCCCCGCACCATTGGCGAAGGTGTGCTTGCTGGTTTGCGCGACGGGTTCTTGACCGCGATGGGGGCCCCGCCGCCCCGGCTGTCGGGTTCTGCTCGTGAACGGGCCGAACGCCTGGCCGGGTCCATGAGCGCCGCGGCAATGACTCGGTCACTTGAAGCGTTCGGTACCGCACTCGTTGAAATGCGCCAAGCCCCTGATCCTCGAGTCGATCTTGAAGTTGTGCTGGTCCGGCTGTGTCGGCCTGCCACCGATCGTTCTCTCGACGCAGTCGTCGAACGACTCGAACGGCTCGAGCAGCAACTTGCGGGCGGAGCGCCCGCGGTAGCCGCTGCTCCTGCGGCGCCAGCGATCACAACGGCACCACCACCTACGCCGGACCCGGTTGCTCCCCCTGAGGGAAAGGCCAAACCGGTTGATGGCCCGCCCGCTGTGCCGACGTCGGCCACGCCGGTAACACCGCTGGCCCCTCCGGTAGACAAGTCCGCTAAAGGTCCGGCGGCTGCTGCACGACGAGCGCTCGCGGACAAGCGTGCCGGCTCGGCGGCTGCTCCCGGCCCGAGCGCTCCTCCACCGCCACTGCTTACCGCACCCCCTCCGGTGCCGCCTGCGCCGCGCGTTGAAGTCTCGCCATCCGCATCCGCACCCGCATCCCCATCCCCAGACCTTGGCGCCATCCGGCCGGAATCTCCATCAGAAGTCGTGCAGTTGGCTGCGCTCCATCTCGGTTTGGATAGCTCGCAGGTCGTGAAAACGGCCAACGATCTTCTGGGCCCATCGTCGGGGAAGCGGTCGCCTGATGAACTTGTTGCCTTGTGGGCGGCGCTGGTTGAGGGCCATGGGCCGAGCACGGCGCCAGCATCTGTGGCGGATGAGCCGCCGCCGTACGAGGACGACGCTGACGACCCTGGCCTCCCACAGGAGAACCCCGGGCCGGCTGCCGATCACGAGGTCGATGTCCATGATCTCGTGGACGCCCCGTCACACACTGAAGATCTCATCGACCGTCTCACCGAGGCTTTCCCCGGTGCCGAACTCCATGTCTCCGAGGACGAAGAAAACTCATGAGCAACCTTCCTGAACCAACCGAAAACCCTGACGCCGCGAACCCGTTTGCTGGCGGCATACCTGATCTGGGCGGCCTGCTCGAATCGGCGCAGGCCATGATGGCCAATATGCAGGCGGCCGCTTCTGAGGTGGTCACCGGTCGGGCCGGCGGTGGTGTGGTGTCGATCGAGGTCGACGGGCACTTCAACTTCCAGTCGGTCTCGATTGATCCGAAGGCCATCGACCCGGACGACATGTCGCTCCTGGAAGACCTCGTCCTTGCTGCGCTTCATGACGCCACGAGCCAGCTGCAGTCGGGGCAGTCGGGGGCGATGGACCTTGGAGGCATGGATCTTGGCGGGCTCGGGGGCCTTCTCGGCGGTAGCGAGTGAGCTATTCGTCCACTGTTCAAGAACTGATCGACCAGCTCGGTCGGCTTCCCGGAATTGGGCCGAAGTCGGCACAACGGGTTGCCTTCTATCTGTTGAAGGCTCCAACAGAGGATGCTGTTCGACTCTCTCGAGCGATTGTCGACGCGAAGGAACGCGTGTCGTTCTGTGACCGATGCTTCAACCTCAGTGAGGGCGGTGATGAGTGCGCGATCTGTCGCGATCCCCGTCGCGAAGAACGCATGGTCTGTGTGGTCGAGGACTCACAAGACATCGTGGCCATCGAGCGCACACAAGAGTTCCGAGGCCGATATCACGTGTTGCAGGGTGCGTTCAGCCCGATTGATGGTGTGGGAGTGGATCAACTCCGGGTGAAGGAACTCATGACTCGGGTCGGTGAGGGAGACATCGAAGAGGTCATCATTGCCACAAACCCCAATCTTGAGGGCGAGGCCACGGCGGCTCTGCTAGCAAAATATCTTAAGCCAATGGGTTTGAAGGTCAGCCGTATTGCAAGCGGTCTGCCGGTTGGCGGTGACCTGGAGTACGCGGATGAGTTGACGCTGGGACGGGCTCTCGAGGGCCGCACGCCAATGGGCGATTAACTCCGAAGTTAATAAAATCTGCGGAAAACGCGGCGAGACGCCATCTTGTGCCTGCCGGGTTGCGCGGGCGGTATGGACAAATTCCGGCAGGCCTAGGACGACGCCTCGGCCACTCCACAAAGTGAGGGGGAGGGGGAGGACTTCGCTTCCGCAGCTTGTGGCTGCTTTAACTCTGTCTAAATCTCACTCTGTGTTGCAGTTACTTTACAATTTTGACAGCTAGATGACAAGTATATCTTCTACATTTCTTTGTGAAGTCGGTCGAAATGTTGCTGTCATCATGTAAGGCGTGTCGAAAAACGCTTCCTGCAGCTGATCTCGGCATGATCCCTTCAGGGATTATGCCGATTTACGCCGCTTACTGAATTCGTCTCGGGGGTCGTCGTCGGCCCATGTCGCATCCTCGGCCACAGTCGGGCTTGGATCCTCGACTGTCAAAGCGAGTTCAGCGTCTTGATCCACGCCCACACGACCCACGGAGTTCCGAATGTCGGACATCGCCGCCTGGAGTCGGTCGTGTACGTCGCGTTCGGCAGCGAGTAGGCGATCGAGACGCTGCTGCGCCTCATTGATCACCTTGGTCGATCGCTCCATCGCTTCTTTGTGAGCCTTGCCGATGATATTTTCGGCTTTGGCCTCCGCACTTTCGGCCACAGCGCCGGCGCGGTAGTCGGCATCAGCGATCTTCTTGGCCGCCACCAAGGCCGCCTCAGAGGTGAGTCGTTCACACTCGGTCGTCGCCTCAGATTGGGCCTTGTTGAGGTTGGCTGCCACTTCGGTGGTGAGGTTGTCAGCCTTTTCTCTTGCGATGACGAGAAGCTCTTCGGAATGGACCTTGGCCGCGGAGGTCAATGCTGCGGCCGCGGCGCGGGCTGCTTCGGTTTGGGCCGTCAAGTCTGCGGCGGCAGTCTCTGCAGTAGTACGAATCGCTGCTGCGTCTGCGGTTGCCTTCTCGGTGAGCGCTTCACCGGACTTCACGGCCTGGTCGAGCATCTCGCCAACCGTGCCGCCGATCGCTCGAATGCCGTCTAGTTCGAGCTCACGAATTCGTGCGGCCGCCTGGGCGAGCAGCTCAGAAACGGCTTCAGAATCCAGGCCGCCCTCGTCGACCGACGGAAGCTGCGCGTTCTCGAGGTCTTGGGGTTTGATAGCCATTCAGACAGTCTTTCACTGTCCGTGAATCAGATGGTGGAGACCTCGCGCTTGATGATCGTGCGGGCTACGCTCGCCGTCATGCAACTCACCGAAATCGATCACAGCGCTATGGCTGTCAACGATCTCGAAGCCGCAATTTCCTACTACGGCGAAGCCTTCGGGGCAGAAGTCCACCATCGTGAAATTGTTGACTCGGACGGTGTCGAAGAGGCACTTATCAAGGTCGCTGACAGCTATATCCAGCTGACCGCAGCTACCCGTCCCGACTCGCCGATCGCCAAATACCTCGAGAAGCGCGGCGAGGGACTCCACCATGTGGGCTACCGCGTCGATGACTGCGCTGCCGCTCTCGCTCAGATGGTCGAAGCCGGTGCAACACCGATCGATGCTGCTCCACGCCCCGGATCGCGTGGCACCACCGTGGCCTTCGTGCACCCTAAAGGCTCGTTCGGAACTCTGATCGAACTCGTCCAGGAGTAACCCACGCGGGCGACTGACCTCAGCGGGTCTTGCGGACAGCCCTGTTTAGCTGAGCTCAATCACACCGGACGGGCCGAAGATGGTGGCGCACAGTTTGCGGTCGCCTCGCTCGCACTCGACCGGCACTGCGTATTCATGGAGTCGGCTCGCCATCGCTGGGTCGGGGTGGCGTAGCGACAACTCCATCAGCGTGAGGCCTGGTGCTGAGGTGGCCGCTGGTGTCTCGCCCGGCCATTCGATGAGAAATGGCAAGATGCCGTCGCCGTCCGACAGCGGAAAGGTCAACCTCCACTGCAACACCTGGCCCCCGGGCGTGGTGCGTTGCATGTTGGCTGCGTTGCCAGGGTCGACGCCGCGACTACGGGCCCACTCAATCCAGGCATCGAGGTCGGGGACACCGGCCGCCCAGTTGACGAGCGTGGGTGCATCCAGATCATCGATCCCGAACGGACGAGGATCTGCTGGTTCGGGCTGGTCGGCGTCGGGCCCGATGATTTCGAGATACGTCTGACCGCCGAGCGCCAACAGCACGTTGCGAGTGCCGCGGCCATCGTGGCTCCCCCCAACGGTTGGGGTGACCCCCCACTGTTCGACGATCTCCGCAAGGGTCGTGTCGAGGTCAGGTGTGGCGTAAACGAGATGGTCGATCGTGGCTTCGAGGCGAGCGGCTCGGTTGATGACGGGCTCCTTGGGTCGGCCCCCGAGATCGACAGCCACAAGGCCACGGGCATCCGCGAGAGGGTCCTGCCGATCGAGTTTCGCAGGTCGCTGATCGCTGAGCGACCATCGTCCGCGGACCCCTGCCCGAGGCCGAGCGAGGCGGTCGGGGAATCCGAGCAGCAGAGTACGCCCGATGTCGTTGGTCGTCACGTCCCCAGTGGCGATGGCACGGCGCCGGGCCAAGTCGCCGGCTCGTCGACGAACCTGCTGGATGGCTCGACCGTCGGCGTCAGGGTGATGGCGGTCCCGGTCGAGAATCAAGGCGAGTCGTTCAGCCATGTCGGCCGGCAGGTCGGCTGGTCGACCCCGCAAGACATCACGGTCCTCGAGGAGTGCGGCAAGGAGGCATGCCAGCCAAGGATCGCGGGCGTCGACGACCATACGGGCGAGGCGGGGATGAAGGGGAAGATCCGCCATGGCCAAACCGCGCTCCGATGGGAGACCGGCAGCGTCTAAGGCGCCAAGACGTTCAAGAAGCTCGACGGCGGCGGCCCATGCAGATTCTGCTGGTGGGTCGAGGAACGGCAATTCGGTCGGATTGCGGATGCCTCGTCTCGCAAGGTCAAGCACGAGCGACGCGACCTCCACTTCGGTGATCTCCGGGGGGAGGAAAGGTGGGCGACTGGCATGTTCGAGCTTGGACCAGAGTCGGTAGGCCATGCCTGGCCCCAGCCGCCCGGAGCGCCCTGCCCGTTGGTCCGCTGACGCGCGGGAGGCGCTGACCGTGGTCAGCGCCGTCATGCCTGTGCGCGTGGCGAAGCGCGGCACCCGAGCGAGTCCGGCATCGACCACGGCAGTAATGCCGTCGACGGTCAGGCTGGTCTCAGCCAGGTCCGTGGCGAGCACGACTCGTCGAGATGCGCGGGCGATGAGTGCTGCGTCTTGCTCAACGGCGGGCAGCGAGCCGTGGAGAGGGAGAATGACTGGCCCCTCTGGGCCCAATGCTGCCGTCAACTCCCGTTCGGTTCGGCGGATTTCCCCCACGCCGGGCAAAAACACGAGCACATCGCCGCTTGAGCGCAAGGCTTCGATCACTGTTTTCACCACGGCGGGAACGAGAGGGGAGCGAGGCTTGCGAGGTCGCCACACGAGTTCGACCGGGAAGGTGCGGCCCGGACTTTCGATCACGGGCGCTGGAGGGCCATCGCCACCAAGCGCGGTGGAAATCTGTTCGGAATCGATGGTGGCTGACATCACGAGGAGGGCAGCGGTGAGCCCAACGGTTGCACGGGCATGGAGCGCAAGCGCGAAGCCGGTGTCGCCGGGCAGTGAACGCTCGTGGAACTCATCGAAAATCACGACCCCGATGCCGGCCAGTGTCGGATCACGAACGAGGCGAGCGGTCAACACCCCTTCGGTCACGACCTCGATGCGGGTGGATGGCCCGATCTGGCGATCGTCTCTCGTAACCCAGCCAACGGTCTGCCCCGGCTCCTCGCCGAGCATCGCGGCCATACGGCGTGCCGCAGCACGAGCAGCCACTCGCCGTGGTTCCAGCATGACGATTTTGCGGTCGCCCAGCCAGTCGGCGTCAAGCAGCCGCAGAGGCACAACGGTGGTCTTGCCCGCGCCCGGCTCGGCGGTGAGTACGGCGTGGCCGGTGATTTCGAGCGCGGCCGAGAGTTCAGAAATCTGGTCTTCGATGGGAAGTCCGGTGTGGGGCACGGCCATGGTGCGCCTGATGATGGCAGACTCAGGCCAATGAAGGTTCACCTGGTCGACGGAACGTACGAACTCTTTCGGTATCACTTCTCTCCGGCCAACAAGGAACCTCGGCTCGGTGCCCAACGAGGTGTGGTCGGCACGATCCTGGATCTTGTGTCCGATGGTGCCACCCATATTGGGATCGCCACCGACCACGTGGTCGAGTCCTGGCGCAACGAGTTGTACGACGGATACAAGGACGGGTCCGATATTGACCCTGATATTTTCGCCCAGTTCCCTGAGATGGAAGAACTCCTTGACCTCGCCGGATTCGAGGTTTGGCCTCAGGTCACTCACGAAGCCGACGATGCCATGGCCGCAGGAGCCGCGATGGCAGTTGCCGATGACCGTGTGGAGCAAGTCATCATCTGTACCCCGGACAAGGACCTCGCTCAGTGCGTCACCGCCGATGGCCGGGTTGTTCAACTCGATCGACGCCGTGAGATCACCTACGACCGAGCTGCAGTAATCGAAAAGTTTGGCGTGCCCCCCGAATCGATCCCCGACTATCTCGGCGTCGTCGGTGACACCGCCGACGGATTCCCCGGGCTTCCGGGCTGGGGTGCAAAGTCCGCTGCCGCGGTGCTGACTCGGTATGGTCACATCGATGCGATCCCACTCGACGTTGAGGACTGGGATGTCACTGTTAGAGGCGCCGCCAAGTTGGCCCTCAGTTTGAAAGAGCATTTCGATGACGCCCTACTTTTTCGTCGTATTGCCACGGTCGACATCGACGCCCCGGTGAGCGCGACTGTCGATGAGATGGCCTGGCTTGGCCCCCAACCTGGCTTCGACGAACGTTGCGCGGCTATCGGTGCGCAACGGCAGGCCGCCCGACTTCACGAGCTTTGGGCTGAGCGCGGTGCCGACCGTGGATAAGGAACGCGCCCTCGACATTGCCAGCCAGTTCGGCGACGATCTTGCCGCGCGTTTGCGGTTCATCTATGAGCTCGACGAGCTGAAGTCGGTCCTTCGCCAGACCCTGCTTGCTGACAAGAGCCGCCAGGAGAACTCGGCTGAGCATTCATGGCATCTGGCGATGACGGCGATGGCGCTCGCTCCACTGGCTGACCCGCCAGTCGACACCGAGCGGGCGATCAAGATTCTGCTCGTGCACGACATTGTGGAGATCGATGCGGGCGACGTGTTTATCTATGACGCGGAGGCTCGGGCCAGCAAGGAGGCCGAGGAGATTGCGGCCGCTGATCGAATCTTCGGCCTGCTCCCCGAACCGCAGGCATCAGAACTCCGAGACCTATGGGACGAATACGAGGCCCGCGAAACCCCTGAGGCGCGCTTCGCCTATTCGTGCGACAGGCTCCAGCCCATGCTGCTCAATCTTGCGATCGGTGGTGGAAGCTGGAAGCGCCACGGCATCAAGGCGCATCAGGTCAAAGAGGTCAACGGCAAGATCGCGTGGGGTCTTCCCTCAGTTTGGGAAGCCGCCGAAGCGATCCTGGATGGGGCCATCGAAGACGGCGACCTGCCCGTCTGATCGGGTCCATCAGCGGATGGTCGCTAAAGATCGGCTCAGCTCACCGCGGCCGAGAGGTCAACGAACGAATCGAGTCATGGCTCGAAATCGACGGTTAAACACCGCCGGGTGAGCACTCTGATGCATCGGGTCGCCCGACTTGATGAGGGGTGATCTCGACGATTGACGGCAGTCGTCTTGCAGTCATCCCCATACTCGGGCGACGATCTGGGCATGAGTGACGACATCCGCCCTTTTACCGTGGCCGTCTCTGACGGAGAGATCGCCGATCTGCGTGAGCGTCTGGCACGGACGCGTTGGCCGGAGAAAGAAGTGGTCGATGACTGGAGCCAAGGGGCTCCTTTGGCCTACATCCAGGAGCTGTGCGACTACTGGGCCACGTCGTATGACTGGCGGCGCTTCGAGGCGGAGATCAACGCATACGACCATTTCCTGACCGAGATCGATGGAATCGACGTGCATTTCATGCATGTGCGGTCACCTCATGAAGATGCACGGCCGATGATTATCACCCACGGGTGGCCGGGGTCGGTTGCCGAATTCATGAAGATCATCGACCCGCTCACCAATCCAACCGAGCACGGTGGTTCAGCCGACGACGCCTTCCATCTCGTTCTCCCGTCGATGCCTGGCTATGGCTGGAGTGCCAAGCCCACTACGGCTGGTACATCCACCGGGAAGATCGCCGAGATGTGGGACGTCCTCATGGTGCGACTCGGCTACGACAGCTATGTCGCCCAAGGCGGTGACTGGGGGGCGGCGGTCACCTCGGCAATTGGCTGGCAGGCGCTTGGTCATATTGAGGCGATCCACACCAATATGCCGATCGCTCGCCCCGGCTCGGCTGATATGGAAAACCCCAGCGAGGTCGAACAGGCCGCCCTGGCGGCGCTCAAATACTACGACGAGGTCGACTCGGGGTACTTCAAGCAGCAGGCAACGCGTCCACAAACCCTCGGCTACGGGCTTACTGACTCTCCGGCCGGCCAGGCCGCCTGGATCGCTGAGAAGATGTGGGCCTGGACCGACAACGATGGGCACCCCGAATCAGCGCTCACCCGTGACGAAATCCTCGACAACATCTCGATCTACTGGTTCAACGCCACGGCCGCGTCCTCTGCCCGGATCTATTGGGAGACCCGTGTCGGAGCGACGCGAGGTGTTGTCGAGGTCCCCACCGCGATCTCGACGTTCCCCGCTGAAATTATTCGGTCGGCGCGTCGATGGGCGCCGAAGGTCTACGCCAATATCGAGTACTGGAACGATCTCGACCGCGGGGGCCACTTCGCTGCCTGGGAAGTGCCCGACCTGTTCATCGCCGAAATGCGAGCCGCCTTCAAGGTGATCTGACACAGCCCGTTTCGACAACGCACGTTTGGGGTCTGTCCCCAGACGTGCGTTGCTCAGCGCTCTTCGGGCAGCTTGCCGGCGAGGGCCCCGTACTGGGCGGGCATCTCGTTGGAACCGGCGAAGTCGGCGGCCGGGTAGGCCTCTCCGAACCGGGTCTCCACAGGGATCACGCCGGACCACCATGGGCCGGCCATGTCATCGTCCTCGTCGATCGGGTCGCCGTCTCGAACCTTGGCGGACGCCTCGTCGAGTGACATTTCGAGAACCAGCGTTTTGCGGTTGTCGACCGCGCTGACGCCGCGGCCCTCGTCCCAGTTCGCCACCACATGATCGGTGATGAGTTTGAGTGTGCGCAGCTTCTCGTCAGGGTCTTCGATCTTTGTGGCGATTCCGCGCACGACAACCGAGCGGTAGTTCATTGAGTTATGGAACGGCGTCCGCGCCATCACGAGACCGTCAATGTGCGTGACCGTGGCACAGATCTCGTGGCCACTGCCGGTGCCGAGAAGGTGGTTGGCGGCAGCGCCGTGGAGATACAGCTTCTCGTCGTCACGGCCGTAGGCCATCGGGAGAACAAGCGGCCCGTCGGGGGTCTGCACGCCGACGTGAGCGATCAGACCGGCGTCAAGAATTTCCTGTACACGGTTGCGCTCGTACACGGCGCGGTCGGCGCCCCGACGAAGAGTCGTGCGCGCGGAGGGGGCGTTGACGGCTTCAGACATGCCTAAATGTTAGAGCCTTCAACAGGTCAGGCCCCGAGTTCTCTGGTGGTTCGGCTATGGCGTGGTCGGCACCCAGTTGCCGTGGAAGCCGAACGGCACCCGCTGGGGGAGATGAATGGTGGCGACAGGCTCGCCGGCGAAATCTTGGGCGTTCAAGATGACGACGTCCGCAGTATCGGTATTGGCATCGTGGACGTAAGACATGCACCAGCCGTCGTCCTCGGCGCTGTCGGCGGCGCTCGGAACGAAGACCATTTCCTGGCTTACCCGGCCCGCGCCGAATGAGTGGACTTCGATCCCACCATTGCTGAGGTCATGTTTGTAGGCAGGCCCTTCCGCCCCCGTGAATCCGACCGTGTATCCCCAGCGACTCTCTTGACCCTCAAGCCGCTCGTCATGACGGGGGAATTCGTGAGAGCGATCGTCCAAGCGGGTTTCCGTCGTTCTGCCGGTTGAAGGATCGAGGATCCAGCGATCAAACGTTGGGTCGCCCTCGCTCGGACCGTTGCGGACCTTGTCGAAGACGGAGTTATGACGAGCAACGTCGAGCTGGATCCGCCCATCGCCGAGGTCAAACGCGTTCATCGAGTGGAACACATAGCAAGGATCAACCTCGCACCAACGCACGTCTTCGGCGCTTCCGTCTCGGGGAAGCACTCCAACACGGGCCGGTTGGTCGTCCTTCCACACGTAGGGAAGTTGTGCGCCGGTCATGGCGACATCAAGGTCGAAGTGGCACGGAAAGTCGAGCAAAAGAATCGACGATTCCGTCATGGCGATGTCGTGGACCATTGGGCTATGCCCGACGGGGACGTCGACGTGATGGCGAACTGATCCCGCAGTGTCGACTACGAGATAGCGGATGAAGTCCCAGGTCCAGTGGTAGGTGGCGACATGGAGTTCACCGGTCAGAGGGTCGCGCTTGGGATGGGCAGAAAACGACCCATCGAGGGTGCCACCAAAGTCGATGCGCTCCATCGTCTCGAGGTCGTCGGTCAAGAGCACGGGTGGACCGCCGGCTTCGACAATCGCCAAGGTCATCCCTGCATGTTCGATGATGGTGGTGTTGGCCGTGCCGTCACTGTCGTGGAAGCGGGGGCCAGGCGGGATCGGTCGACCGAGGGCCTCGCTGACGCGGTCCGACACCACATAGCGATTGCGGTACCAGTCGGCCTTGCCGTCACGAAGGCGTAGGCCGTGAGCCATGCCCGTACCGGTGAACCAGTGATCATCGGCGGCAGCGTCTTGCACCGGATTCGGACCGATCCGCAGTAGCCGACCGTCGAGTTCAGCGGGGATTGTGCCGGTAACGCTCAGATCCGCAGCAGTAATTTCCTCGCGTACGGGCGCGTAGTTCCCCTGCACATAGGTGTCGGTGGTGGCCATAAGCCCATCTTCCCGCGTTTCTCGATGCCGTACTCGCAGTGGCGTCAAGTTTGTGGTCAGGTTTCGTCGGGGCTACCAATCCACTTGGGCTCGTAGGCCAAATCTTGATCGCCGAGACGGTCAAGAAGCGAGGCCGGATCAGGATCGTCGAGAAGGATCTGGCGGTTCTTTGGCTTGAGGATCGAGTCGTGGACCATCCGGTCAAAGAGTGCGAGCAGCGGCTGCCAGAAGCCACCCACGTCCAGGACTCCGACCGGCTTGGCGAGTAGGCCGATCTGGTTCCACGTCAGTGTTTCCGCCAGCTCTTCGAGCGTGCCGAAGCCACCAGGGAGTGCGATGAACGCGTCGGATAGCTCGTACATCCGCGCCTTGCGCTCGTGCATTGAACCGACCTCCTCAAGTGTGGTGAGATTGCGGTGGCCGACCTCGGCGGGAAACAATCCGGCGGGGATGACGCCGGTGACACGCCCGCCGTTTGTCATGACGGTGTCGGCGATCAATCCCATGAGTCCCACCGCCCCGCCACCGTAGATGAGCTCGATGTTTCGCTCGGCAAGAAGAGTGCCAAGTGCGATGGTCGCATCGGTAATGGCGGGGTCAGAGCCGGGCGAGGATGCACAGAAAACACAGACACGCTGGAGTGAGGTCACCAGTTGAATCTACGATGAGGTCATGCAGCATGGCATCTTCATTGCGCCGTTCGGCCCGCTGGCTGATCCACATAGGTTGATGCAGCTCGCCACAGCGGTCGAAGAGGCCGGTTGGGATGGGCTGTTCTTTTGGGATCACGTCCTTCGGCCTGAGAGTAATGAGATCCTTGATCCGTGGGTCACGATGGCGGCAGTGGCCACCTGTACCGAGCACATCCGGATCGGCCCGATGGTCACCCCGATCGCTCGACGGCGACCGATCA
>JAACCU010000051.1 GCA_009937405.1 Actinomycetota bacterium
CCTGAAGCACTGAAGTGGCACCGATTCGAAACATTTGCCAACGAGTGGGAGCACTTTGGGAGCATTTCGCGCCCACCCAGCTTCTTCAAAGATGAACTGGGTCGGGTTTTCTTGTCGGGGACCATCACCAATGGACGCCCGGACAATCCAGGTGGGACACGTTCGAAAGTCTGCGATCTTCCTGAGGGTTTCCGCCCGATCTACGCCGCGCATTTCTCGGTGGCAAACTCGACTCGGACCGAAGACGGAGACGAAGCTCAGACCGCCATCCTGATCGTGCGACCAGATGGCGAAATCATCGTAAAGAACGCCCATCCGGGCTGGCTCACGATGGACGGCACAATCATCTTCACAACCGAAGAACTCGCCTAACCGACTTTGAAGGGATCGGTGGTCGGCTCGTCCGATGTGTTGATCCACACCGTCTTCACCTTCGTGTAATCAAAGATCGCATCCTCACCAGATTCGCGGCCAGAGCCGCTATCGCCGGTTCCTCCAAACGGTGCCACTGGTGACGTCGCTCGATACATATTTACCCAAACGATGCCGCTGTCGAGAGCTGCTGTCACTCGGTGCGCCCGCCCGATGTCGCGAGTCCAAACCCCCGCGGCCAAGCCGTACCGGCTGGAGTTGGCGGCGGCAACGACCGCCGCCTCTTCGCGAAAACGCATAACGCTGAGCACGGGACCAAAGATCTCTTCGGCTGCAACGCGAACTCCGGTGTCGGGGCAGGCAACAACCGTCGGCTCGACGAACCATCCATTTCTCGTCAGCTGGTTTCCGCCGAAGAGCACACGCCCTCCCTCCGACTCTGCCGACCCGACATACTCGTCGAACGTGGAGAGTTGAGCACGGGTGGCCAACGGACCCATCTCCGACTCAGGGTCGAGGGGATCTCCGATACGAATTTTCGATCCCATGTCGATAACGCCCCCAACGATGTCGTCATAGACATCGTCGTGCACATACAACCTCGACCCCGCGACACAGGACTGCCCCGACGCCCCAAAGATTCCACCAACGATGCCATTAACGGCGCTTTCGATATTGGCATCCGGGAAAACAATCTGGGGAGACTTGCCCCCCAGCTCCAAAGAAACGTGGGCAAAGTTTTCTGCTGAATTTCGTACGATCATGCGCGCTGTAGCGGGGCCACCGGTGAAGGCAATTCGGCGAACGAGCGGGTGTGTGGTGAGCGACTCCCCCACCTGCTCGCCGGTCCCGGTCACAACGTTGACGACACCGGCGGGCAGTCCTGCCTGTTCGGCGAGACGAGCAAACTCGAGCACCGGGATCTAGGCGTGTTCAGAAGGCTTGATCACCACAGCGTTCCCCGCAGCCAACGCGGGAGCGAGCTTCACTGCGAGCAGCATCTGCGGTGAGTTCCATGGAACGATCGCGGCGACGACACCGACGGGCTCGCGCACTGTGTACACGTGCATGTCGGGCTTATCGATCGGAAGGGTTTTGCCGCTGACCTTGTCGGCCAGACCAGCGAAGTAGTCGTAGAACGCTGGCACATAGCCGGACGAACCTATGGTTTCACGGATCAGTTTTCCGGTATCTCGGGTCTCCATCTCTGCGAGGTGGTTCGATTTTTCACGCACCAGCGCAGCCAAGCGACCGATGGCCGAGCCTCGCTCGGTTGCCGTCATCGATGCCCAAGGTCCGGTGGTCATGGCGCGATGGGCGGCTCGCACCGCACGATCGACGTCGGCCGCGGTTCCTGCCGGTATCTGCGCCCACGGTTCACCGGTAGCAGGGTTGTAAGAGTCGATTCGCTCATTCGACGAAACCCACTCTCCATCGATCAGCATCGCAGCTTGCTTCATGAGGCGCTCCCTCTAACTTGAGCCATTACCGCTTGATACAGGCCGCTTCCTGGATGACCTAGGTGGTCGATGACGTCGTAGTGCGTAAGTCCGAGCATCTCCACAGTGGACACATCACTCAACACCTCAGACCAGGCCGCTTCGAAGACATCTTGTTGGCGGTGATACTCGATGGTCTCTTCCCCACCGAGCGACAAGATGAGCGGTATGTCTTGTGTTGGAGTCAGGTGCACGGGTGAATTCCGTTCCGCCCCCTCACTGTCGAGACCCAGGGTCTCGTTGAGATAGCATTTTTGAATCGGTTCGAGGTCGAATAGGCCACTGATTGCCGACGCTCCGGCGATGACATCAGGCCGGCCTGCCACTGCCATCCAGTCGGTCGCCATCAACATCGCCACGAGATGGCCGCCCGCTGAGTGGCCCGTGATGTGGATGCGATCGGGGTCACCGCCGTGGTCGGCAACATTCGCCGAGAGCCACGCGAGTGCAGCTCGATTTTGACGGACGATCTCGTCCATCGAAGCGTGCGGAGCGAGGGTGTAGTTCAAGGGCACGAAGCTGACCCCAGCCTCAACGAACGCTGGAGCGAGGTAGCGATAGTCGGACTTGTCCTTGTTTCGCCAATAGCCGCCATGGATGAAGACCACGATGGGCGCCCGCCCATCTGAAGCGGCAGCGTGAAAGATATCGAGCCGTTCCCCTGGCTGATCGCCATAAGCAACATCGAGCGTCGCCGGATAGCGCTCGACGACAAGAGCGCTATCTCGAATGTATCGCTCGAAGATCTTGGGGTGATGGGGTACTAGGGGTCGAAGATTGTATTGCGAATCAAGCCCGTCCTGGTCGTAGCCCGCAAAGACATCAGTCATTCGTTGATCCTTCGAAATCGCTCAGTGATTTGTCTCCCCCGGAGCCCTGGGCCCGCGAATGCTCTGAGGTTGGTAGCCAGAGCCGATGACCGAGATCCAGGAACACTTCCCCAGCGGAGGCATCGGTCCGGTATCCCTCTCGTTCGGCGCGCGATAGGAGCGTATCTACCTCGATCCTCTCGCTCCCTGCCATCTCATCGTCGATCGATGCGGCGTGGCGGGAACAATGAATGATGAGGGTCGTATTGGTATGCGCTATCTCCACTAAGCCGCTCAAAGGATGGGCGAGCCATCCGCCCTCGGGACCTGTCACCTTGCAGCCGAACCCACGAGTCATTCCGAGGTGCGCAAGGCCCGCCGCAAACGCGGTGCCAGACACGTTGGACACTGTGACCAATGACGTCCCATGTCGGCTTGCCAGCGCGGTTGCAAGATCGATAGCCGCTGGTCCGGCAGTGAAGACCGATTGGCCATTCGCATCTAGATCAGCGACACAGTCGTCCTCGTGGAGAACGTCGAAGGACCGCCCAGCACTCTCTCGAATCTGCTCTTGCTGGTCGATCAGAAATTCGACGGCACCGGATTGGACCGCATGCGCCCACACCACCATTTCGACAGCCCGTTCGCTCGCTCCAAACGGCACACCCAAAACGCGAAGTGCCGCCTGCCCATGGGTTCGCATCTCCCAGGCAGAAAGCATCATCACAGTCATGGTGGCGCCGGGGTCGATGGGTAGATCCAATCTTGTTCGTCCGCTTTGGTAGCGAGCTCGTCGGAGAGTGGCGCCCCCTGGAAGAACACGCCTTGAACCCAACGATCAGAGGACACCCGAGCCATTTCCATCCCGAACGTCGCCAATACGAACCGGCCTGCTTCTGCAGCCGTCCAACCGCGGTTGGTCATATCGGCACGAACCTCGGCGTAGGGCACGTCGATCAGCGATAAAACACGTTCTACTGCGAAACGCTGATTTGCATGATCGACGAGAAAGCGAGCCACCAACTCGCCATCAGGCCGACCCTCGATTGCATGAACGAGCGATGTGATCAAAGCGACAACACCCGCGAACGTTTCGTACTCCGTCCCCGCATCGACTGCCCGATCCCCCACCCGCTGTTCTCCGTGCTCCTCGGAGCGATAGAAGAACTTCTCGTGAAATCCATCTGCATCAACCAAGGGTTGCACCCACCCATAGGAGCGAAGTTGTTTGCGAAGGTCAGCGATGGTTGCAGCGGGCCCAGCCTCATACCTGCGGGCCATCTCGACCAGGTATCGACCGCCGAGGTCGTCGACGAGCGAGGCGTGCACTTCCGTTAGCACCGACCGGAACAGACTCGCAGCTTCGATGTGGAGATGCTCGTCCGCCCACGCCAATGGTGACGCCCACGCTGTGCCCTTGCCGGGGTCAAGGTGTTCCAACAGTTTCGTTAGCTCACCCGCGAGTAAGTGTGGTTCGACGAAGACGCTGTCGAGTCCAAGCTGATCAATGGCATAGGCATTACGCGCTCGTTGGAGAAGTAACCGGCAACGGTCGACGTCTTCTTCGGATGGTTTCGTGGCCGCGACGCGAGCGAAGGCCGTTTCACGAATCGAGTTCCAGGCATCGACCCAATAAGGCCACTTTGGAAGAAACGTCGACATGCCCTGACCCGTCGCATTGCCGACGCCGAGGTAACGCTTGATGGAGGCATCGAGAGCCACCGCGCCAACGTTTCGCTTTCGAGCCATAGCGTCCACCAGATCGTGGCCGTATTGGCGCCATAGATAGAGCGCCAGCATTTCTGGGAAGTACGGTTCGGCCAGCGGATGCTCCGGGGGCAGGCTCGTCCAAGGCCGCGTGCCGTGTCGCCCGTTGACGTAGTAACCGTTATTGCGCAGCAGGTAGCTGGCGCCGCCAACGAGGGGCTCCACTGCTGGCTGGCGTCCTTCGCAGAGCGCGTCAACAACGAGGTCGAACGACCGCGAGCTACGGCTACACAATGTCCAACCCAAGCTTTGATGAGTTCCTCGACCCGCTGATCGCAATTGGATCTGTTGCATCTCTCGGTCGAGGCGTCCCCAATCGAGCGGGCCGTGGCAGAGAATACCCATACCGTCGAACCGCGCCTCGGAAAGACGGCCGGTACGAAGCTCTTCGGGCACGTTGTCGCTGCGAATAACAAAATGCAACAGATGCCCGTTTGCGTCGATGTCGTACACCATCCGCCCGACGCCGTGTTCATCAACGTCGCATAGGGAAAGCGAGATCTCCCATCCTTGCTCCGTCATTCGTCGAATGAGCCTTCGACTAAAGCTGAGCCTGTGAGGTTTAACCGCGCCGAGAGCGGCTATCGACATGACCTCGCTTGGCCCCCGTAGCTCCACTTCCATCACGAGAGAAAGTTTCTGATCGTCTCGTTGAAGGCATCCGCCTGATCGACCATCACGTTGTGGGCGGCATCGTCGATCACAGTCAGTTGTCCAAGACGAAGATGCTCGAGAAGAAGCTCAGCGCGAGCGACGGGAACGGTCGCATCATTTGCCGACCAAATCAGCAAGGTCGGGATATCAAGATCTGGGAGATAGGGAAGGACGTACTCATCCTGTAGTCGCCGGTAAGGGCAAAGTCCGTCTCTGCCCGCGGCATGTTGGCGAAGATCCGGTCTTGTCCAGTGGCGATCCCTCGTCGATAGTTCGCACGCATGAGCTGTTCGAGGACAGGATCGTGATGACGGCTCAGATGTCCGTTACTCGCAACAAACCGATCCTCGGAAACAAGTCGATCAGTGTCGTTGTACGCGGCCTCTGCAGCAGCGATCCATTGATCGTCTCGGTCATCACCAAAATAAGGAGCCGTGCCGCCGGTTGTCACAAACACAAGGCTCGACGCATGAGCCGGAGCCAAGATTGCTATCCGCGCGGCCATGAACGCACCTTCAGAATGGCCAACGAGGCAAGCACCCTTGATTCCGAGTGCTTCAAGCACACCCACGGCGTGGTCCACTCGCTCAAGACGGTTCTTATAGACACCATCACCTGGCATGTCGGTTCGGCCGAAACCAATTTGGTCGAAGCTGACAACACGGAAGTCGGCGCTCAGTCCTTCGAACGTCCGGAACCAGGTCGCTTCGGCATCGACACCGAAGGCCGCCCCGTGAAAGAGCACAATCGTCGGTCCCACGCCGTGCTCAATGACTGACGTCTTCACCCCGTCAACGACAATCTCCCAACGATCCATGATCTGAAAGAGTAATGGCAACGGAGCGCTCAATGCCTCAAAAGCAGGCTGCACCCACGTACGCCGAAGCTACGGATCTAGCAGCGTCCCCCAAGCCTACGAAGCCATCCAACCTCCATCGACCATGAGGTTGACTCCCGTCATATACGTGGACTCGTCGCTGGCCAGAAACAGCGCAGCATTAGCAACGTCGTCAGGACGGCCAAGGCGCGGCATTGGGGTGCGCGAGTTCGAGTAGGCGAGGGCAGATTCGCTGGTGGCGGAGCCGCCGCGACCGGTCAAGATCTTTCCGGGAGCGACCGCGTTGCACACGATGAACTGGTCGCCATAGTCCGCCGCGATTTGGCGAGTCATGTAGACGATCGCCGATTTGCTCACGCCATAGGCAAAGTTGTGCGGTGCTGAGACCATTCCGTGCTGAGAGGATATGTTGACGATTCGTCCACGTGCTTCGGCGCGAACGGGTTGCTCGAGCATTTGGCGCACCGCCCGCTTGCAGCCAAAAAAGACGCCTGTGACGTTCACGTCCATCACACGATTCCACTCGGCTTCTTCAGTTTCGAGTAACCGCGTACCGGTACCGATCGCCGCGTTGTTCACCATAATGTCCAGGGCGCCATGGTCTGCCACTGTCGCGCCGACCAGTGCATCCACTTGTTCCCAGGACGACACGTCCACCTCGCGGTACTCCGCGTGACCACCCTGGGCGACGATCATGTCGACGGTCGGCTCGCCGCCCTCGAGCGGCTCGGCTCGCACATCGGCTATCACCACGACCGCTCCCTCCTCGGAGAATCGTCGGGCGATCGCCCGTCCAATGCCGGAACTCCCACCGGTGACGATGGCCACCCGTTCGTCGAGCCTTCCCATGTCAACATCCTCCTGGTTATGTAGGGGCACAATTCTCGCGCGTTGCGTTCAATTTTCGCAGAGGCAACGTGATGAAATTCGATTCAAGGGTGGCCGCAGTGCAAAGCCAGCATGCATTCATAGCGGTGCGGGGATCATGGCCATTAA
>JAACCU010000370.1 GCA_009937405.1 Actinomycetota bacterium
ACCGCGGCCGACATTGTGGTCGCGCCGGATGCCGAGATTCGTTCGCCCGTCAGTGGCACCGTGGTTCGAGCCGGCACCTACACGCTCTATTGCGATCATTCCGATCACTTCATCGTGATCGACCCGGTCGATCATCCCGGATGGGAGGTCAAGATCTTCCACTTCGAAGGCTTGCAGGTGGGGGTCGGCGATGTTCTTGAAGCCGGTGTAACGCTAATTGGTACGAGTGCTCGTGTGCTGCCGTTCGAATCACAAGTCGACGAGTTCACGGCTGAGCCGTCGAACCCTCACGTCCATATCGAGGTCGTTGACCCATCAATACCAGATCGACCAGGGACCACCGGGAGCTGCTAGCACCGAAGCGGGGCACTCCGCCTCCCAGAAAGAGGTGTGGGTGGGTGTGGCTCAGTGAGCGGCGCGCTCGATGAGCGAGCGGATGGTTTCGCCGTCGCGTCCGGCCAAGACTCGCTCTGCGGCCTGGCGGCCGAGGGAAACCATCGAGCCACGAGCCGTCTTGTCCGTTTCGTCGAGGTGGGCCAGCGTCTCGCGGTCGGGCTCAACGACAACTACTGCAGTGCCGCGTGATCGAATGGCTTCGACCTCTTCGTCGAGCTTCTGGGAAAACCAGGTGCGCTGCGGGTCGCGAAGCCAGCTTCGACTGTCGGCTGTAGCGGTCATTACTGACGACACGATCACCAGGTCAAAACCGGCCATCGCCGCGAGGTCTGCGTTGGTAGCGGAGTGAACGGCACCGTCGATGTACTCACGCTCGCCGATCTTGACGGTCTGATAGACGGCGGGAATAGCTGAGGAGGCCTGACAGGCCTGGCCGACGTTGCCCCGGACGTCGTCGCGCCCAAAGACGACGCGGCGACCGTCGTTGCTGCGCACGGCAACAATCCACGTGGGTTTTTCAGGCCAGCCGTCGGGCAGGAGTTCGTTGATGCGCGTGGTAATCGCTCCGCCGTTCAGCTTGCCGCGGGGCATGGCGCCGAGAGCAAAGCGAACGGGGTCGGACTTCCACGGCGGCCAAATGGCCTTGACTGACATCGACGGGGAAGAAGGGTGCCAGCCGCGAGCCTCTGCTGGCTCCTCGTAGGGGGTGACGATGCGGTCGATGATTGCCTGACCATCGGTCGAGATGGGGTTGCCTTCGTGGCGTGCAGCGAGGTCGATGGGATCGATTCCGGCGCGAAGCGCAGTGATGGTGAAGCTGCCCGCTGAGGTGCCGATCATCAGATCGGCGCTGCGGGCATCCCAGCCTGCGGCGGTATGTAATTGATTGATGACACCGCTGTGCCACGGGTCGCCCCGCCAACCGCCTGCGCTGCATACGAGCCCTACCGAGAACATGAAACCGCAGGGTACTCAACTGAGGGAGAATCGGGGGTCGGGGCGGCCAAGACCGGCCGATATCATGAAATGTTCCCCCCTTCCCGGGAGTCTGACCGAGTGTCTGATCGCCACCCTGAGCTTGACGCCGAACAGGCGTACCTCGATTTCGCTTATGAATGCTTGGACGAGTCGCGCAAACGCGCCAGCAGGCTGACATCCAATTACGCCCCGGCGGCCGGCGGCACAACGCAGGCGCGCCACGAGCGCGAATCGATCGTGGAAAGTGTTCTTGTCCGTCTCAGCCAACTCAACCTTGGTGACCGGTCACTGGTGTTTGGTCGCATTGATCCAACAGATACTGGAGAGCGCTTCTACATCGGTCGTCTCGGAGTGTGGAACAGCGAGCAGGACCCGGTGGTAGTGGACTGGCGGGCGCCGGTGGCTGAGCCGTTCTATCGAGCCACGGGCCGTGAGCCGATGAACATCGAGCGTCGGCGCCATTTCGCCACTCGTGCCCGCACGCTGCTCGGGATCGACGATGAACTTTTTGGTGAGCTGGCTCAGACCGCGCCCACTCCGCAGGTTCGCGGTCAGGGCGCGCTTATCGCTGCCATCGAGGCCTCCCGTACCGGGCGCCTCGGCGACATCGTCGCCACGATCCAAGGCGAGCAGGACGAGATCATTCGTGCCCCGATGCCGGGCGTGCTGCTTGTGCAGGGCGGCCCCGGTACGGGCAAGACTGTGGTGGCGCTGCACCGCGCCGCCTATCTGCTCTACACCTATCGGTTCCC
>JAACCU010000052.1 GCA_009937405.1 Actinomycetota bacterium
CGGGTTACCCGTGTCGATGTCGCCCACGGTTGGAGTCGGGCCGCCACAGTGCGCGTCCCGCCTCTTCCTGAAAGCGAGTGGCCAGCCGAGCTTCTGGCCGAGACATCCATGTGGCCGCGATTCGTACTTCGGCCCGAGAGTCGTTGTGCCGGCGTTTACACGACCCTGGCAAATCACGCTGACCTCTTCTGCTCGCTTGGACCGCTGATCGCTCACTTCTTCAAAGGAAGCTCCCTTGACGATCGCCACCGCGAGCTGATCATCATTCGTTCGTGCTATCGAGATCGAGGCGAGTATCCCTATCGTCAGCATGTCGCCATCGCAAGGCTGGCAGGCCTGCATGAAAGTTCGATCGCCGCGGCTGGTGCCGTCGACCCGCAGCTCGTGGATCCAGCCGAGTCTGCACTCGTCGGCTTGATCGATCAGCTCCATGACACGAACACGGTCAGCGACGAGTGTTGGCATGACGTCAGGGAGCATTTCACGACCCAGCAGGTTCTTGATGCCGTCGCCTTGGCAGGCTTTTACGGGCTGATCAGTTTCGTACTGAACAGTGCAGGCACCAAACTAGAGCCGGACGGGGTCACACTCCCCGACGCTCTGCGAGCAAAGGGGTAGGAATGCCACAGGTCCAACGCAACCAGGAAATCATCACCAAACCTTTGAGCGGCGCCATCGGTGCCGAGGTGACCGGCGTTCGTCTCGCCGAGATCACCGACGCAACGTTTGCGGTGATCCGCGAAGCCTTCCACACGTACTGCACGCTTGTGTTTCCCAATCAGTTTCTGACGATCGATGAGCACGTCGAGTTCGCCGCTCGGTGGGGCGAGTTCAGCATCAGCCCGTTCGTCACCTATCTCGAGTCTCACCCTGCAGTTCTGCCCCTGCATAATCGGGGCAAGGCTGGCGCCGTCACCGAAAACTGGCACACGGATTCTGCATTCCTGGATGAGCCACCGGCGCTGAACGTGCTGTCGGCGCGCGACGTTCCCGTTGGGGGCGACACGATGTGGTCGAGTCAATACAACGCTTACGAGCGTCTCTCTGATGGCATGAAGGCAATGCTCGACGGCATACGAGGCGAGTTCACGGGCGCCCGACTCGCTTCTTTGGTTGGCGCCAGCGAGGTTCCGAGCAACTTTCATCCGATCGTGCGAACACACCCAGAAACCGGCCGTCGGGCGCTGTACATATCAAAGCCCGTCGACACCCTGACCAGGTTTGAGGGAATGACCGCAGCCGAGAGCCTGCCTCTGCTCAACTTCCTTTACCAACACTCGGTTCAGCCCGACAACGTCTATCGCCATCACTGGCAGAACGGTGACGTGGTGATGTGGGACAACCGCTGCACCATGCATTACGCCGTTCACGACTACGGCGACGACGTCCGCGACGTTCACCGCGTGAGCATCAAGGGTTCCGTCCCCCGATAATTTCTGTCACCCAGCCCACTCCGGTGGGGGTTTGGGGAGCCAACCGGGGAGCCAGTGCCGGCGTCCTCTAGGGAACGACCGTGAATACTCGGCGGGTCCGCCACGCGCCGGGGTTCGTGCCAACAAGACCCGCTCACTGGCGCTCACCACTATCGAACCCGAGCGGCGACCGAAGTGGACGATCAAAAGATGTTACTGCCTGCGATTTTGGCACTCCTTACAAACTTTTCTAGCGCACCTCACAGTTTTTCGTTATATTTCAATCTCAGCTGAGCACAGAACGTGGCGAACAAGCTTCTGATCAACACCCAGAGAGAGAGAAAAGGCGATGACGGCGATCACGGTGGAACCAATAGTTCACGAACACGGCCCACCTCGGGTTATCACCGCACGACGAGGGCTTCCGAGCGGTCGCGCCCTACTCGGAGCATTCCTCATCACCACGGCCGCCCTCGGCACCTTTGCCCTGGCCACCGGTGGCGAAAACGGCCCAACCACAGAGTATCTCGTCCTCCAAAACGACGTTCCTGCGGGCGCTCCAATCACGCTCGCAGACGTCGCGTATGTAGCGATGGAACTCGGCCCAACACTCATCACGAGTTCGCTCACAACCAGCGATGGGCTCGATGGCGCCACCGCCCTGCGAGATCTTCGAAGCGGCGAACTGCTTTCTGTTAACGACCTCCTCGCGGCACCATCCATCGATGGAGTTCCCATCGGCGCCGTTCATGAACTCACCTTCGGCGTTCCCCTCGACCGCACTCCTCCCGGGCTACGGCAGGGCGACCGCGTGACCGTGCTCGGCACGACCGACGACCTGACTGCGGTCGGCGTCGAAGACGCCGTAGTGCTCTCGATCGACACCGAACCCGGTCAGATTGGATCAAGCGGCCAAGGAATTCTCACGCTTGCCATGGACGACGCCGAGATGGTGCTCACGCTCACCCATCTCACACAAACAACGGACATCACAATCGTTCGCTCGACCCGGGCCATCGCCGACGACTACCCCGAGTCGACGCTCGCCGAGGCCGCCGACACAAGCGAGGCAATCCAGACCGGGTCAGCAAGCAATGGATGACCAACGTTGGGTCGTGCTCGGCCTCGCTCACCCTCGAGCTAGCTGGTTTAGTCAGCTCGCCAAGTGGGCCACCACCGCCGCTGTCCCCATCGACTTTGTGAAGTGCGTCTCGGCTAACGAGGTACGGGCACGACTCAGCGGTGGCCGCGCCTACTCCGCACTTCTCATCGGAGGCGACGTGGTCGGACTCGACCGAGATCTTGTCGACAGCGCAACATCGACCGGAGCCGCAGTCCTGGTCATCGACCCACGAACCGAACACGGCTGGGCGGAGATGGGCGTGAGCGGCCGCCTGCCCGCAGGATTCGAGCGCGACGACTTGCTCACCGCCCTCCGAGAATTCGCACCGCCAATCTCACGGGTCACGCCCCAACTCGTCGAAACAACCGACCACGATGTCTCAACAGTCCAGGGTCGTCTTGTGGCAGTAACCGGCGTGCCGGGTGCCGGTTCGTCTATCGCGGCGATGGCCCTTGCCCAGGCTCTCGGTAGCGATGCATCGGACCACGGCGTCGTAGTTCTCGCCGACCTCACCCTCAACGGCGAACTTGCAATGCTGCATGACGCGCAAGAGATCGTGCCTGGTCTCCAGGAAATGGTCGAAGCTCATCGAGGCGCCCGTGTTCCTACAAGCGAAATCCGGTCGATGGTGTTCGACGCCATCGACCGCGGCTATCACGCCCTGCTCGGGCTTCGCAGACATCGGGACTGGGCAGCGATTCGACCGCGCGCCTTCGACGCCACACTCGATGGACTCGTCGGCAGTTACCGGTTTGTGATCGCCGACGTCGACGCCGACTTGGAGGGTGAAGCCGAGACAGGGTCGCTTGATGTCGAAGACCGCAACCTCATCGCTCGTTCCACCGTGTCTCGCGCCGATTTGGTGATCGTCGTAGGCAACCCGACGATGAAGGGTCTTCACGCGATGTGTCGGCTGCTCCGCGACCTGGCCACGTTCGGCGTATCCAGCGACCAGATCATCCCGGTGCTCAATCGATCACCAAAGTCGCCTCGCCTCCGTGCCGAGGCAGGTCGAACCCTTGCCACTCTTCTCAACGACTCGGACGCATCAATCGAGGTGGGAAATCCACTCCATCTGCCCGAACGCCGAGACCTGGAAGGTTGCCTACGAGACGCCGTCAGACTCCCGGAGCCACTAGGACTCCCGCTCTACAACGAAGTCACTCGCCGATTCCATTCTGCGCCAGACGCTATCGATCTTCCCCGGCGAGCCGAACCGCAGGCGATCGTGCCTGGCTCGCTCGGAGCCTGGACTGAGGAGGCCGGATGAGCTCTGAGCTGGCCAGCCCGCTCATCGAAATTGAGCAGCGTGTTCAGAACCGTGCCAAAGACGAGGCTCTTGACCTCGACGACGAAGGGGCGCGCCGCGCCCTTGAAGATCTGGTGCAAGAAGAGGTCAATCGATGGAACGATGACTTCCGTCGCGGATTTCGGCCTTTCGCTTTGTCTGATTCGGAGATGGTCGCTGAACGCGCAATCCGAAACCTGACCGGCTACGGGCCCCTCGGTCCACTGCTCAAGGACGACGATGTCTGGGAAGTCATGGTCAATGCTCCCGACGCGATCTTTGTGAAGCGCCATGCCGGCCCGTCCGGTTACCACCACGAGGTCTTCCACGACGATGACCACGTGATTCGCACGCTCACCAAGATTCTCGACAACTCGTCGACCGCTCACCGCAAACTCGACCCCAGCGAGGGCCTCCAGGACGCTCAACTTGATGATGGTGCCCGACTCCACATCGTCCATGGGGATGTGGCCCGCGGCGGTCACATGATGGTCAACATCCGCAAGTTCACAGGGGTCACCTTCCGCAGCCTCAACGAATTGGTCGACCGAGGAATGATGACTGCCGACGTCGCAGAATTCCTCAAAGCATGCGTAAAAGCACGCCAGACGATCGTCTTCGCTGGAGCGCCAGGCGCAGGCAAGACCACGCTTTTGAACTGTTGCGCGGCCGAGCTCGATCCGCAGCTACGCGTCGTCATCGCTGAAGAGGTATTCGAGGCTGACGTTCCCCTAGCCAACGTTGTATAAACAGTATGCAGACCGCAATGCGCGGCCCTCACGCCGATTCGCGGTGTCTGCGACGCGTCATGTCAGCGA
>JAACCU010000053.1 GCA_009937405.1 Actinomycetota bacterium
CTCAGTCCCAGTGTGGCTGATCGTCCTCTCAGACCAGCTACCCGTCGATGCCTTGGTGAGCCATTACCTCACCAACTAGCTGATAGGTCGCGAGACCCTCCTAGAGCGCCTGAGCATTTCTTCACTCGGTCATGCGACCATGTGAAGGCATCCGGTATTAGCCATCGTTTCCAATGGTTGTCCCGGTCTCTAGGGCAGGTTCCTCACGTGTTACTCACCCGTTCGCCACTGTCCCCCGGAGCAAGCTCCGGGTTATCGTTCGACTTGCATGTGTTAGGCACGCCGCCAGCGTTCGTCCTGAGCCAGGATCAAACTCTCCGTCGAGATCTCCAGACCAGCCGAAGCTGATCCTTAAATCGGTTTGCTTACTCCCCAATCACAACACTGCGAACAGTGCGGTGATCGCGTGAGGAGTTTGCGATTTACGTTGAGCGTGACCATCGCTGGCTAGCGATGGTCAACTTGTTGCCACAGTCGGCCCGAAGGCTTCATGTGACGTTCGCCCTTGTACCGAAGTACAACGACTGGCTCGCCGACCCGTTTCACAGGGTCGACATTACTATTTGACAGATAACGAATTAAGTCGCGAAACCTAAAACGCTACCCGCACTCGCTTTTGCGTCCGTCTCTTCCGTTTTCAAGGAGCAATCAGCACCGCAGTGCCGGGCACACTGACCGCTGGGCGGAAAGTTGGTGCCTTTTGCAAGCTCCTGCGAATGCCTATTGGCATCCGATTGGAGCGAGTTGCTACATTATCGTGAGCACCAGGGAAGTTCAACCCTGATGCTCAAGATTCTCTCCGAACGTAATTGTTCGGCGTTGCAGCCCCAAGAAGTTAGCGCTCCACCAGGCAAGTCCCACCCGATCGGAGGGATATTCTTCGATTTTGTCGAGATTTCTTGACTCAAGCGCCAACAACCGCTAAGTGGCGCTGTTTCTTGCCTCGTTGCACCAGCGCGAATCTTCCGTCGATGAACGAAAAACCGTCGCTAGCGGAGCCGATTCGGCCGCCGTTTACACGGATTCCACCTTGTTCGATCGTGCGGCGGGCGTCTCCCTTGGAGCTACAGACCCCGGTCGCGACCAAGAGATCCACCACTGCGTCGTCACCGGTGGCCAAAGAACCTTCCACCGATGTCTCCGCCACGATGCCGCGAAGGGCATCCAGGCCTTCAGCATCGAGGTCTCCCCCACCAAACAATGCACCCGCAGCCAGCCTTGCCTTTCGGACCTCGGCTGGTCCGTGGATCAGTTCGGTCACAGCATCAGCCAGAGCAGACTGTGCATGTCGTTGCTCGGGCGCGGCGTTGTGGGTACCCATGATCACGCCCACGTCCTCCACCGACAGCAGCGTGAGCTGGAGCAAGAAGCGCTCCGCATCACGATCATCGGTGCGCAGGAAGTACTGGTGGAACTCGTACGGCAGAGTTTTTGTGGGACTCAAGTAGACGGCGCCCTCGGCGCTCTTGCCGAACTTGGCGCCATCGGCTCGCGTAATCAATGGGACAGTGAGTCCGTAAGCCGGTTTGCTGAAACGCCGCCGCACCATGTCGATGCCCGCAGTGATGTTGCCCCACTGATCGGACCCACCGACCTGCATCTCGCAGCCGGAACCGTCAAAGAGTTCTACGAAGTCATTGGCCTGGAGCAGCATGTACGAGAACTCGGTATACGAGATGCCGTGCTCACCGTCAAGGCGTGCCCTGATCGACTCCTTCGCCAACATGGTGTTAACCGTGATGAGCTTGCCGACGTCACGGAGAAACTCCAGAGCCGTCTTGTTGAGCATCCAGTCACGGTTATCGACTATCTGTGCGACGCCACCGATATCAAGCAGAGAAGCCAACTGGCCTTTGATCGCCTCAAGGTTGCGGTCGAGCGTCTCGTCATCGAGAAGATTTCGCTCATCGGAGCGACCCGACGGATCGCCGATCATCCCCGTAGCCCCACCGGCGAGGGCGATCGGCCGGTGACCATGATCCTGAAAGCGCCGCAGGAGCAACAAGGGCACCAGGTTTCCGACATGCAAGCTGTCGGCTGTCGGATCGAAGCCGGAATAGACCGTGATCGGGCCATCGCTCAACCTGGCGCGTAGCGCCGCCTCGTCCGTGTGGTCTTGTATCAGGCCACGAGCTTTCAGGTCATCAAGAATCACAGATACGACGATATGCGAGGGTGCAGTGGTTCGGGGCGCAATTGCCGTCACAATGGTGGGATGCGTCGTTTCCGTCGTCCCCTGGTCGCGCTCTTGGTCGCGCTCCTCGTGGCCACTGCATGCTCGGTGGAAACCAAAGACTTCGACACCCTCTTCGGCGAGGACTTCACCGTCACCGCGCTTGAGACTGCACAGTCGTCACGGGTATTTGACCGTAACGGCGTGCTGATCACAGAGCTGCGAGGCGAGCAGAACCGTCGCGACATCACATTCGATCAGATCCCTGAACTGATGTACAACGCTGTCGTCGCCATCGAGGACGAACGTTTCTGGGACCACGCCGGCGTCGACCTCAAAGCCATCTTGCGTGCCGCCCGCTCTAATGTCGGCGCCGGAGGCGTCAGTCAGGGAGGCTCCACCATCACCCAGCAGTACGTGGGCAACGTCTTTCTTGATCGCTCGGAACAAACTGCCGGCCGCAAGATCGAAGAGATCTTCATGGCTCGCCGCTTCGAGCAGCGCTACACCAAGGAGTTCATCCTGGAGCGCTACCTCAACTGGGTGTACTTCGGCAACGGCGCGTACGGAGTCGAGGCTGCGGCCCGCGAGTACTTCGGCCCACCAAGCTGCGCCCGCCAGACCTCGGCAGCGGATGAGGACGACCGTGAGTGCCTCAAGGTGGAAGAGCTCACAATCGTCGAGGTCGCCCTGATCGCCGGGCTCATCCAGGCGCCGTCGCGGTTCGACCCGCACAGCAACTATGACGCCGCTCGAGATCGACGCGATCTCGTGCTCTTGCGAATGTACGCCAACGAGTACATCACCGAAGACGAATACGCCGCGGCGCTGCTCGAACCGATCGACCTGGTCGAGGACATATCTATCCTCGAAGAGGAGTACCCGGCCGCTCACTTTGTCGAGGACGTGAAGCAGTGGTTCTTGGGAAACCCCGAGTTCGGCCCCACTCGTCAGGACCGAGCCCGACTGTTGTTCGAGGGTGGCCTAGACATCTACACCACCATCGATCTCGAACTCCAGGCCGAGGCTGAAGCGGGGGTCGAGCGTGTGCTACCCCAGTTCCGCGACGACGGCACACCCAACCCTGACGCGGCCGCCGTCATCATCGGAACGACCGCGGAAGATGACGGACACATCCTGGCAATGGTCGGCGGACGTGACTTCTTCGGCGGTGACGACGACGCCAAGTTCAACCTGGCCAGTGGCTCGGGCCGTCAGGCCGGTTCGTCGATGAAGCCGATCGGCCTGGCCGCCGCCCTATCACTTGGTATTCCCATCACCAGGGTCTACGACGCCACTAGCCCACTCGAGGTCGAGAAGGTCTGTGGTCCGAAATGGACCGTTCGCGGCGGAACCGACGGCGATAGCACGATCGCCGCCGCCACCACCTACTCGCGCAACACTGTCTTCGCCCAGGTCATGATCTACATCGGCCCCGCTCGGTTCGTGCAGATGGCCGAACAGCTCGGCATCGGCGAAGGTCGGATCCAGCCGGTGTGCGCCGCGATCCTGGGCACCGAAAACGTCAACATGGTCGAGATGGCCACAGTTTTCTCGACGTTCGCCCGTCAGGGGACCCGGGTCAACCCGGTGTACGTCACCCATGTCACCAACAATGATGGCACCCCGCTTTATGCCCACGCACTCGAGAGCTCCAGTGTGCTGAATGCCACCGTGGCTGCCCAGGTGATCTGGGCACTCAGCACAGCCGTCAGCTATGGCACCGGCACTCGTGCTGCACTCGATGACTGGCCGGCCGCCGGCAAAACCGGCACCGCGCAGAACAACGCGGACGCCACTTTCGCTGGCTTCACGTCACAGCGCGCCGCCGCGATATGGGTCGGCTATCCACAGGAACAGCGACCGATGCTCATCGAGTTCGGCGGCGAGAAAGTACAAGGCGGCACGTTCCCGGCCTTGATCTGGCACGAACTGATGACCGCAGCGATGCAAGGTCAGCCCGTAGTGGAGTTCCCCACTCCCCCACCAAGTGCCACAACAACGACGCTGCCGGAGATTCCTGAAGAGGCCATTGTCCCCAACCTGGTCGGGCGCATGCTTGATGAAGAGACCCTCCTGCTGCTCGAAGAAGGCGTGTTCAGGCTCGAAGGCGTCGACGTCGAAACGTCAAGCCACGAACCGGGAACCATCTTCTTTCAGTCGCCGCCGGCCGGGGCCTTGGTCCCAGGTGGCACACCGATCATCGTCGAGGTAGCCATCGAGCCGGAATTGTTTCCAATCCCAAGCGTCATCGGCCTCACCGAGGCCGAAGCCAAGGGAATCATCGCTGCTGCCGGATTTGGTGTTGCCGTCGAATTCCTGGCGAACCCTGATGGTGGGGCCACTCCCGTGATCGGTGCAGTTTGGTCGCAGGACCCCGAGGCCGAGACCGAAGGCGAAGTGCTCATAATCGTCACGATCTTTGTCGAGCCCGAGCCGCCACCACCGACCACCACGACATCGGAGGCCCCGCCAGATGAATAACCGCTACTGGACACCGGGCCGACTGGCGCTCGGTCTCCTTGTCATCATCATGGTCGGCTTCTGGGGTTGGATTTATCTAGGCGCGCCCCGCGAGAACCCAGACCGCTTCGCCGACACGGCATTCCCCGAAGCTGCCGAACGCGTGTGCACGCCGATCCAAGCCGAGATCGATCAGCTTCCGCCCGGTCACCGAGCCGAGTCGGCGCAGAGTCACGGTCTCGTTGTTCGCACCGGCACAGATCTCACGATCGCCATGGTTGGCGAACTCCGCGCCCTTCTCCCCCTGGTCACCGACGCCGACGACCTTGGCCGACTCGACCGCTGGTTCGAGGATTGGGACGCCTATATTGCTGACCGCGAGACCCATGTCACTCGGCTGACCGAGGCCACCGCCGATACTCCAGACCGAGAGCTTGCGTTTCTCGTGTCCGAGCGAGTCGCCGGCGGGTTCTACACGGCCCGGATGGATGGCCTCGCCAATGTCAACGACATGGGATCCTGCCATGTCCCAAAGGACATCTAGATCCGACCGCGAGGTCAGACTCCTGCCCAAACCGGGGACAGATCCCTGCTGCCACTAACCAACAAGGCTACGGGCGAGGGCCAGACCGTTTGTCGAAAGGCGCTGGAGTCCAGCGTCCACCCCAAGCTCAAGAAGGTCTATTGGCCTGACCCAGCGCTGGGCCTCAGACTCGTGGTTGGCAGCAATCTCGGCACCGTTGGGGGCAAGAACCACGAACCTCACGTCATGATGGAAATGGGCGTCCTCCTTGGGAGGTCGGACCTCATGAATATCAAGGTCCACGGCTATTGGCCATACTTTGAGGCCCACAATCCCGGTCTCCTCGGTGGCTTCTCTCAAGGCCACCGCAGCAAGGTTGGCATCACCGTCGGCATGACCCCCGGGCTGCACCCAAATCTGCAGCTTCGTGTGGAAAAGGATCAGGATGCGCTCCAAGTCAGCGTGTACAACCAGCGCGCTGCCAGTGAGGTGCCCTGGCCGTTCTGTTCGATCAAGCGGCAGCGAACGCTCGGCGAGAAGCAACCGC
>JAACCU010000054.1 GCA_009937405.1 Actinomycetota bacterium
ATGAGCTGGGCGCAGGCGTCCAAGACCCCCAAGGGCCCCATGGCGAGGACGAGATCTACGTCGTTATCCACGGGCGTGCCGTGGTCGAGTTGGCGGGAACGCGGACTTCCATTCAACCAGGGTCCATCATCAGCGTGCCTCGAGCGACTCAACATCGGTTCGTTGAGGTGCAAGAGGATCTGCAGATGGTTGTGATTTTCGGGCCTCCCGAAGGGTCGATCCGCAAAACATGAAGCGGCTGATCTTTGTTGTCGTGGTCGGGTTGGCGTTCGGTGCTTGTGCCAACGAGGCGTTCATTGATGACGTTGAGCGCGGTTCTAACCGCGAAATTCTCGAAGGTGGCCGCCTCGGTACGACGCAGCTTCGCGCCGGTGATTGTTTCAGCGAACGCTCAGGTTCGGTTGTGCGAAGCGTCGACGCGGTGCCATGCGGCGAGCCCCACCGCGGCCAGGTCCTCGGAAGGGTGAGTGCTGAGCCGAACACCACTTGGCCCGGGGTCGAGTCGCTCGCCGCAGAGGCTGTGCCACTGTGCATGGGGCTGGCCGAAGAGGTTTTTGGCGCCTATTTCAATGACACCGCGGGTCTACCTTCCGTGGATCTCACCGCCTACATCCCGGACGAACCGGCATGGGAGGACGGCGACCGGTCGATTGTCTGCTGGGTCGAGGCAGCCGAGCCCGTAACCCTCGACCTTCGGACGGTGATCCCAGCCTGATCACGCTCGCCGAGCAGAGAGCTGGCAAACTCAGCACCATGGACCGTCCCGTGACCGGCAAATGGCTCGAAGAACTCACCGTGGGGTTGGTGATCCCTCACGCTCTGCGGCGCACGATCACCGAAGCGGACAACGTCTTCTTCACCACCATGACCATGAACCCGGCATGGCTGCATCTCGATGCCGACTACGCCGCGAAGGAAACCGAGTTTGGCCAGCCTTTGGTTAATTCGCTGTTGACGCTTGGCATGGTCGTCGGCATCTCGGTCCACGAAACGACCCTTGGCACCACGGTCGCCAACCTTGGATTCGACAAAGTCGACTTTCCTGCGCCGCTCTTCCACGGCGACACGATTAGCGTGGAGACCGAGGTGAGGGCGTCTCGCGAGTCGTCGTCTCGCCCAGGTCAGGGCATCGTCACCTTCGAGCATCGGGCGTTCAACCAAAACAACGTGCTCGTCTGCCGAGCAGTCCGAAATGGCCTCATGCTCGCCCGTCCAACTAGCGGTTAAATCCCATTGGGGGCGAACTCTGGTGGGGCCTACTCCTCAGAGAGCGTAAGGATGCGGCGGGCCTGAATTGCTACCGGCTCGTCGACCATTTGGCCTTCGAAGGCAATCGAAGCGACGCCACCCGCTGTCGCTTCGGCGTAGGCGGCCAACATTCGCCGCGCCCGGTCGACTTCGTCTTGTGAGGGCGTGAAGGCGGCGTGGGCGATGGCGACCTGAGCCGGATGGATGCAGAGCTTTCCGCCGTAGCCGAGTGCCCTTGCCTCGCGACATTCCCGGTCGCACCGGTCGTCGTCGCGGAAGTCAGCGACGATCTGGTCGATGACAAGTTTTTCTGCCAGACGACCGGCCAAGGCGACGTGGGAGCGGGCGTAGTGCACTTCAGCGTTGCCGGGGGTGCGGACGCCGCCCATATCGGCGATGAAGTCTTCGGCGCCGAAGTACGCGGCGTCGATGACGGGATGAGCGAGAAGCTCCCGGGCATCGGCCACACCGAGAGCAGTCTCGATGCCGCCGATGAGGACAAGGTCCGAAAGTCCTCGTTTGCGGAGGCGGTCCTGGAGCGCATCGAGGGCGGCGATGGTTTCGATCTTGGGTACGACAATTCCTTGCAGGCCAGCGGGGACAGAATCGAGATCGTCTTCGTGCCATTCGCTGGTGTCGTCGTTGACGCGCACATAGACGGCGATCTGCTCGACGAGTTCGGGAGCGAGCTCCACAAGATTGGCCCGGCCATCGGCCTTAGCGTTCGGCGGTGTGGCGTCCTCGAGGTCGATGACGATGGCATCGGCGCCGGTACGCGGCATCTTGCGAAGGAGATCCGGCCGAACGGCAGGGGCAAACAGAAGCGAGCGGAGACGTCCGGGCGAAGTCATGCGATGACGTTAGGGGAGCGGGGGCCGGTTCAACTCAGCTGGCGAGTTCGGCTAGCCGGGCACGGAAAAGTTCGACATTGCGCATCTTGATGTTCTCGTAGCCGCGAACAAGCTCGGGGAGCTCGGCGACCTCGATCGCATGATCGAACGTGTCGGCGGTAAGCCCAGCGCTGGCAGCGTGGAGGGCCGTCAGGTATTCGGCGGGGAGTGCACGCTCTACCTTGCGGACCTCGGCGCGGCCAAAGGGGTCGAGGGGGGTGCCGCGCACACGCTTCGCGGCACGCAGCGCCACCATCACAGGGCGTCCCCATCTCGTCGACAGGGACATCTTCTTCGATCGTCCGAGCGCGCGCAGGGTTGGCGGGTGGAGCTTCCAAGCAGTTTTGGCGCTCGGTCCGGCAACCTCCTCGACGGTAGGGTCGGGGAGCAGCAGAAGTCGGGCGACCTCGTATTCGTCCTTGTAGGCCAGCAGTTTGAACAGACCGCGGGCGGCGCTGAGGGTCAATCGGTCACTTGTCGGATCGAGGGCCAGCTCGGCATCGCGCACAGGGCGCAGGTCGGCGAAGAACTCGGCGGCCAGGCCCGAGTTTTGGAACAGGGTGAGCTCAGCGCCGAAGCGTTCGAGTTCGTCGCGCAGGGGTCCATCATCGGAAAGTTCGGCAGCCGCATTGCTCACTGCCTTGGGCGGTGCGAGGCGCTTGGGAGGCTCGACGCGAGCGGCATCGGCGGCTGCCGCCACCATCTCGGGGTCAGCCACCTGCATGCGGCCCCAGCGGAATGCAGTGACGTTTCGTTCGACAGCGACACCATTGAGTGTGATGGCTTCCTCAAGGCTGCTCGGCAGGATCGGCAGAAAGCCGGATTGAATGGCCATGCCGACAACAAAGATGTTGGCCGCCACCGGATCGCCGACCAGCACCGAAGTGAGGTCGTAGGCATCGGCCCAAAACTTGCGGCCGGGCTGGGTTGACGCGTCGATGCGTTCAACAAGCTCGCTCACCTCCGGCATCTCAGTCTCCGGCCTGGCGATTTTGCGACCGGGCGGTGTGAGAGCGATTGATCCCACTACAGCAGTGCGCGTTGGGTCGGCAGCATTGAGACCAGTCCAGCTGGATGCAACAAGCAGGTCGAAAGCGAGAAGGAGGTCGGCTTGGCCAGCGCCCACACGGCTCGAGTCGACGGGACGGTCGTGCGTGATACGCACGTCGCTCACGACGGGGCCTGCCTTTTGGGAAAGACCGATCTGATCCAGACCCGAGACGTCCGCACCTTCGAGCATCGCGGCTGTTCCCAGGATCTGGCTGATAGTGACGACGCCTGTCCCGCCGATGCCTGTGATATGGACGCTGACGTCGTGGTCCTCCGATACCGGCGGAGCGGGGATCGAGTCGGGGGCCGGAAGAATCGTGGCCATCGACACTTTGGCCTTGACCGAGGGGCGCCACCAGCGATCGGGACGTTCAACGACGGCGGTGAATGCTGGGCAGTCACCTTCGAGGCACGAAAGGTCGAGGTTGCAGCTGTCCTGGTCGATCGTCGTCTTGCGGCCGAACGGTGTCTCAATCGGCTGAACGGAAAGACAGTTTGAAACGGACGCGCAATCGCCGCAGCCTTCGCAGACACGCTGGTTGATTACCACGCGGGTGGGTGGCGTCTTGATCCGGCCCCGCTTGCGGTCGCGCCGTTGTTCAGCGGCGCAGCGTTGATCGTGGATGAGCACCGTGACGCCATCGATCGCCGCCAGTTCGCGCTGGGCATCGAGAAGGCGGTCTCGATCCCATACGTCGATCTCGTAGGGGATGTCATCGCTGGCGGTGCGGTCGACGTCATCGGTGGTGATGATCACCCGCTTGACCCCATGGCCGAGCAGGTTGCGAGCCACTTGCCCGAGGGGGAGGCGGCCGGTCGGGTCTTGGCCGCCGGTCATGGCGACAGCGCCGTTCCAAAGCAGTTTGTAGGTGATGTTGACGTCGGCTGCAATGGCCGAGGTGATGGCGAGTTGGCCGGAGTGAAAGAACGTTCCGTCGCCGAGGTTCTGGATGAGATGGTTGGTTTCGATGAACGGCGACATACCGATCCACTGGGTGCCTTCGTTGCCCATGCAGGTGAGGCCGGCGACATCGCCGAAACGCTCGTTGTCCTGAAGCATCACCATCGTGTGACAGCCGATGCCGGCACCGACGAGCGTGCCTTCGTCGACCACTGTCGATCGGTTGTGGGGGCAACCTGAGCAGAAGAACGGGGTGCGGTTGACGGCGAGCGGGATCATTTCCCGTTCGGGTCGTGCGGGTCGGATCCTGTCGCCAAGCTTGGGTGTCAGGCGGGCTCGCAACCCGTGGATCAGTTGATCGGCGGTAAGGGCACCATGACTTGGCGTGAGCGTCTTTCCGAGTTCGTCTGTCTTTCCGACGACGAGTGGCCGGACGGCCTGGTTGTAGAGGGCGTCCTTGATCAGGCTCTCGACGTTGGGGTGTTTTTCTTCCAGCACAAAAATCTCGTCGAGGCCCTGGGCGAACGACTGAATCCTTGGGAAGTTGAACGGAAGGGGCATTTGCAGCTTCAGCAGGCGAATACCGGCCGAGGCAATGTCGTGGTCGGTCTCGAGGCCAAGCCGGCTGAGGGCTTCGCGGACTTCGCGATAAGTGATGCCCGACGACACGATTCCGATCCAGGCATCGGGCGGATCGACGGTGGTGTGGTTGAGGTCGTTGAGTGCCCCGTACTCAACGGCGAGGTGGTAGCGGACCTCGTAGATTTCGCGCTCAAGCTCGATGATGTGCGGAGGCACCAGGGCGCCGTCGGGCAGGTGGGCGTAGGGCTTGCCGTCGATCAGTGGGAGGATGGGCTGGACTCGATGGGGGTCGAGATCGACATTGCTGGAACCGTCGGCTACGTCGGCCACGATTTTCAGCCCCGCCCACAGACCAGTGGCCCGGCTCAGCGCTATGGCGTGACGGCCGAGGTCGAGTGCTTCGGTCGGCGTTCCCGGGTACAGCACAGGGATGTGCATGTCGGCGAGGGTGCCCGCCGATGAGGATGGCACGGTCGAAGACTTTGCCAGAGGGTCGTCGCCCACGAGAGCAACGGCTCCACCATTGGGGTCGGTGCCGGCGAAGACTGCGTGGCGCATGGCATCGCTGGCACGGTCGATGCCGGGTGCTTTGCCATACCAGAGCCCGACGACACCGTCGTAGCGGGCATCCGGACGCGTGCATGCGAGTTGGGTTCCCATAACCGCGGTCGCGGCGTGCTCTTCGTTGACCGAGTGCACGTGTTCGAAAGGAAGGTCCGGAACCTGCTTGCGGGCAGCGTCTACAGCGCTGTCGTACCCGCCAAGCGGAGAGCCGGGGTAGCCCGCGGCGAACGCGGCTGTTTGTAGTCCGTTTGCTCGGTCGACGCGAAGCTGTTCGATCGGGAGCCGTGCCAGTGCCTGGATCCCCGTCATGAACACGGTGCCAGAGTCGGCCGTGTAGCGATCGGTGAGCCGATACGTGTCGGTCACGAGTACCTCTTTCTCGGAGCTCCCTCCAGTATTCACTACTGATGCCCTTTGTGAAGGATCGGATCGATGAAATGCTCGACGACTAGTTGATCAGGCGTTGAGAGCGTTGCGCTGCTCGATGAGGCGCTCAAGCGGAGTCATGTCGAATGGGTGTCCAAGTCCCACAATCACGTGCGAAGCGCCGGCATCGAGATAGCGGCCGATATCTTCCACGTCATCGGGGCTGATTGCGACGGTGCGTTCGACCTCGCGTGGATCTCGGCCGACCTTTGCGCACCATTCGTCGAGGATTCCTGACAACTCGGCCACGTTCTCGGGTGGTCCAAAACAGTTCCAGGCATCTGCGTACTCGGCCACCAGGCGCAGTGTGACCTTCTTGCCAGAGCCGCCGATGAGAAGGGGCAGCGAGCCCACCACCCCAGGGTTCAGCTTGGCGAGTCGGTTGATCATCCGAGGGAGGTCGGCTTCGAGTTGACGCAACCGCGATCCGACAGTGCCGAACTCGTAGCCGTACTCGTCATAGTCGCGCTCGAACCAACCAGCGCCAACGGCCAGGTACATCCGTCCGTCACTGACATGGTCGAGGGTGCGGGCCATGTCGGCGAGCAGCTCAGGGTTTCGGTAGTTGTTGCCCGTGACCAGCGTTCCGATCATGGCGTGTTTGGTGTCGGCCGCCATCGTCGCCAGCAACGTCCACGCCTCAAAGTGGGTGGCATCAGGGTCGTCGTAGAGCGGATAGAAATGATCCCAGACCCAGATCGAATCGGCGCCAAGCTCATCGGCTGCGATCCAAGCCGCGCGCATGGCTTCAACCGACGTCCCCTGCGGATGGATCTGGATACCGACCTTGAGTTTTGTCATTCGCTCAACCTACTCAGCCGAGGGCGAGTAGCTCCATGGGTGGGCATGAGCAGACGAGGTTGCGGTCGCCAAAGACGCCATCGATGCGGCTGACCGGCGGCCAGTACTTGTTGCCGGCGGTCGCCATCTCCGGGTGAGCGGCCTCGCGTCGGGTGTAGGGGTGGTTCCACTCGTCAGCGGTGACGATTTCGGCTGGATGGGGGGCATTGACCAGTGGGTTGTCGTCGGCCGGCCACTCGCCAGACTTCACTCGCATCGCCTCAGCATGCATAGCAATCATGGCGTCGCAGAATCGGTCGATCTCGGCGAGGCTCTCGCTTTCGGTTGGTTCGACCATGAGTGTGCCGGCTACAGGAAACGACATCGTCGGGGCGTGGAATCCGTAGTCGATCAACCGCTTGGCGAGGTCGTCCACGGTGATCCCCGTGTCGTCGCGAAGGACCCGGGTATCGAGGATGCATTCGTGGGCGACGAAGCCCTCTGCCCCCTTGTACAGCACCGGGTAGTACGGATCGAGCCGTGAGGCAATGTAGTTGGCGTTGAGGATGGCGACCTCGGTCGCGTGTTTCAGTCCGTCGGGGCCCATCATGCGGATGTACATCCATGGGATGGCGAGAACGCCCGCTGA
>JAACCU010000371.1 GCA_009937405.1 Actinomycetota bacterium
AGTTCACGCTCACCACGTTTTCGTCGTGGGATGTCATGTGAGTTTTCTGGAGAGCACTCGCAGGCGCGACTACACCTCGTCGTGATCGATGTACGTGCCGGGGAGTTTTCGTTGGCCATCGTCGACGTCGATGCTGGCACGTCCGTGAAGTAGACGCCGATTGTCGAAGGCAACCAGGTCGCCGGGCCGGAACGGGTAACGCATCTGAAACTTGTCGCTGCCGGCAAGTTGCGAGAATTCTCGAAGCGCGGCGTACGCCGCAGGTACGTCGACGTCGTCCATATCGGGAAAGGCGCGAACAGGATGGAAGGCTCGAAGTGTGAGCGGCATGCCCGGCGCGCCATAGTCGATCAGCGGACCCGACCATCGGTGGTCATGCTCAGGCGAACGATTGAAGAAGACCCAGTTGACGCGGGCCAACACGTCATGGACGTCGGGTTGGTGCTCGCGCAAGTGACTGACGACCGCATAGCCATCGGCCATCGTGGAGAACCCGGCTGAGCAGGTGTTGACCAGGCAGTGCAATAATTGGAACCCGGGCGGTGTCTCACGGGTCGGCAGGTCCGTGTGGGGTGGCAATGGGAGCGTCGTGTTGGCAGTAGACGTCGGCTTCACGTCGACGCTGACCGGCCAGGTGATACCGAAGTTCGTGTCGCGCAGTGCGCCGATCTGGCGGCCGAGGGCGGGGAGGACGTCCTTGGTGGTCTCCAGCCCCTCCAGGCGAGCTATTCCATAGCGTGCGAGCGTCTCGAGGAATTCATGCAGCGCCGCGTCGTTGGCGAGTACTGCAGGACCGTCGAAGGTGATGGGCTCGGTGAAGTCGGCGGTTGTCCACTCCACCGACTTGGGTATGCGGGCATCGGGCCGATGGCGCTGTTCGGCGACGTGTCGTAGCCAGCCCGAGTGATAGTGGGCGGTGGAGCCATCGGCCCATGCAACCTCAAGGTCACCATTTTCGCCCACTGAAACACCGGCGAGAACGGATGGTTCGGGGAAGAGGGCCGGGTCGATTTTGCTTTCCCGGGTGCGTTCTTCGATGGTGATGTCGCTCATTTGGTTCTCGAAAAGCCAGAGGGCGTGGGCGCGTAATGTCGCCCCGTCAGGCCAGCCGATTACAGCAAACTCGGTTTGGATGTCGGCTTTGGCCAAGGGCCGGTCGGCATAGTCGTAGAAATCGGGTGTCCTACTCAGTGGGACGTCCTGCATGGTAGGATCAGCGTATGCGTCACGAAACCGCGACGTCAAGAGTTTCCGGACCTGTCGAACGAGCATTTGCCGTCCTTCAAACAGTCGCGGCAGCCGGCACACCCGTCGGCGTACGCGAACTGGGCCGATTGTCGCAACTCCCGCGCTCCACGGCTGCTCGCTTAGCGGCACAACTGGTCGACCTTGGCATGCTCACACGCACTACTGGCGGCGAACTAACGATCGGTCCTGCGGTCGCCACCCTGCGCTCTAGCGATGGTGAGATCAGAGTCGGACTCGAGGATCGTCTTCGACCACTACTTCTCGAACTCGTCGACCAGTTCGGTGAGAGCGCGGCCCTCACCGTCGACACTGCCGCCGGAGCGCACTATCTCGCTCAGATCGCCGGGCCATCAGCAGTCCAGGTACCAGACAGCTCCGGGGCGAGCATTCCATTCCATGTGGTGGCACCAGGATTGGTGTTGATGTCGGCCTGGTCCGACGTTCGCCTCAGCCACTATCTGGGTGAACATCTCGGCGCGGCCACTCCCCGCACGGTGATCGACCCGACAAAGATCCGAGATCATCTCGCCGTCATCAAGTCAAACGGCTTTGCCTGGACCGATCAACAACTCGACCTCGAGGTCAACGGTGTGGCAGTCCCCGTCATCGATACAGAGGGATCTGTCGTAGCAGCCATCAGCCTGTACGGCCCCGCCTATCGTCTCAACCCGACCACGGCCCCTAGTCTCGGTGCTCAGCTTGCCGCCATCGTCACCGCCGCCGCCACCATCGCTCTGGGTTGACCTCTGGCGCTAGCGGCCGTCGTGATAGTAAGACTTGGCCCACACCGCCAGAGGGTCTTCACCGTGGCCCGGCATCCGCCAGGTCCGGACATCGGCTTCGGCCAGCACCAGGCGATAAAGGGCCCGAGGCTCGGCGAGCGTGTCGTCAATGTAGGCCTCGGCAAACTCCTGCGGCGTGTAGCGACCGGTGATTCGTCGGTAGCGGTCTCTCCACACATCGTCCTCTCCGAGGTCATGCATGAGTTCGGCCCGACCCCGGGCCACAACCTTGCGCATCCGTTGGGTCGACTCGTCGATGGTGGCGCACACGGCCGCGTCTACCCGCAAGTCGGCCAGCCAGGCTGACCTCGCCCTGGGCGTGAACCACAGGGCACCCTCTTCGTGCACGAACCAGATGGGCATCACCCGTGGCATCCCGTCGACCCCATTGGTACCAAGCCGCATGAGATGCCCGCTCTCATCGAGAAACGCCGCAGTTTGTTCGCGCGTCAACCCAGGCATCGGCTACATCAAATCGAAAAGATCGAGTTGATCGACGGCCCGAGCGAACCGGGTGTTCATATTGTCGATCAACTGGTACTGGCGTTCATCGTTGAGATCCATGCCGCGTGAGGCAATCACCGGATACGCCAGGCAGAACAGTGCGGCCTCTCGATACCGATCCCACAGATCTTCGGTCTCCGCTTCCGAAACGCCATTGGCAATCAACCCAGCCTTGTAACGCTCGAAGAGATGGCTCTCTTGCTCTCCGGCCATGTCGGGGGTCAGGCTTTGCGTGATCATGTACGCAAGGTCGTATGCGCCTGAGCCTTGACCGGTCAGCTGGAAATCAAGCAGCACCACGCTGCCGTTGGTGTCGAACAGAAGGTTGTCGGCTCGATAATCCCCATGACACATCGTGTTGTGGCCGCCGTTGATGCTGTGCAGAAGGCTCGGCATTCTCGCTGACCAACCAGCGCCAACTTGAAGGATTGATGGGGCAAGCTTCATCTCGGCGTTGAGCTTCTCCCACCCTTCGGCGAAAACGACCGGCAGGACGGCCGGGTAGATCGGATCGGTGAGCGCCACGATCGACCCGCTCTTGACGAGATCATCGCAGTCGTTCCACCAGGTCGCGTGCCAGCGGGCCAACTCATCGACGGCTTGTCGAGCGTCGGCCAAGTCCATGCCTTCGTTCTGGTCGACAATCCGGAGATCGCCCATGTCTTCCATGATCTGGACGAAGTGGCTGGTCTCTTCGTCGACGTCGCCGTAGTACGAGGCCGGCACACGGATCGGCGACCTCGTTGCCAACTCCTTGAAGAACCTGACCTCGCGGATGTACATCCGCAGCATCGTGGAGGTGAACACCGCCTCCTCGGCGAGCGCCGGGAGTTTCACCACGACAGAATCCGGGCCCCCACCCGACAACACCGCCCGATAGACGGCGCTGGACACGCCGATGCCTTCACCGATTTGAGCGACCGATACATCGCCGACGTCGATATCCATGGCCTGCGAAAGCCAATCAGTGGTGACCTGGTCGATGGTGGACGGGATGGGAAGACTCATGCGTTATGCCTCGTCGCTCAGTAGGTGAATCAGGGTTGATGTGTCCCAGCGGCCATGACCTTGGGCCTGCAGTCGTGCATAGAACTGGTCGATCATCGCGGTTAGCGGCAGCGACGCGCCAACCCGTCCTGCCTCCTCCATGGCGATGCGGAGGTCCTTTCTCATCCAATCGAGGGCAAAGCCGTAGTCGAACTTGCCCGCCGCCATCGTCTCGGCCCGGTTCTCCATCTGCCACGAACCTGCCGCTCCCTTGGAGATCGTGGCAACCACCTGGCCCACATCGAGGCCCGCACTCTGGGCAAAGTTCACCGCCTCGCTCAGGCCTTGCAGCAGACCCGCTATAGCGATCTGATTGACCATCTTGGTGAGTTGACCCGAGCTCGGACCACCCAGGAGATTGCAGGCTCGCGAATAGGCATCAATCACCGGCGCAGCCCGATCGAAGTCCACTTGATCACCGCCGCACATCACTGTGAGAACGCCATTTTCAGCGCCTGCTTGGCCACCGGAGATCGGCGCGTCAACAAAGCCCACACCTTGCCCCGCCGCTGCTGCATGAACAGCCCGCGCCACATCGGCAGAAGCGGTGGTGTGGTCTACGAGCACAGTGCCCTTCGCCATCGACTCGAGCACGCCGCTCTCGCCGGTCGTGACGGCGAGCACATCGGGGTCATCGCCGACGCAGAGAAACACGAACTCGGCGTCAGCGGCCGCACCCGCAGGTGTTTCGGCGGCCGTCCCGCCATGCTCGGCCACCCAGTCCTCCGCTCGAGATGCAGTGCGATTGTAAACGGTGACCTCGTGCCCGGCAGCAACCAAATGTCCGGCCATGGGATATCCCATGACCCCGAGTCCAATGAATGCACATGTCGTCATAGCCGACACGATGACACAGTTCGGATACCGGTGTCAGACTGCTCTGCTCCGGGCCCAGACCTTGTTCAAATCCCGTACGGGGTACTAATCCGAGCTATGAGCAGTCGCGTATGGCCAAATCAAGGGGCAAAGAGACGCTGATCCCATCGCCATTCGTGGCCGTGACTGTCACCGTAATTGTTCCGTCATAGCCGTAACCGGGGAGAACGTCGCCGAACGGACCAATGGTTGCTTCGTGGGAGTCATCGCCAGTTGACGAGACCCCGCTTGAACCGCTGTCCAGCACTGCGGGGGCATTGTCGCGCCTCACTACCCAGGTGACGGTGACGGACGAGACACCTGACTCAGGGTCTGTCGCGACGATCGAGACCGTGGCAGATGTTAGGCCTGGGATCTTGCACCCCGGCTGGCCGGGCAGATATTCGTCGATGGTTGCCGGCGAGACTCCCACCTGCAAGTGGGGCGAGGACAAGTCCGGCGGCGTAGTCGTGGTGGTCGTAGTTGGTGGAGGCGCGGATGTAGTTGGTGGAGGCGCGGACGTAGTTGGTGGAGGCGCGGACGTAGTTGGTGGAGGCGCGGACGTAGTTGGTGGAGGCGCGGACGTAGTGATGGCCGGGTCGGAGGGGATGAGTGGGTCGAGGGCGATGTCGGCGATGAATCCGGTTGAGACAGTGCAGGCCTCGCCCCACGTTGACCAGACGTCGCTGCCGTATCGGCTAG
>JAACCU010000055.1 GCA_009937405.1 Actinomycetota bacterium
ATGGAGTTGTTCAGCCAGGAACCCTGAGCACACTGAGGACAGGCTCCGGCGTGCGTCAGTCCAGCATCTTTGCCAAGCGACTCCACAGAATGGCGAAGTCCACATCGGAATCGAGTCGGTTCCGCGCTCGACGAAGCGAAGAACGAACGGTGGCAGCATTGGTGAAGCCGAACGACCCGACCAAGGAGGTCAGAGGCTTGTCGGTCAGTTCAGCGATTGCGAGCGTGAGTAGGAGTCGTGGCTCGTTCACCTGGCTGTGCCCTCTTTCGGTCAGCGTGGACGGCGTGGCGTCACTGATCCGGCAGATCTGTCGGACGATCTTGCTCGGTTGGCGTTTGTCGCTCGGACATGGCTGCTCGACAAAGTTCCGGTAGCTCTCTGCGCCACCTGCGATGAAGAGCACCGTCCCTGTGGACAGCCAGGCCGGTGGCTGACGAAGACCGAGATAGGAGCGATGGCTGGACCAGCGGTAGTCCTCGAGTTTGGTGATTTCCTTGATGTCGAGTGGGTTGCGGGCCACGTAGCGCACGGTGGTGAGCAGATGTTCGTCTGACTCAATGGCCACCGAGCCGAAGCGGCTGCGAAACAGCGGCCCGTCTACGTCGTGGCGGTGATTGAACTGCTGGACATACATCTGGCCGAGGTACTGCATCATTTCGGCGAGGTTGCCGCCAGGGCAGCGGAGAACCAGGTGGTAGTGATTACCCATGAGGCAGAAGGCGTGAACTTCGATCCCGTGTCGGTTGACTGTCTCGGCGAGCAGGCTGAGGAACTTGCCTCGGTCGTGCTCAGTCTGAAAGATGGGCCAGCGCCGCGCCCCGCGGTTGAACACGTGGTAGCAGCGGCTGTTGGGGTGTATCCGTGGTTGTCGTGGCATGACCGCGAACGTACGACCGGGGTCTGACAGCGATAAGCGCACGCCGGGGCCTGTCCCCAGTGTGCTTTAGGTCAGTCCGGCCAAGCTGGTGCCGACTGACATCAGCTCGAGGATTGTGCCGAAGGGGTCCCGGCAGTAGACGGCTGCGGCGCCGTGGCTGTCGATGTCGACGGGTTCGCCCATGCGAGAGCCGCCGAGTTCGACGATTTGATCAAGCGTCTCTCGTACGTCGTCGACCTGGATGGCGAGATGGCGAAGGCCGCGCTCGTGGGCGCCTCGTTCGGCGGGATCGTCGCCCGCCTGCGCTGGGGCCTTGTACTGCCACAGTTCGAGGAATGAGTTGGAGCCCTTGAGCATCACGCCGTCAGCCGATGAACCCACGAGTCCGATGGCCGCGTCGAATTCTGGTGCCGGTGCACGCCAATGGTCACGCTCGATCTCGACCATGTCGAGGAGCGCGCCATAAAAGGTGATCGCCGCATCGAGATCGTCGACGACTAAGCCAACGTGGTGGATGCCCCGGACGGTCACGCTGTCAGGCGCTCGCGTATCTGGACGATGTTGCCCGCCGGTTCGCGCACGTAGCCGGTGCGACAACCAATGCGGTCGTCGAATGCTGGAGCGGAGATCTCACCGAAACCGGCGTTGATCGCGTCGGCGAACGCCATGTCGAGATTGCCGGCTTGGTAGAGGACCGACGAGATGCAAGGACCATGGCGGTCCATCAGAGCATGCTCCGCGTCGATCGATGGTGTGGCAAAGGCACTGACGCACTGGCGTCCGTCGTAGGTGTCGTCGGCGAGATACACGAGACCATCATTGTTGGACCGTGCGTCGTGAACGATCTTCTGGCCCAGTACCTCGGTGTACCACTTCACCTGTGCATCGAGGTCCTTGCAGAGTTGCACAACTCCGAGCGTCTGCAGTTCGGCCTGGCCGACGGGGTAGAACTCGACGTCTGGCGTCTTGAACCCGCCGACGTATTCCATGATCTCGATCCATCGGCCCTCGGTATCGATGGCGACGAATCCGTTGTAGGAGTCGCCGAACTGCTCGTAGGGCATGGCGACCGTGGCGCCGTTGGCAGTCAGAGGCTCAATGGTGTCCCAGGCGTTGGGAACGATCCAGCAGACATGGTTGATCCCTGAGTCGTGTTCAGCGAACCATTTTCGTTCGTACTCGAACTGGTATGGCCCAGTTTCGAGCTGCATTTGAAACGGCGCCCCGCAGGCCAAGAAGGTGTAGTCGACGCCGCCCTCGCCGGTGTGGTGCATGTCGGCGGACCCTTCCCAGTAGTACGCGGGAATAGCGTGGTTCCAGCGCAACCAGTTCCACATCGCGTCGCGGGGGCTCTTCTCGTAGATGCAGAGATGATGAAGCTGGTAGGTCGGTATGGACATCGGCGTCTCCCGGTCATTGACCGAATGTGG
>JAACCU010000056.1 GCA_009937405.1 Actinomycetota bacterium
GCCCGACAGAAGCTGCTTGGAAAGTGGCGGACGATCGTAGGGCCGGTGTGCCTCATCGCCGATGAGCGCGACCGCACCGCTGAAGCCTTCACGACGAAGCGCTTCCGCGGCGCGGATGCCGGCGAGCGAAGCGCCAACAATATGGATCGAAGCTCGGGACAGGAATCAGCCTTCGATGGAAATGGCCTGCTTCGGGCAACGTTGCACGCACTCCTCGACGCGTGCACGCGAGTCGTCTCCAGGCTCCTCATTAAGGACGTAGAGGAAGTCATCGTCGCGGACCTCAAAGAGGTCAGGGGCAATCTGCATGCAGGTTGCGTTGGATTCGCAGAGATCAAAGTCGACTACGATCTTCACAGTCATCACCTTTCGTGCCGGTTCTTGGCGACCCACATCATGGCGCGTCGCGACGCCACTGCGCTACACCGGCCTGCCACGATATTTTACTACGGAGGCGAGAGAGCTCTAATTTCATCTCGTCCACTTCGCTCGCGATCCGCACTCGCAACTCACGATGGCGGTAAGAAACCTGCAGATCAGTCAGAGGGAGCCCTCTCATCGCTTCGAGAATCGGGATCTTCAGCGCTACCGAGCAGACGGATCCTGGTCAACAAATCCCAACTCGTGCACTGTCGTCACGAGATGGAGGGCGAGGTTGCGCGTGCGAAGAAACCGCTAGAGACCAGGGCGTTCTTTGACGACGATGTTGAATGTGTCGCGAACTTTGCGGTCGATCTCGGCCGGGATGTGCTCGGGCCAATGGTTCTCGAGCAGCTCATTCGCTCGCTCGTGGGCGACCTGGAGTGCATCCTTGCCCTCCGCGTCCATCCAGTTGTCAGGAGTGTCTCGGTCTCCGATGTCGGGATAGATGTAGTCCTTCTGCATCAGTTCAAGGGTCTGTTGCGAGCCGAGGAAGTGGCCTGGGCCATGAATGACCTCTTCGATCACGGCCACCGACAAACTCTCTTCGTTGACCTCGATACCGCGGACCGTGCGGTTGATCGCACCGAGCATGTCGTTGTCGATCACGAGTGCTTCGAGCGAACAGCTAAGCAGCGAACCGAGCATGCCCGCCGACTCGTACACCAGGTTGGCGCCTGCGTGGCCGGCGAGAGCGACGTTGAGGCCCTTCTCATAGCCGGCCTGGTTGTCGGGAACTTTCGAGTCGCTCATCCCGGCGGCGACGCCGGACGGTAAGCCGATCCAGTTCGCAACCTGTGCTGCAGCCGCGTTGAGCACGCCTTCCTCGCCGGAGCCACCGCTCATGGCGCCAGTACGGAGGTCGGATACGAACGGCCACAGCCCTAAAACACACGGATGACCAGGCGACATGAGGTTGACCGTGGTGAGCGCAGACAAGCATTCGGCGAGCGCCTGAGCGAGTGAGCCGGCCAGCGCGGCCGGTGATGTCGCTCCCGCCTGACCCGCTGAAAGCAAGTTGATCGGCATTCCGGTCTCGACTTGAGCGACCATGCACTTGATCGACTCCTCGGCAAACCGCAGAGGCGGCACAACGAATGTGTTGTTGGCAGCAATGAACGGACGCTTACGGAATTCGCCTTCGCCCCCCATCGCCATATCAAACATTTCGACGGTGTCATAGACGTGCTGCTTCTCGAACCACGAGGTGCCCGACGGCTTCGTGGTGCCGACCATGGTGGCGAACGCGGTGTTGAGATCAAGCTCTCGCGAGTCCTCACGATCGCGAGCCACAACGGTGCGGACGAAGAAGTGGATGTTGTCGAGTTGATCAACGAGTCGGGCGCAGTCGTAGACGTCATTGCCGGTGGAGTGCCGAAACGTGTTGGTCGGGTAGTCGTGCATCAGCACCGCGGCACCGGCGGTACCAAAGTGGACACGATCGCCGCCGACATTGATCGAATTGGCTTCATCCCATCCGTGCCAGATCCAGTCCTTGGCAGCCAACTCAATGGCGCCTTCGACCAAGGCTTTCGGATAATGGAGACGGCCGTGTTCATCCATCCAGCCACCTGCGTCGGTGACCACTTCGATGAACTCGGGAATCGGCGAGCCCATTCCGAGCCGTTCAAGCAGGTCAATGGCTGCGTCGTAGACCTGCTGGAGGTCGGCGTCGGACAGCGGCTTGTACAAGCCGCCCGACATGCCCGGGCGAACCGGCCGATCGTCCACCTCAAGTGGTGCCTGGCGCGCCGCAATGCGTCCTGATCGACCGCCTGTACGGCGGCGACGGGGTTGTTCGTTGCTCATCTCAGCCTCCCGTTGCCTCAGGCTCGAATGGTGGCGTTGTTGGGGTCGTAGGCCGGCTCAGCGAGCACGGTGGCTGTGCGTCGAGTCCCCAGCATGTCGATCTCAAATGTCGAGCCTGGCGCCTCGAAGTCGGGAGTCACATAGACGAACCCGAGACTCTTGCCCACCGCATGGCCGAAGGCTCCAGACGTCCCGATACCAATGACGTTGCCATCGGTGTCGTAGGCCGGTTCATTGCCGCGCATGTCGGTTTCGCCGTCGCTGATCTCGCAATAGACGAGCACCATGCTCAGCGGTTCATCCTGGTCACGACGAGCGACAGTGACATCCTTGCCAACAAAGTCGCCATCAAAGTCGACGAAACGCTCGAGGCGGGATTCGATCGGGGTGATTTCGGTGGTGAGTTCGCTCCCCCACGCCTTGTAGCCCTTCTCGATTCGCATGACATTCATCGCGTAGGAGCCGAAGTGCACCATGCCGTGCGGTTCGCCCGCAGTGACCAGGGCGTCATAGAGGGGCTGCATCTGGTCGATTGGTACATGAAGTTCCCAGCCCAGTTCGCCGACATAGCTGACCCGAAGCGCCTTCACCGCTACGCCGGCTACCTCGATCTCCTGGGCTGTGAGCCAACGGAAAGAGGCGTTGGTGAGATCGGCGCCGGTGAGCGGTCCGACCACATCACGAGCGCGCGGGCCGGTGACGGCGATGATGCCGTGAGCATCGGTGATATCAGCGACTGTGACGTCTTCGCCATCAGCAATGTGCTGGTTGAGCCAATCCTGATCGTGAGTGGTACCCATGATCGCGGAGTTCAGGTAGTAGCGATTCTCAGCCAAGCGGGTGATCGTCATCTCGCACTCGATGCCGCCAAGGTCGGTGAGCATGTGCACGAGGCGCATGCCACCGTCCTTACCGGGGATCTTGTTCGCCGACACACGATTGAGCAGCACTGCCGCGTCCGCCCCTGTGACCTCAAACTTGGCGAACGCGGTGAGATCGGCGATGCCGACTCGTTCGCGGGTGCCCGTCACTTCCTCGGCCACAATCGGGAATGCGTTGGAGCGCAAGAAGGTGTGCTGCTCTGCCTCGCCGTAGTACTGGGGGCGCTCCCAGCCGTAGACCTCTTCCCACTGCGCGCCCTTGGCATCAAGGGATGCGTAGAGCGGATTCGTTTTCTGCTTGCGCGCGGCTGGGTGGTGTTCGCCGGGCGGACGACTGGCGTACATGAGGTGGTATTCCTCGATCGCCTTGTCGACGGCAAATTCGCTCTTGGGGCCGGTATGAGTACCGAATCGGCGCGGGTCCATGCCTCGCACGTTGATCTCGGTCTGGCCGTGCACCATCCACTGGGCCAGGTACTTGCCTGCGCCTGGACCCTGGGTGATGCCGATTGAGGCACCGTTGCAGTGCCAGTAGTTGCGCAGCCCGGGTGCGGGGCCCATGAGGTAACCCGAGTCGGGCGTGTGGGTGATTGGACCGGACACGACCTTCTTGATGCCCGCATCGGCCCAGGCCGGCACGCGATCAAGGGAGTCCATGAGGCAGTCGGCGATGACGTCCATGTCGGGCGGGGTCAGGTAGAAGTCGAGGTTCCAATCGATGCCATCGACACCGTAGGGCTGCGCATTGGCGGTCTCGTAGGGGCCGCTGAGGAGGCCGTCGATCTCGCGCCGGTAGTACGACGAGGACCGCGGATCTCGAGTGACAGGCGGCTCGAAGCCGAGATCGATCATGGCCTGGAGCGGTTCGGTGATGATGTACTGGTGGATGACCGAGACGATCGGCACCTCGAGGTCGACCATGGCGCCGAGTTGGGGGGCGTAGTGACCGGCGGCGTTCACGACGTGCTCGGCCACGATGGTGCCCTTCTCGGTGATGACCTCCCACATGCCATCGGCGCGCTGGTTCATGTCGATTACGCGGTTGTTACGCACGACCGTGGCACCGAGTTGGCGGGCGCCCTTGGCCATGGCATTCGTTGAACCAGTCGGGTCGGCCCAGCCGTCATTCGGTGTGTAGAGCGCCGTTTGGACGTCATCGATGTTTTCGAAGAGCGGGTTGAGTTCCTTGATTTCTTTTTGGCCGACGATGTAGCTCTCGTAGCCAAGCTGGTTCAACTGAGCGTGGACTTGGCGGTGCCAGAGCACATCGTTGTCAGAGATTGCGAACCGGAGAGCCCCGCAGCCGTGCCAGCCGGCGGAGAGACCCGTCTCCTCTTCGATCACCGGGTAAAGCGAGATCGCTTCCTGGTGGACCTTGGCCATATTGAGGTCACCGATGAAGTTCGGGACAAGGCCGGCGGCATGCCACGTTGACCCTGAGGTCAACTCGCCTTTTTCGACGAGGACCGTGTCGGTCCAGCCTTCGTGGGCCAGAAAGTAGAGCAGGCCGACGCCCATCGCTCCGCCACCGATGATCACACACCGAGTGCTCTCGGGCATGTCTGAACCAGCCATTTTCTCCCTCCAAGGAGTCTGAGTGTTCCGCTCAGCGGAACGTTCCGTTCAGTGCGTGTTAGTCTAACGAACAAGATGCAGTCAGTCGAGCGAACCTTCGCCATTCTCCGATCTCTTGCCCACGGACAGGAACGAGCCGGCATTTCCCAGATCGCCCGTCGAGCCAATCTTCCCCAGACCACCACCTCGCGAATCCTTGAAAGCCTCGAGGCCCTCGGCATGGTCGAGCGATTGGGCGAGCGTTACGGACTCGGTTCCGGCTTGGCCGCGCTTACCGCAAGCACAGCTCCGGTGGGGTCACTGCGCGAACTGGCGCGGCCTGAATTGGCCGAATTGGCAGATCTCCTCGGCGAGAACGCTTCCCTCGTGGTCGACGACGGCGACGAGGTTCTCTACGTCGAAACGGCGACCCCGAGCGAGGTGCAAGTGCAGGTGCAGGACTGGACCGGCGAGCGACTCCCCTACCATGCCGCCGCCGCCGGCCTCGCCTTGATGTCTGCCTGGTCCGACCTCGAACGAGAGCACTTCGCTGTCGCCGGGCCAATAGCGTTCACACCCTTCACCGCCACAAGCCCAGACTCACTCACCGCCAAAATGGAAGAACTCAAGGCAACCGGTGCCATCTGGACGTTGCAGGAATTCGCTGAGGACGTGAACGGTGTCGGCGCCGTGATCAAGGGTCCAAGTGGGACGCCCGTGGGTGCCATCAACGTCTACGGACCGACGTATCGATTTCCCGGTAACCGTCCACGAGACGAAATCACCGAGGCCGTCACTGATGCCTGTCAGCGGGTCACGGTCCGACTGACCTCCTGATCGGCTGCATCGCGCTGATCGGCGGCATCGCGCTAACCGGCGGTATTGAGCACGACGTAGAGCCCTGACGCCGGGCGGGACGCCATCCAGCGGATCAGCGTGGCGACCAGAACGCCACGTCACCATCGCTGATTCGGTCAGACCTCTCGGCCCCGAGTCGGTGAACATAGATGCCAGGCGTGCCGTCGCCGTCAATCCCCCCGTACACCACTGCCTGCCCGTCCGGCGACCACACACGGGGCGACTCGACAAACTGCCAGGCAAAGAACACATAGTTCCGAAAGAACGATGGTGACGGCGAAAACAAGCCAAGCCTTGTCACCGCGCCATCTTCCCAGACGACCCATTCCAACGCCGCCGTCCCGCCCTCCGCAGCTTGAAGCAGAACCAGTCGGGAACCATCACGCGTCCACTCAGCCCAAAACGCCTGCCCCTGCGACACCAATTCCCGAGCGCCCGTGGTCAGATCGATGATCTCGGTGGCCCCCGTCACCGCTTCGACGCGCCTATTGGCAATGGCGAGATCGCCGGTACCCGCCGCGCCATGAGCCACCAATGCCCGAGACCCATCCGGCGCCACTACCAAACCCACCGTGCCACTAACAGGACCGAGATCGAACTCTTCGCCGGTATCGACATTGATGCGGACAAGTCTGTTGCCAGTGGCGCTTGTCGTTGCAATCAATGCCTCACGGGTGCCGGGAATCCATGACGGCGCAAGGAACGACTGGCCAGGTTCACCAAGCGACTCCCGAGTCTCCAAATCGAGCGGATCACGTGCCAATTCAAGCATCGCATCGCGGTGTAATAGGAGATCGTCGCCGCCTGGCTCCCACGCCAAATAGAAACTTCCGGCGTCTAACGTCTGAGTACTCGCGGGCCGCCCTGTGGAGTCGAGGATGTCGAGGCTGGTTCCACTTGCACCCGGGCCCAGGGCTGCAAAGAAGTCTCCGCCATAGCTCGGCGAAAAGAAGAAATACGGTCTCCGCGCCTCGGCCGTGGTCCACGTCCCGGTCGCCGTATCAACGCTGTGAATACGGCCGGAGCCCTCGACGAGTGGGTCAAAGTCGAAGAAAATCGACCGCGTCCCGTCACGCAGCCAGGTTGGTTGACTGAAGCGAGTGTCGGCGGGTGCGGCCCACGCCTGCTCCCCGTTGGGGAGCGAAATGCCCACCTCCGGGGCACCCGCCACTGCAATCAATCCCGATAGATCAGCCAGGCTCACGATCACTGACGGTGTGGTTGTGGACGTGGTCGAAGGCGCCTCATCAACACTGGCCTTCACGGTTGACGACGATGGGAACGCCAAATCCTCAGGAGCGACCTGAGTGCAAGCGATCGTGGCAACGGCCAGCGACAACACGAAGAGAGGTGAGCGCAGTTGAAGCATCGTCGCAACGTAGTCGGCGGCGGGTCACTACCGCTCTCAGGTGAACGTCTTCGCCAATGCTTCGTTCCAAGCGGAGCGTGACTAACTCGACGCAACACCCAATGCATCGGCGACCATGAGTTGAAAGTGATGCACACCGTGCTCGCTCAGTTCGGAACGCCGGTCGTCGATGACGAAGCGACCCTGGTTGTAGCCATTTGATCGAAGACCGCGCTGCACACTCTCGCAGAGCCCCACATCCTCCGGCTGCAGCACATCGCGCTGATAGTCCATCGCCGCTTTCAGTTGCGTCGTCGGCGTGCCGCTTGGGCAGAACCAATCCTGGTACTCGATGCAGCGCTCGGCCTCAGTGGGCAACATCTGCAGAACCGACACGTGAGCATCACCGGGGTAAATCCAAATCGTGAGGTTTGGCCAGAGAAACCACCCGGCGTAGCTGAAATCAACGTCACCCTTCGTGAGTTCATAGGCAGAGTTGCCCTCGGTCGGCAAGCCATCGGACACATGACTCGAGTAAATACCGTGCACAACCGATCGATAGCTGGGCATGTCAACCAGGTCGACGAAGTCTCGGTGGGCGGGGGCGCAGTGGTAGCACTCGAGAAAATTGTCGACCATGGTCTTCCAGTTGGCGGCCACATCGAACGAGTCGCGCCTAGCGAACTCGATCCGATCGATTTCCGGGCAATAGTGCCGCAGTTCGTCTTCGAGCCCAGGGGTCTGACTAGCGAGCGAGCTTGCTTCCGGGTCAAGGTTGACAAAGAGGAAGCCGCAGAGACTTTCGATTTGAACCCGAGAAAGCGCGAAGTCACAAGGATCAAATCCAGGCAGTTCGCTGGTGTTGCGGGAATGCTTCAGCACACCATCGAGCCCATAGACCCACGCGTGGTACGGACATTTCAAGGCCTTCACTCGACCGCTGCCTTGCACCAATTCATGCCCCCGGTGTTTGCACACGTTGTAAAACGCGTTGATGACATTGTCACCGTCGCGGGTTACAAAGATCTCTTGGTCGTACACGGTTGCCGTGAGGTAGTCGCCGGTGGTCGCAACCTGGCTCACATGCCCCACATACGACCAAGATCGTTCAAAGATTGCGGTCCGTTCGGCTCGGTGGACGGCCGAATCTGTGTAGTACCGAGCCGGGAGGGTGAACGATTCAGCCGGATTACGCCGCAGTGGCCGGTCGGCAATGTGGACGCTGTGTTCCGAGTTCGCTGTCACCGCGCGAGTCTTCCACAGCAACCGTTGTTACACAACAGTCGTTATGTAACGTATGATCGGTGCATGCCGCTGATCGTCGATCATGTCGCCAAGCGCCGTGAAATTGTCGACGCCACATGGACACTCATCGCCACCGAAGGCTTCGAGGCGGCCTCCATGCGACGCATCGCCAAACACGTCGGGGCCACCACCGGCCAAATCACGCACTACTTCGAAAGCAAGGATGCCATCTTGCTCAGCGTCCTCACCGATGCCAATCAGGCAGGCATCGACCGGTTCCGCGCCGACCTGGTTGCCGCCAAAGGCGACGGTGTCGCAATCGCTAACGCCATCGTCGAGTCTCTACCACTCGACGATGTCCGGCTCCGCGAGTGGCGGGCGTGGCTCGCCTTCTGCGGCAGAGCCGCCACATCAACGGCCCTGGCCAGCCAACACCAGCGAAGCTATGTCACATGGCGACGGTTGCTGGCGGAAACCTTCGCCCGGGCCAGCGAACGCCACCCAGACGACGACATGGTCACACTCGCAGCCGAACACACCATGGCGGTCATCGACGGCTTGGGAATGCATTTGATACTCGAGCCAGATGTCCACGACCACGCATCCTTGAACGGCATCATCCATCGCCAAGTCAGTGCCACGCTGCAGTCACTAGAGCAATGAGGCCTCAGTTCTCGAGATGTGGTCGCCGATTCTGAGGGTCGTACCAGCTACGAATCGATGTCGACACGGGCACACGCTTGCCGGCAATGTTGGTCTCCCACGTGCCGGCAGCGAGCCAATCGTTGCTAACCGCTTCGCGATCGGGGTGCTCGAGGTAACCCATAGCGCAGCAGCGTTCCTGTGTCGCGCTCCACATTGATGACGACGTCCGTCCCACCACGACACCATCTCGATAGACCGGCTCGTCGTGATACGTCAGCAGGTGAGGGTCCTCGATTCGGAACTGGATGAGGCGCTTGCTACGAGGCTCGCCCCGCTGCGATTCGAGTGCTTCCCGGCCGATGAAATCTGCGTCCTTGTCCCAAGAAATAGCGAACCCCAGACCAGCTTCAAGGGGAGTGTCTTCATCGGTGATGTCGTGACCCCAGTGCCGCATACCCGCCTCGAGGCGCAACGAGTTCATGGCGTGATAGCCGGCGTGAACCAGGCCGTGACCAGATCCGGCCTCGACCAGCGCGTCATACACGGTGACAGCATCATCGTTGCCGACGTAGAGCTCCCAACCGAGTTCGCCGACATAACTCATCCGCATGGCGGTCACATCGACGCCGGCCACCTCGAGCCGCCGGCTCGTACCGAATGCAAACGACTCATTGTCAAGCCCGACACTGGTGAGCTGAGCGAGAACCTTGCGGGAATTAGGCCCCATCAACCCGATCATCGCCATGCGATCGGTCACGTTGGTGATGTCAATGCGTCGGCCCCGGGCTGCTCGCTTCAACCAGGAGAGGTCACGATTCTCCGCGGCTGCAGCCGTCACGACAAAGAAGGCATCCTCGCCGGTTCTTGTCACGGTGAGGTCCGACTCGATGCCACCCTTGCGATTACACCACTGGGTGTAGATCGCCTTGCCGATCGGCGCGTCGATGTTGGCGACGCTGATCGTGTTCAAGACCTCAAGGGAATCGGGTCCCTCGACCACAAACTTGGCGAAAGACGTCTGATCAAACACGCCGACCGCTTCGCGCACCCCCATGCACTCGGCCACCATATTGTCATGCCAGTTTTGCTTCCCGTAGGAATATTCGTACTCCCGTGCCTGGCCTTCGTTGGCGAACCAATTGGGTCGCTCCCAACCCGCTGTTTCACCAAAGACACCACCGGCGGCATTGATGCGCTCGTGCAGCGGCGACACCCGGACCCCCCGAGCGCTTTCATACTGTCGGAAAGGCCAGTGCATGGCGTAAAGAAGACCAAGGCTCTCCGAAACCCGATCCTTAAGATAGTCCTCGTCAGCCTGAAAGGGCTGGGCCCGACGAATGTCGACGGAGTTGAGATCCATCGGTGGATGCTTGTCCGCGATCCAGTCGGCGAGCGCCCATCCGACTCCACCTGCACTCTGGATGCCCACCGAGTTGAATCCTGCGGCGACATAACAGTTGTCGACCTCAGGAGTCTCACCCATGTAGTAGACGCCGTCCGGGGTGAACGCCTCCGGCCCGTTGAAGAACAACTGCAAGCCGCACTCCCCCAGCGCCGGCACCCGGTGAATGGCCCGTTCAAAGATCGGGCCGATGTGCTCCCAGTCTTCGGGAAGCGAGTCAAAAGAGAAGTCGCGGGGGATCTGGTCCATTCGCCAGACCTTGCCGCGCGGCTCAAAGAAGCCGGCCATGATCTTGCC
>JAACCU010000372.1 GCA_009937405.1 Actinomycetota bacterium
CCGGACGCGCGCCACAAGGAGCTGCCACAATTCCCGAGCCTCATCACTGTTGAAGTAAGTCCAGAGAGTGCGGTCTGGCGCTAGGACCGCCAGCTCGGGGGCGTCGTTGTCACGGGCGAACAGGGCCCAACTCTGCCCAAAATCAGTCACGACGTCGGTGGCATCAATCGAATACTCGACGACCATGCTCGCAGGGACCTCGCGAGACGGCGCTTCTTTCAGTGATATTGGCGGATCCGACACGATCGACGCCTCGATCCGGTCCCAGATTTCGGCCGGCGGATCAACCCGTTCGAAGTCCGCGGCCTCAACCTGTCCCAGGAGCCAACCGACCCGGTCCGTGACGGGAGCGTCCGCGCCTGAGTCGTCCATGTCACTCTGCATTGTCCCAACCTAACCACAAATGCCGTCGTCGGCCGCCCGAAGTCACCGTCCGCGAGCCAACCCTCCCGTGCATGCGTGCGTGCGTGCGTGCGATGACCGTCACAGGTCGATGGTCCGTCAGACTTTGGCCGCGTGTTCGGGGCAGATAGTTTCGACTGCCGCGCCCAGGAGTGCTCCGATGAGCTGCTCATCGTCGGCCACTGGCGTCGTGTCAGCGTCGTCAAGGTGGTCGCTGACGATCTGTTGGAGGGTGTCGCCTTGGCTGAAGCGGGCGCATGATGCCTGGGCAATAGCGATGTATATCTCGGGGGCTTCGAGTATCAGTCCCTCTGCGCTGGTGCCGACCAGGGCTGCTTCTGTCGCGGCAATGAATCGGGCAAGGTCTTCCTCTGTGACCGCATCAGGAACGGACGTTGCTACGTCGCTGCTGTCACCGTCGCTCGAGTCGGTCGATTCGGTCTCGTCCGTTTCGGATGCTGCTGTGTCCGGTTGGTCAGGGTTCGCTGTGTCGGTGACGGACTCTGTGTCCGAGCAGCCGGCCACGAGGAGACCCACGACAACGGCAACTACGGCCAGAGGCCGCGACGGTCGAGCAATCTTGGGTTTGGGCATGGTTTTCCTAACGGTGAGTTTTCGGTGGCCGTGAGTGTCAGGCCTGGCGCGGAACCACTCCGGCCGAAACCATAAATTAGGGTTCGTGACCGAAGCAGTTCTATCCGTTATGCAGGTTGGCTATGGGCGCCCAGCATCATCGGGACGACCCGCGTCCTCGGGACGGCCAGCGTCCTCGGGACGACCGTGTCCGGCTTCGGCACGTTCAGCACGTCGATCCGCAGCAGCCTGAGCCATCTCGGCACCGTGTGCGGCACCGATCTTCGAGGGTGACTCACCCGCGAGGAGCGCCGTCAGAACTTCAGCAGCCACACCAGACCCACCAGCGCCTTCCACCGAGAGCCGGTCGACTACGGCTTGAAGTGCCTCGGTGGCACGGTCGTGGCCTTCTTCGAGTTCAGGGTCGGCTTCGCCGTTTTCAAGATCTTTCGCTGCGGCGCGGGCTCGAGCAGCGGCGGAACGGACCTGGCCGAGACCCTCGCCGTCATCGTCGCCCTCGTCCTCTACTTCAACTTCCTCGACCTCGACCTCGGCCGCATCGTCATCGCCATCAACGGAATCTGTGTCGGCGTAGGCGGGGCCGGCCACCAAGGCCAACATCGCCATGAGGACGGTGAGAGTGACTGTGAACTTCGTGCGCATTTCCTGCTCCTTGAGATGTGTCTTGCTTCGGTAGCCCAAACACCCGCATGCGGGTCTGTAGCTTTGCTTCCCAGATATTTGGCCCAGGTCGCCTTTTCGGTAAGAGCGCCAACCCAACAAACAATTCGTTTCGGGTTGACCGTCTGCATAACTAGAAACGCTTCAACCCCTCGAAGGGGTACGGGCGGGCCCAACCTTTTATGGACGACTAGCGGGGCTGCCTTCGCGGTCGTCAGAGGGAACATCATCGGGCCGACCCGGCTCCCTGGCCTGGCCCTGGTCAAGAGAGGCCTCGGCGGCGTCCCGATTGATGGCGCAGGGATCCACCGGGACACCATCGTTCCCGCTGGTTTCAGCAGCACTTCCGGCGTTAGTCTCCGCTGTTTCCTGCCCGAACTCGCAGCCATCACCCGGCTCGGGGCCATCAGGGGTAGGAGCAATCGGCTCAGGCGTTGGTCCTTCAGAGACCGGCAAGTGATCTTGCTCACCTTGCCCACCACGAGCACCGTCGTCGCTTTCGATCAGTGCGGGAGGCTGAATGGAGGTGTCATGGGCCGGTTCGGGGATCTCGACCAAGACCGTGTTCGCAATGTTGGGAAGGCCGGGCACATCAACGACCCCCAACACGTGAGCTCCGCCCACGCTCGCCGCCGCGACCGCAGCCCCCAACAACATCTTTACCGAAAGCACCCCGAACACGGCAGCCGCTTTCGTGCCCAGCCCCCTACCACTACCGGCGCTTGTCGCGGTCGGGGTTGTGGTGAGGTCGACGACATCGAGAAATTCTCCCAACGCAGTGCCCACCCCAACGGTCGGGGTCGCATCGAACTCGCTACGAAGGGCGCCCGCCAGCTCAGCGACCCGGCCCGGTACACGCGCGGCAGGTTCACCAGCAATCAGTGCCTCGATATCAGCATCGCGCAGCCGTCGAAAGTTCATCTCACCTCCAGCAACGCCCAAACCAGTCATAAGGGTGCGGCCTTCTGCTCCAAATTTTTGGCCAAAGTGCGAAATGCCCTACGCTGCAACGCCTTCACCGCCCCCACCCGCTTGCCCAACACCTCAGCGATGGCCTCAATCGTCAAGTCGGCCACGATCCGCAACACCACTACTTCACGCTGCTCCGCAGTGAGTGCACCCAGTTGGGCGGCGACCCAGCCGTCACCTAGCGAACTGAGAGCCTCAGCCTCGACATCACCCACCCCCGATCCCGCTGAAGCAACGGATTCCATGGCAGCTTCCATCGATGTCTCCGCCACCCGCCGCTGCCGACGACGGCCCTCATCAATCAACTTGTTTCGGGCGATCGTGAAGACCCACGCCCGGAACTGCACCTCATTGCCGTCGAAACCACTCAGGTTCGTGAACACCTTCAAGAAGACCTCGTTGACCAAGCCCTCAGGATCGGTTGTGCCTCGAACCCGCACGAACGCGTGCACCCTGCGATTCAGCGCCTCGAACAAATGATCGAATGCCCGCCCATCGCCGCGCTGCGCCGAAACCAGCACCACCTCGAAGGACGGTCGAAATGACCCGCCTCCTTCCCCCGGATCGCCACGATCGCCCAAAGAGTCCATGCGTTGCATATCGGCAAAAACCAGTCCAAATGAACCCGCCGGCTGAGGCCTTCACCCGCCACCGGGGGCGGCAGCCGTATTTGCCGAGGGTGCCGGCTTTCCTTACCAGACGACCTCGACCGCCGAGGCATTGAGCCCACTGCCCATTCCGGTCAGGATCACCCGATCTCCGGACTTGAGCCGACCAGCATCGACCTCTTTGGAAAGGACGGTAGGTACTGCAGCCGGGCCGGTGTTGCCAAAGATCGGATAGGTCCGCGGGACTTGGTCGTGGTTGAACCCGAGTCGGTCGATCAGCATGTCGGTGTGCACGCGGCTCACCTGGTGTGCCGCCACCATCGCCACAGAGTCGGTCGACCAGCCGAACTCTGCTTGCGCCTCCTGCCACCCGTCTTTTGCAAGATCAAGTCCTGCCATCAATAATGCGTGAGCGTCGGTGCGACCCTCCTCTAGGTCGCCGACACTCAGCCCGTGGTGCTCGGCCGCCGACACGCTCAGCCCACCCAGATAGCGCGGCCCGCCCGCTGATTCACTCGTCCGCGACAGCAGCATTGCGACACCTGCGGATCCGAGCGTGAGGCAGGCGAACTGTTCACGGAACGTGGCTTCGTCGATGTCGGAACGTTGGAGTCGCGCAACAGTAGCTTCGACGACCTGGCGGCAATCCTCGCCATCGACGATGAGTGCATGTTCTATGTCGCCTCGTTCGATCATCGCCGAAGCGATGTTTGCTCCGCTGATAAAGCCGAGGCAGGCGCTTCCAACATCGAAGTTCATGCAGTCACGGCCTAGGCCGAGCTTGCCCTGGACGATAGATGCCGTGGATGGTTCGAGGTGGTCGCGACAAACTGAGGTGTTGATGAGCATGCCGATTGCATCCGGGTCGACATCACTGTTGTCGAGGAGCTTCTCGGCGGCTAGCACGGCCGCGTCGCTCGGCTCCATGCCTTCACGCCAGAAGCGGCGCTCGTCGATGCCCGTCAAACTTTGAAGTAGGTCTCGCTGCATATCGAAGCGATCGAGCGTGGCCGACAATTGCTCATCGATCGACTGTGTCGTGACGACGACATCAGCATCAACATGGGCCAGGCCGGTTATGGCAACTTCGGAGAAGCGGGACTGAGGCGCTGACATCGCGAATGTTCTTTCTGTCGCAGAATCGGGGGCTCGCGTTCGTGTCCTCGGACCGAAGGCCATAGCATATGACGATAGCGATGATCTCCCGACCCCCGCACGCAAGCCATCCGCCGGCGGGCCTCCATGGATGGGATTCTGACTGGTCCCGATTGGTATCGGCCACTGGCG
>JAACCU010000373.1 GCA_009937405.1 Actinomycetota bacterium
GGTGCCGCCCGACCGCATCCCAACAGGAATTTCGCCGCCCGGACCCGAGCCAGTGAGCATCCCGTGGGCTCCCGTCAGTTCCTTGGCAACTTCCATGACCTCTTGGCCGTGCTCATCGGCCATCAACTTCTGAATCGAGGCCTCTGTGCCAGGAGTGCGGCCGTTGAGCTTGGCCGAGAGCGTGCGAAGTCGGTTGAGCCGAAGCACTTCCGCGTTGCAGTGCATCCGGGCGATCTTGTCTCGCAGAATCGGGTCGGACTCCCCACCGTTCGCACGAACGAGGTCCACCAGCATTTCCGCCGATGGCCCCGAGCCCCAGAGCGAACCCGCCGACGAAAGAGAGACTCGCTCATTGGCGAGAGTCACCTTGGCAAGACGCCAGCCGTCGCCCTCCTCACCGATGCGAGCACTGACCGGGAGGCGCATGTCGTCGAAGAACACCTGGTTGAAGGAATGGGCCGTCGTCATGTCGATGATCGGGGTCATCGACAATCCAGGGGTGTCCATGGGAACAGCGAAGTATGAGATGCCTTTGTGCTTCGGCGCATCCGGATCGGTGCGAGCAATGAGGATGCCCATATCGCTCGCGTGAGCGCCCGATGACCAGATCTTTGAGCCATTGATGATGTACTCGTCGCCGTCGCGCTCAGCCCGAGTGGCAAGGTTTGCGAGGTCAGAACCCGCTTCGGTCTCAGAAAACAGCTGGCACCAGATCTCTTCGTGGGTGAAAATCTTGTCGAGGTAGCGGTCTTTCTGCTCCTCGGTTCCACCAAGGAGAATCGTGGGCGCGGCCCAGCCGATTCCGATGGCGTTGGAGGCCATCTTCTTGCGTTGTGTGTCGGAGGCGACCTTCAGCCCTTGGAGCTCTTGGCTGATGATGACCTGGTGGATCGGGTCGGCGGCGATCCCCCACGGTGCCGGCCAATGGGGAGCGACGTAGCCCGCTTTGTGCAGCTCGGCCTGGGTCGGGTTGGGGTTGGCATCACGCCAGGCCCGAACGCCAAGCCGGCGAGGGTCGTCGTCACCGGGAAAGTCGAAGTCCATCAGATGTCTCCAGAGTCGGGCTGAGGGATCCAGCTCGCGGGTCGTTTCTCGAGGAATGCCGCCATGCCTTCCTTGGCCTCATCGGTGCGGAAGAGCGAGGCGGAAAATTCTCCAGTCCACGCAAACGCGTCGTCCATGGTCATGTCGGGCACCTTTGCCAGCAATTGCTTACTCGCAGCGATCGCTCCGGGTGAGCCAGCAAGGAGGTCAGCGACCACTTCATCGACTGCCGCGTCGATCTCTTCGGCGGCCACCGCACGATTGATGATGCCGATACGTTCCGCCTCGGGGGCAAGGAATCGGTTGCCTCGCAGGAAAGCGGCCCGGGCATCACTAGCGCGCATCTTCGGCAAGCACAGCACTGAGATCATCGCTGGCGCCACACCGATACGGACTTCGGTAAAGCCCATTTTTGCGGTGTCGAGCGCCACCGAGTAATCCATGGCGGCAGCGATGCCCATGCCTCCGGCAACAGTGTGGCCATTAATTTTGCCGACGTACGGCTTGGCCGACTTCCCGAAGCGGGCAAACAACTCTGCTGCATCGACCTTGCGAACCGGCCTGTCAAATTCTGAGCGTCCGGAGCGCTGCGACAAGTCCGCCCCAGCACAGAACACCGTCCCCGCGTTGGTGAGCACGATGACACGCACCGTGTCATCGGCCTCGGCCTCGTCCAGCGCATCCATCAACTCCGCCAGCAGGAGCATGCTCAGCGAGTTGCGGTTTTCCACATCGTTGAGTGTGACGGTGCACACGCCGCCCTTGGTTTCACTCAGTACAACACTCATCAGGTCCTCCGGAGTCCGGCCAGCACGACGTCAACCATGTCGTCGGCTGCCTTCTTGGGTGATTCACGTAGCGTCGGGATTACGTGGGCACGGGCGAAATCTCGGCCGAGACCGGCGATCACCCGGGCCACAGCTGCGGTGTCGACGTCATCGATTTCACCCTGCTCGACCGCAAGGTCGAGAAGCGATCGAGTGACGTCGACCAGATAGTCGGAGTGGCCAGCATTCAAGCTCATTCCCGCCTGGAGCGTCGCCATGTCTCGGGCGAACTCCTCGGTCGTGTCCTGCACCGCAACTGTCGCTGCGCCGAGGTAGGCCCGGGTGGCGTCGATGGCGGTCATGTCGTCATGGATGGCGTCGTGGGCGGCACGGCCAACACTGCGGAGGTTGCGGTCGACCACCATCAACACAAGCTCATTGCGGCCTTCAGCGAGGCCATACAACGTGCGCAGTGAACAGTTCAGCTGGCTGGCCAACTCGGCCATGGTCACATCAACAAAGCCATTGTCAAAGATGCGGCCGAGTTCATCGAGAATCTCACGCTGACGGACCGTCAACGCATCGGCTCGCTCGCGACTCAAGACAGGTTTGGGGGCAGGCACGCCCCGGAGCCGCTCGAGCATCCCGCCCATCAAGCGCTGTTGCCCAACAGTGATACGGGAATGTCGACATGACGAGCACGCACCCACTCCCCCAGCGACTTGGCCTGTCCATCTTGGCGAGTCGACGCGGCCACACCCTCCTGCAAGATCCCGTGAATCAGGAAGTTGATCGACCAGATGTTGGGCATCGGATGTCGCTCAATTTGATGATCCGCGGTTTCAGGGAGCAGTTGACGCAGTTTGTCGGTCGTGAGCATCTCGTCGAGCCAGGCGTATGCCTCAGCGGTTCGGGCAAAGAGGCCGAGAGTGGCGTTGCCGCCTTTGTCGCCAGATCGTGAGCCGGCAACGAGACCCAACGCGGCGCGGCGGGTTTCGCCCGCGGGAGCTGACGGGATGGCGGGTCGCGTTGGTGCCACGACCACGTCCGATGGCGGAGCGACGCTCTCCACCACCGTGCGGGAGCCGTCGAGAATCACGACGTTCTGAGGCACGAGATCGGCCGAAACGAGCCCCGACGTGTGAACCCCGAACGGCTTGCCGAAGCTTGAGCCGGCCAGTCCATAGAAACCTGGGATCGTGGCCAAGGCCATGTCGTTGACGCCGACCCCGATGCCCTTGCATTTGCGTTCATCGTTGTCCTTGACAGTCAGACGCCACGAGGCGGTAGCCGTCTCGTTCGTGGCTGGATCGACATGATCTGATCGCACCACGGTCGAAGTCACGGATTCGAAGTCGTCGGGACTGTAGGGAACCGCTTTCCAGAACGCCGCTTCTAACAGCTCAGCTTTCGCCTCGACGTCGAGACCGGTGAGTGCCAGGTTGAGGTCGCTACGGAACCCACCCCAAGAGTTCATCGAGACCTTCAGCGTCTTCGGCGGCTTCTCGCCCTTGACGTTAGACACGAGGACCCGGTCCGGGCCTTGCTGGCTGAGTTCGATCGTGTCGAACCGGCTGGTGACGTCGGGGCCGAGATAGGCCGGAGCGCCGATCTCGTAGAGCAGCTGCGAGGTAACCGTGCCCACGGTGACAGCGCCGCCGGTGCCGGCGTGCTTGGTGATGACTGACGAGCCATCGGCGGCGACCTCAGCGACCGGGAAACCGGCCCGTTCGAGACCTGGAATCTCCTTGAAGAACGAATAGTTGCCGCCCGTGGCTTGGGTGCCGCACTCAATGATGTGACCTGCAGTGACCGCTCCAGCTAGTTGATCCCAATCATCTCGGGCCCAGCCGTGATGCCACGCCGCTGGTCCGCACACGATTGCGGCGTCGGTCGTCCGCCCGGTGACGATGATGTCAGCGCCGGAGTTCAAGGCATCGACGATGCCCCAGCATCCGAGATAGGCGTTGGCCGAGATGTAGTCGACGTCCGCAACCGGGTCGCCGGTCTCGAAGTTGATGATGTCGATGCCGGCCGCCCTGAGCTCCTCCATGCGAGGAAGCAGGTTGTCACCGTCGACATAGGCAATCGTAGGGTTGAGCCCCAGTTTGTCGGCCACTTCTGCGATGGCTTCGGCGCAGTGGTCAGGGTCGAGACCGCCGGCATTGGACACAACCTTTATGCCCTTGTCGAGACAGGCGCCCATCACTTCTTCCATCTGCTTCACGAATGTGCGGGCATAGCCGCTACCGGGATACTTGGCCTGGGTGCGGGCAAGAATGAGCATGGTGAGTTCGGCCAGCCAGTCGCCGGTGAGCGCGTCAATTGGCCCGCCCTCGACCATCTCCTTCGCCGCAGACAGCCGATCGCCATAGAACCCGGAGCAGTTCGCAATCTTTATTGGTTCCATCGGTGTTCCTCGTTGATCCTCGGTGCCGGGCGGCAGAATGTCCAAAGCATCACTCGTCTCCGGTCCCATCATCGATGGTGAGTAGCGGTACGCCGTTTTCGAGCTGTTCGCCGACCGCGATTGACACCTCGGTGACGGTGCCGGCGACGGGCGCGGTGATGTGGTGCTCCATCTTCATCGCTTCGAGCACCACCAGCACCTGGCCTGCCTCGACCGTGTCACCGGCCGCACAGCGGACATCAAGAACCACACCCGGCATGGGAGCGATGAGACCGCCAGGAGGCAGCTCAGAACCGGGGATGACGAAGCGCGGCTCGATCAGCATCGAAACTGTCGTTGACCCCGACTGCACATGAATCGTGCCGGCGGATCGCGTAACGACGGCAATGCCACGGCAGTGGTCGATCTCAATGTCGATGTCGCTCTCCGACCAGCGATGGAGTGTGACCGACTCGCCAGTGTTGAGTATGAAAC
>JAACCU010000374.1 GCA_009937405.1 Actinomycetota bacterium
ACACTGCCCTTGGAAACACTGCCCTTGGAAACACTGCCCTTGGGGCTGGCGATGCGTGACCACATTCCTGGTTGGACTCCGCCAAGCGTGAGTGAACGCAAGCGGATTCTCGATGAGTCTCAGTCAATCGCCATCGTCGGCGCCTCATCTAACTCGGCTCGTTCGAGCTACTTCGTTGCCACCTACCTACTGAGTTCGTCCACTGACTTTGAGGTGTACCTGGTCAATCCGCGTGAGACGGAGATCCTCGGGCGCCCCGTCTATCCGTCGCTTGCCGACCTTCCAGTCGTGCCCGACCTTGTAGACGTTTTCCGCCGCAGCGAGGACCTTCCCTCGATCGCTGAGGAAACGGCTGAGATCGGGGCGAAGGTGTTCTGGACCCAACTCGGACTCTGGTCGGCCGACGCAGCAAGGGTCGCAGCCAAGGCGGGCCTCGATGTCGTGATGGATCGCTGCACCAAGATCGAGCACGCCCGCTTTGCCGGCGGTCTCAGCCTCGCTGGCTTCAACACCGGCGTGATCAGTTCGCGACGTTAGGGCCGCGCCGCCGCGTCAGCGGCTTCGCGAGCGTGATAGCTGGAACGGGTGAGCGGACTCGACTCGACATGATCAATGCCCATGGCCTCGCCCTGTTCCTTCCAGCGGGTGAACACTTTCGGCTCCCACCATGCCGCCACCGGCAGATGGTGCGAGGTCGGGCGGAGATACTGGCCGATGGTCACGATATCGACGCCGCTGGCCGCGAGGTCTGACATCGTCTGAACGACCTCTTCCTCTGTCTCGCCCATGCCGACGATGATCGACGACTTGGTGACGAGTCCTGCTTGCTTGGCACGCGCCAGTACCGACAGCGAACGCGCATAACCAGCCGAAGGTCGAACGGCGCGTTGCAACCGCGCAACAGTCTCGATGTTGTGGTTGAACACATCGGGTAAAGCATCGAAGACCGTCTGTAAAGAGTCGTCGTCTCCTCTGAAGTCGGAGACGAGCACCTCGACCCGACACGCCGGAACCTGGGCCCGGATGGCGTGAATGGTTTCCGCAACCGCCGACGCTCCCCCATCGGCAAGGTCGTCACGCGCCACCATCGTGACCACCGTGTGTTTCAGCGCCATGCGGTCGACGGCCTGCGCCACGCGGGCCGGTTCGTCGGGGTCGGCGGCAACAGGCTTACGCGTGTCGACCAAGCAGAAACCGCAGGCTCGGGTGCACCGCTCGCCGAGGATCATGAATGTGGCAGTGCCATCGTTCCAACACTCCGAGATATTGGGACAGCCGGCCTCTTCGCACACGGTGACAAGATCGAGTTCGCGCATCGTTTTCTTGATTTCGCGATATTTCGGACCAGTGTCCAACGGCACTCGCATCCATTCGGGTTTGCGGGACTTCAGCCTGACCGGGTCAGCGGCCACGCCGGCTTCGGCAAGCCGACCAAGCAACCGAACCGATGTGCCGTCCGCTTGTTCGCCATAGCCAATGCCTTGTCGACCGACCGGCGTACCGACTCCTTCGCCTCGGGTGAACGGTGCCAGGTCAGAGACCGGAACCCGCCAGGCAACGTCGGCCCGATCAACGGGTCGGTCTCGGCCCCATTGATCTCCAGCTTTAGCGGCAACCAGATCGACGACCTCACGCATCGAGATATCAACCCCTTCGGCCGCCAACGACGTGACGCCCTTGTCGCGTATCCCACAGGGAACGATTCGGTCGAACCAGGCCAGGTCGGGGTCGACGTTGAGGGCGAACCCGTGCATGGATCGTCCTCGGGTGATGCGCACACCGATGGCAGCAATCTTGCGGGGTCGAAGCCCCTCGACGTCGACCCATACTCCGGTGGATCGAGGTATCCGTCCGCCATCGACACCGAGATCTGTGAGGACATCGATCAGAAGCTGCTCGATACTCTCGACGTAGACGGCAGTGTCGGCCATGCCTCCACCTCGTTTACCCGCAACGGTGAGAATTGGATAACCGACAAGCTGCCCAGGCCCATGATAGGCGATGTCGCCCCCCCGGTCAGCGGCGACAACGTCGGCTCCGAGCGACTTCACATCGACCAAGAGGTGCTCGATCGGCGTCCGCTTGCTCAGTGTGACTACATGGTCGTGTTCGAGCAGCAGGAGGTGGTCATCTTCACCTGCGACGAGTTGGCGCTGGAGTGCCAGCGCGTCGCGGTACCGGACTCGGCCGAGCCAGCGGATTCGCAGGCTCGAGTCGAGGTCGACGGTAGAGGTCAGTGGACCTCTGCCTCCCAGTTACGGGTTTCGATGATCTCGCGGATCCTGTTCAAGAATGCCGCGGCGTACGCACCGTCGAATGCTCGATGATCCCAGGCCATCGCCAGAACCCCAACCGAATGGATGGCGATCGACTCGTTGCCGAACTCATCGGTAACTACGACCGGCTTTCGCTTCACTCCGTCGTTCG
>JAACCU010000057.1 GCA_009937405.1 Actinomycetota bacterium
CCGTTTTCGTCTTCGTCGACTCGAACACCCCACTGCCCCTTATCGGAGGAGTGATGTTCGTGCGGGGCCTCTTCCTCGGCTCGGTTTTTCTTGCAATACAGGCGGCCGTTTACGTTCGAGTGGAGAGCGTTGACTTGGCCCGAGCGGCATCGCTGTTTAATACGCAACGACAAGCATCGGCGGCGATTGGTGTCGCGATCACCGCAACCGCGCTTGCCGCGTTGGCCCCGATCGGCGGCGTTGGCCCGGGGTCAGGGGCCCAAGGCCTCGCCGCCTACCAGGCGGCATTCCTTGTTGCCGGCCTCATGATGGCGCCCGCGGTGCTGGTCTCAGCATTCATCCGAGATGAGGATGTGGCCGCCACGCGAATGACAGGCTCTTGACCTGGATCCTCACCCTCTAGGCTGATCTCCATGTCGACGACCACGCTCCCTGCCGAGCTGCGCCTGACCCATCTACGCCAACTGGAGTCAGAAAGCATCCACATCATTCGTGAGGTTGTGGCTCAGTTCGACCGACCCGTGATGCTGTATTCGATCGGCAAGGATTCGTCGGTCCTGCTCCATCTCGCTCGCAAAGCTTTTTCTCCGGGAAAGATCCCGTTTTCACTTCTGCACGTTGATACCACCTGGAAGTTCAGGGAGATGATCGAGTTCCGCGAGCGGGTGGCGGCCGAACTCGGAGTTGAGATTCTTTCGCACACCAACCCAGATGGAGTGGCCCAAGGAATCAACCCGTTCGACCACGGTTCGAAGAACTACACCGACGTCATGAAGACCCAGGCCCTCAAGCAGGCCCTTGACGCCGGCGGCTATGACGCTGCATTTGGCGGCGCCCGCAGGGACGAAGAAAAGTCGCGGGCGAAGGAACGGGTATTCAGCTTTCGTGACAAGTTTCATCGCTGGGATCCGAAGAATCAGCGGCCCGAACTCTGGAACCTCTACAACGGCCGGGTCAACACGGGCGAATCGATCAGAGTCTTCCCGATCAGCAACTGGACCGAACTCGATGTGTGGCAATACATCCACCTCGAGGAGATTCCGATCGTTCCCCTGTATTACTCGGCAGTCCGACCCGTCGTTGAGCGCAACGGCACTCTGATCATGGTCGACGATGATCGCTTCCAGTTCGAGCCTGGCGAAGAGCCTCAGATGCGCTCGGTTCGGTTCCGAACCTTGGGCTGCTATCCGCTTTCCGGTGCCGTGGAATCGACGGCGACCACGCTGCCTGAGATCATCCAGGAAATGTTGCTCGCCACCCGCTCCGAGCGTGAGGGACGCGTCATCGACTACGACCAGTCGGGGTCCATGGAAGAGAAGAAGCGGGAAGGATATTTCTAGTGAGTCATCAGAGCGAACTCATTGCCACCGATATCAACGCCTATCTCGCCGAGCACGAACGTAAGGATCTGCTCCGCTTCCTGACGTGCGGGAGCGTCGACGATGGCAAGTCCACCCTCATCGGCCGGCTCTTACATGACTCGAAAATGATCTATGAGGACACCCTCGCCACCCTCGAAGCCGACTCGACCATCACCGGTCACGCCGGTGAGGCCATCGACCTAGCGTTGCTTATGGACGGGTTGAAATCCGAGCGTGAGCAGGGCATCACGATCGACGTTGCCTACCGCTACTTCTCGACCGCTCGTCGCAAGTTCATAATCGCCGACACCCCCGGGCACGAGCAATACACCCGCAACATGGTCACCGGCGCCTCAACCTGCCAGCTGGCCATCATCTTGATCGACGCCCGCCACGGAGTGATGGCCCAGACGAAACGGCACAGCTTCATCGCCAGCCTCCTAGGCATCCGAAACGTGGTCGTTGCCGTCAACAAGATGGATCTCGTCGATTGGAACCAGGGCCGTTTCGACGAGACATGTGAGAGCTATCGAGAATTTAGCAAGAGCCTGGATCTCGGCGACCCCTACTTTCTGCCGATGTCTCTTCTGCTCGGCGACAACGTCGTTGATACCGGCGAAAACCTTGGATGGTTCGATGGACCGCCGTTGATGGAGCACCTGGAGACGGTTGACGTCGAGTTAGGAGTCGACCTCGAAAACTTTCGCATGCCCGTGCAAATGGTGGTTCGCCCGGACCTCGACTTTCGTGGGTTTGCCGGCACAATCGCGTCTGGCACTGTCCGCGCCGGTGACATGGTCGTATCAATGCCGTCCGGCGTGCAGTCAACGGTGGAACGGATCGTCACCTTTGACGGCGATCTCGAGGTTGCCGGCCCCGGTCGGGCGGTAACACTGACGTTGGCCGACGAGATCGATGCCAGCCGCGGGGATCTGCTCGTCAGTCCGGCCGCCGAACCGCTCCGCGCTCACGATGTTGAGGCCATGGTGGTCTGGATGGGCGAAGAGCCAGCTGAACCCGGGCGTCAGTATCTCCTCCAGTCGACGAACGGAGCGAGCAATGCGACCATCTCAGCTATTCGTCACCGCGTAGAGATCAACACCCTCGAGCAAGAAGACGCTTCCCAACTGAACCTCAATGACATTGCGTTGTGCGCGGTGACCTCAGACCGCGAACTGCTCTTTGATCCGTACGCCGACAATCGGACCACTGGTTCGTTCATCCTCGTCGATCGACTTTCGAACGCCACACTGGGTGCGGGCATGATCGTCGCTGGTTCGTCGGCCTGGGATCAGGCTCCCGAGTCGAGCCTCATCCATCAGGTGTCCGGTATCGAGCCAACGGAACGATCAATCCGATTCGGCCAGCAACCATGCACCGTGCTGATTAGCGGTTTAACCGCCGCAGGCAAGTCAACACTGGCCACCGCGCTCGAACGCGAGCTTTTTGATCGGGGCAAGGTCAGTATCCGTCTCGATGGCCAAAACGTGCGGATGGGTATCAGTCGAGACCTCGGTTTCAGCGCTCAAGATCGCTCAGAGAACCTCCGCCGTGTATCTGAAGTCGCGCGGCTCGTGAACAATCAGGGGCTCATTGCCATTGCCGCGCTCGTTGCCCCTGATAGCGATGTCCGAAGCCGAGCGAAAGTCCTTGTCGGTGGCGACCGCTATGTCGAGGTGTTCGTCGACACGCCAATCAGCGTGTGTCGCGAGCGCGACTCCAACGGGATGTACGAGGCTGCCGACCGCGGGGAGATCGCCGGGTTCCCGGGTGTGAGTGCCGAGTATGCTCGCCCAACAGACATGGATCTCCAGCTCGACACGTCACGCCAAGATGTTGATGAGTGCGTGGGTCGAATCATTGCCGTCCTACAGGCGCGGGGATTCCTTCGTGGATGAAGACCCGGTCTCCGAAAACATTGTTCGAGCCGAAGGCCGGATCACCGGCGAAGACCGGGAAACGCTTCTGGGCCATCCCAGTATCACGGTCTGGTTCACCGGTCTATCTGGCTCAGGCAAGTCGACGCTGGCGTTTGCCGTTGAGGAGGCGCTGGTGCACGGCGGATCGGCGGCATACGTACTTGATGGCGACAACATCCGGTTCGGATTGAACCGAGACCTTGGTTTCGCGCCTGCGGATCGAACGGAAAACATTCGCCGCATCGGCGAGGTGTGCCGATTGTTTCAGGACTCAGGGATGATGGTTATCACTGCATTCATCTCGCCATATCAGGCCGACCGCGATCAGGTGCGTGCCCTGCATCCCGAGGGTCGGTTCGTTGAAGTCTTTGTCGATACGCCCCTTGAGGTGTGCGAGCAGCGCGACGTGAAGGGCCTCTATCAGAAGGCCCGGGCGGGTGAGATTGCCGAGTTCAGCGGAATCTCTGCCCCGTATGAAGCTCCGACCAATCCTGAGCTTCGAATTGATACCAGCAAGCCACTGGCGGAGTGCGTCGCTGAAATCCTCGCCCGTCTTTTGCCCTAAGTCGACCTTCGGCTGAATGAGGGTCCGGCTCGAAGATCCGTGGGAATGACGACGGAATCTGAGCACAACAAACGCCACCAAACTCCGAAACTTGGCGCCAAAGCGTCGCTCAGTTCAAGAAGCCCGGGTCGTCACGCATGAGTTCGTCCCACCATGGTTGGAACTGAAACCACCCGGCAAGGTCGTGGCCCTGAAGCTTGTAACCGGACTCACAAAGCTCCGGTGGAATCTCGATGGGTTGGCCCGCGGCTTCGGCGATGAGTTGGCTCTGCATGCAACGTTCGAGGGCCACGTACCACCAAACAGCGGCGTCGACGCTGCCGCCACAGGTTATGTGTCCATGGTTTTGGTGAATCAACGCCTTGCGGTCGCCCAGGGCCTCAGCCATCTGGCGCCCTATGTCAAGGTCAACCACGACCGCTCCGCTCCCAACGCTGCAAAGGGCAACGTCGTTGTAGAACG
>JAACCU010000375.1 GCA_009937405.1 Actinomycetota bacterium
AGAGCACTCAACAGAACCGCGAGAGAGTGCCTCAAGGGAATCGAGGGAACCGCTTTCGTGATCCAGATCCCGACGATGATCAAGAGCGGCCATAGGACGTAGAACTGCTCTTCGATCGAGAGCGACCAATAGTGGATCAGCAGGCTCTCGGTCACCTCTGTGTCGGAGTAGGCGGTTGCTTGTCCAGAGAATCGCCAATTGGCGACATAGAGGGCGGCGGCACGAGCGTCAGCGACAAGCGCTGTCCGATCGGCTGGTGCCACGGCCCACGCCCCGATCGTCATCGTGGCGAGAAGGACAGTTGCCGAGAGCGGAAGCAGTCGTCGTAGCCGTCGGGCGTAGAAGTTGCGGATTGAGATTCGCCCGGTGCTCGAGGCTTCGCGTACGAGCAACCCTGTGATCAAGAAGCCCGAAATCACAAAGAAGACATCAACCCCGACATAGCCGCCAGCCGCCCAATCGACGCCCGCTTGAAACAAGATCACGGTGAGAATCGAGACCGCTCGCAGCCCGTCGATGTCCTGGCGATATGATTTAGCGCCGTACATGGTGGGGAGTCTGTGACGGTGCTACGTTCGCCGTGGAGGCGTCAAAGGGTATGCAAGCACGGTTTGTGAACTGGGTGGACAAACGGCGGACTCGATTCGCGCAGGCGGTTCGTCCCACGATTGAACGATGGGCTGAGGACGACTCGGTTCGACTCGACCGGGAGTTGCTCGCCCATGGCCTAGAGGATCTTTCAACTGACGGTGAGCGGATTCAGGGTGGTTCTCTTCGGGAACTCGAGGAGGTATTCGCCACCTTCAAGGAAATGCCCGCGTCGTACATGCACTCTCTTCATGAGGCGAAGCGTCGGATGGCATTGGTGCGCCGTCTCGGGGTCAAGCATCCGTGGTGGACCCTCAACGGGAAGTACGCTGGATATCGCTACGCCGCGGCCATGGGCATCTCTCATCCTGAAGTCCTTGGTCGGTTCGCGTCGATCGATGATGTCAACCCGGGTGAACTAGGCGACCGATTCCTCATCAAGCCTGATGCCGGCTCGACCAATCGTGGCGTGTATGGGCTTGATCGTCAGGACGATGGCTCCTACATCGATCGCCTCAATGGCGTTCGGCGAACCTGGGATGAGGTCAAGGACTCGTACGCTGATCTCCATAGCGGCGGGAAGATCTCGAAGAGTTTGATTGTCGAAGAGTTGCTCCGGAAGCCGGGCACCGAGTCGGCGATTCCTGACGACTACAAGATCTACTGCTTCTACGACCGGGCTGAGCTGATCATGCAGCGCGACCTCAGCGAGAGCGCCGACCGCACAAACTGGCGGTTCAAGTTCTGGAACCGGGACTGGGAAGACATCGGGCCCGTCAAGTACGCCGATCGTGTCGATCAGTCTCTCGCACCGCCGGTGAACGGTGATGAGCTGATCGCCACTGCGGAACGCTTCGGCAAAGCCCTTCGGGTGCCGTTTGCTCGGCTCGATTTCTATGACACGGACCGGGGTGTTGTCTTCGGCGAGGTCACACTCAATCCCGGACCTCCCGAGGTTTTCGCCCCTGAGGTCGACGAGTACCTGGGCCGTCACCGGGAATTTGCGGCGGCGCGACTCCTTGCCGAGGAGGTCGTTGCCGGCCACTGGGATCACCTGCTTCCGCCGGACGATTAGCCCTCGGCAGCCGCTGAATCGATCCCTTCGACGATAGTCGCGATCTCCGGTGCGAGCGCTTGCGAGTAGGACTGCGTGAGGTGGTGCTTGTCGCGATAGGTGACGATGCCATCGGGCGAGACGGCAGCGCATGGATCATTCGGACAAACGATCGGCGTGACATCGACGTACTCGACGTACTCGGCTGCGCCACTCGCCAACTCGGCTTCGATCATCCAGGTATCCCGGTAGGCATTGCCAGCAAGTGGCCGCGCACATGCTGCGAAGTTGTCCAGGTTCAGTGAGACACATTCGACGAAGTTGGGTTCCCCGAACCAGGGGACATCACGGAGAACGACGACGCTGTCTGCCATCTCGGCGAGGTATTCAAAGGAGGAACGGGTTGCTTCGCCCCATAGTTCGCTAGCGATGGCACGATCCGCAATCGGGAGCGAATCATCACCGATGATGCTTCGCGAGTATCCCATCGACCGGCCAACGACGATGAGATTCACGTCATCAAGACTTGACAGATGTTCGAGGAGTTGCGTGCGCCACGTATTGCAGGTCTCGTATGGCTGATTCGACGAACCGTTCCACAAGTCGAGGCTGATTGGCTGGCATGCGTCTTTCCCCCATAGGTGAAGCTGCCAGCCGCGGTCTTCAGCCAGCAGCCGAAAGGCTGGGAACCAGCTGAGGGCGTGACTGTCGCCCGTCAGGATGATGGTGAACTCGCCATCGGGATCGCCGTAGACGCAGTTGTCGGAGAACTGGTCATGGCTGTACCCAAGGTGGCATCGTGACGGGGCGATTGGCTTGTCTCCACGGGCATCGAGAGGGGAGAGCACCAACGTGGGTTGTTCTGCGGTTACGACCGTCTCCTGCTTGCTCAGTTGGACCACCGTCCAACCTGCGGCCAGCGGAACGACCATCAACGCAGCGCCCATGGCGAATGAACTGACGGGTCGGGCGGTGAGCATGGCGGAGTGTCGAATCGGGTTCTCAACCAGGCGATGAGAGGCCGCAGCGAGAGCAAGCGACCCGACTACGGCAGCCCCAATCAAGAGGGGGCCATTGCCTCCGATGTCCCATCGTTCGTCGGCGAGTAATACCAGCCCGATGGCCGGCCAGTGCCAGAGGTACCAGGCGTATGACCA
>JAACCU010000058.1 GCA_009937405.1 Actinomycetota bacterium
ATCAGGATGATCTCGACAAAGGTTGGTGCGAACTCGCTCAGCACCAGCGCCGCGGGAAGGATGAACAGCAGCTTGTTACGGATCGAGCCAGTGGCGATCCTTTTGATGATCGGCAGCTCCCGTTTGGCAGCCAGACCCTGCACATACGTGGGTGTTACGGCGGTGTCGTCGATCACCACGCCCGCGGCTTTCATGCTGGCGCGACTGGCTGCGGCACCCACGTCATCGATCGAAGCCGCGGCAAGCTTCGCTAAGGCTGCGACATCATCCAGCAAACCAACGAGACCGCCAGCCATGTACCCCATCCTTGCTTGGGTCGAACGAGACTTCAGGGTACTTGGCCTGTCAGCGTTGGTGGGCTGATGGACTTGGCAGCTACGTTCGCAGTTATGGAACTTCGTTTGGATGAAAAGACGGCGATCATCACCGGTGGCTCTGCCGGGATCGGGCTGGCGATCGCTGAAGAATTCGTGATCGCCGGGGCGAACGTGATGATCGTGTCGCGCAAAGCCGACAAATGTGAGGCGGCCGCCGAATACCTGACATCTCTCGGTGGGGGACACGTCGACTGGCGGGCCCATCACGCGGGGGGCGTCGATGGTGGCATCGAAGTCATGGACGCAACGATTGAGCGGTTCGGGTCGATCGACATTCTCGTCAATAACGCCGCCACCAACCCTCACGCGGGTCCAATCATCGATGCCGATGCCAGCGCGTTCGACAAGACCTACGAAGTGAACCTCCGCGGGCCCCTGCTCTGGACCCAGTCGGCCTGGCGAACCTGGATGAAGGACAACGGTGGTTGCGTCATCAATATTGCTTCGGTCGGCGCGTTCAAGACCTCGGCTGCGCTCGGGCTGTACTCGATCCTTAAGGCCGCGCTCGTGCAGATGACCGAACAGATGGCCGCTGAGCTTGGACCTGGGGTTCGCGTCAACTCACTGGCGCCGTCGGTTGTAAAAACTGATTTTGCTCGGCTGCTTTGGGAGGGCGAAGCGGGAGACCAGTTTGCTCAGCGCATGCCTTTGAAGCGACTCGGTGAGCCCAGTGATGTTGGACGAGCCGCATTGTTTCTCGCCGCCGATGCCCAGTGGATGACAGGCAACTGCATCGTCCTCGATGGCGGAAGCCTGGTGTCGTTCTCTAGCTGAGCAGTACTTGGCTAGTCTCGCCAGATCGACCGCGATCCTCATATCGGCACGCTCAACGAAGGCTCGCTTCATGCTGCGCTGAAGGCCGACTACGCACAGCCGGGTGACCGCTTCGAGGTCCCACTCGACGGGTTTGTCATTGATATCTTTCGCGACGACTCGCTGATCGAGATTCAGACCGGTTCGTTCGGCGCCATGGGCAAGAAGCTCGACCACTTGCTTCCGAGTAATCAGATACTGCTCGTATACCCCATTGCCGTCGAGAGCTACCTCCAAAAGCCCGGGGTTAAGCCGCGCAAATCACCGAAGCATGGTTCGGTCTATGACCTTTTTGCGGAGTTGGTCAGCATCCCCACGCTTCTCGATCATCCGAACCTGAGTTTGGAGGTCGTATTGGTCGCAGTTACCAAGGTTCAGGTGGCGGATGCGAAGGTTCGGCGGGGGAGAGGCGGGTTCCGTACCGAGGATCGCCTGCTCCGTGAGATTCTCGGTCGTCACCGCTTCAACGACGGGCGTGACCTGCTCGAGTTGGTTCCGGATGGTTTGCCGCCGGTGTTCACTACCGCCGATCTGGCAAGTCGTGCGGGAATAGGTCGTGGTGTCGCCCAGCAGATGGCTTACTGCTTGCGTCCGCTTGGTCTATTCATCGAGCAGGGGCGAACCAAGGCTGGGATCAAGTATTCGTTGGCCCCCTAGCGGAGCTTGGCGAGGATGTCCCGCAGTTGGTCGGCGTCGTCGGGGGTTTCCACGGGTATGGAAAACTCGATCCGGTGGACACGGTTGGCGTAGCGCTCGTTGAGCTTGTCGGCGATCTCGTCGAAGGTCCCGATTGTGGCGACCGTGTGGAGCATTTCGTCGCTGACCAGACGAGGGAGGTCTTCCCATTGCTGGTTGCGTGAAAGGACGGAGGCTTGCTCGGCGATGTCTTCCCAGCCGTGAAGCCGGAACGTGCGACGGTAGGAGGGCGTCGATAGGTAGAAGGCGACCCGGGCCCGGACCGACTCTGTGACCTTGTCGAGTCGGGCCTGATCAGCGGCTGTGCCGATGAGTGGCTTCATGCAAACCTCCACCTTGTCGACGTCTCGGTTCGTGCGGGCGGCGCCGCGGGCCAGGTTGGGAAGAACTTCTTCGTCGATGAACCTCGGCGTGCAAACGGGATGAAGGCGAACGCCGTCGGCGACTTCGCCCGCGAGCGCAACCATGTTGGGGCCAATGGCGGCGATATGAATCGGGATGTTCGGGTGCTCGATCGGGCCGGGGTTGAATAGCGGCACCATCACGTTGAGGTTGTAGTGGTCGCTGCTGAAGTCGAGCTGGGTGCCGTTCTGCCAGCAGCCCCAGACGGCGCGCATGGCGTTGATGTAGTCGCGCATCCACGGAGCGGGGGCGTGCCAGGGGAGTCCGTAGCGTCGCTCGATGTGGGCGCGGACCTGAGAGCCGAGCCCAAGGATGAAGCGACCGTCCGAGAGTTTCGACAGCGACCATGCCGAGAGCGCAGTGGCTGTCGGGCTGCGCGGGAAGGCCATGGCCACTGACGTTCCGAGCTGGATCGAGGACGTTGTGCTCGCACCGAGGGCGAGAAGCTGGAACGGGTCGTCCTTGGTCTCCTCGACCAGGATCGCGTCGAGTCCCACGTCTTCTGCGGTCTGAGCGAGTTGGGCGAAGCGTCGAATATCGAGCGGTGTCTCGGGCTCGCGAAGCCCCGGGTCAAGCTTGCCCAGCGGAAGCAGTGACTCGACGATCATTCAAATCTCCTTTGGACGGTTCAGCCAGAACGCTATTCGATGCCAGGTATCTGGCAGAATTCGGCGCAATGCTGCCTCGTCCGAAAACCGTCCTGACGGTGCTGGTTGGTGCCCATGTCGTCAACGACTTCGGCTCGACGGTGCTTCCTGCGTTCCTTCCGGCGGTGGCCGAAGAGTTCGACCTCGACTATGCCGACCTCGGGCTGCTTTCCTTTGCCTTTGTGCTGCTGACGGGAGTACTGCAACCGGCTGCGGGAAACTACGCCGATCGCGCTGGCCGCCGTCGGTTTGTGCTGGTTGCCGGCTTCATGGTCGGCGCCGGTGGCTTTCTCGCCATGGCAGTGGCACCGACCTTCTGGTTCATCGTTGCCGTGAGCCTTCTCTGCGGCCTCGGACAAGCCACATATCATCCGCAGGCCACGGCGTTCATCGTCAACGCGTACCCCGAACGCCGGGGTCGGTCTCTCGGTATTCACGGATGGGGCGGTTCGATCGGCCACTTCGCCGCTCCTGCCGCCGTTGTTTTGATGGTTGCGTGGTTCGGGTGGCGGTGGGCCATGGCTGCGGTTGCGTTGCCCATGCTTGGCGCCGCGGTGGTTGTTCGGTTCCGTCTTGATGAGACAGCGCCGTCTCCGTCGGTGACCTTGCGCGGGTCCCTGACTCGGCCTCTGATCATCGCGGCCTTGGCCTTCGGTGTCGTTAGCACGGTCGGCCGCAGTTTCTTGGTGTTCTTCGTGAAGATGCTGGTCGACGAAGG
>JAACCU010000376.1 GCA_009937405.1 Actinomycetota bacterium
CCAATGTCCCAACGATCAGCATCTGGCGCGGACCGACCCTTTGATAGAGCCGACCACCGATCAGGTTGGAAAAGAGAAGCACGCCCAGCGGCATTGGTGACGACGTCAGTCCCGCTTCCAGCGCCGAATAACCACGGAAGCGCTGCAGATACAGCGTGAGCATGAAAATCTGCGACACGAATCCCATGTACAAGAACAAGCCAAGCAGGTTGCACGTGCGGAACAGGCGCTCGGATAGAAGCCGGAGTGCCAAGACCGGCTCAGCGACCCGCCGCTCAACCTGAACGAGCACAGTCAGCGCTACGAGGCTGATGAGCCCCGGGATGAGTACCCGGCCCGACAACCACCCGTCGTCGGGCCCCGACGACAGCGCGTATACACCGAGTGCGAGCCCTGCGCTGCTCAGCAACAACCCGGCCATGTCAAGGCGGCCCGGATCCTTGGCCTCGTCGGGCGTGAGCCAAAGGAACCCAAGGATGAATGCCAGAGCACCGATGGGTACGTTGATGAAGAAGATGGCTCGCCAGCTGACCGTCTCGATTAGCAGACCACCAATGGTCGGGCCGATAGCGGGAGCGATCACAGCCACGCTCAGGACAGTATTGGCCGCCTTCGCTCGCTCATGGAGCGGGTAGGCGCGATACAGCATGGCTGAGCCGACAGGCGTGATCAGTCCTGCGCCGAGGCCTTGGACCATGCGAGCGGTCACCAGTTGGTCAAGCGAGTTCGCCAACCCACAGGCCATCGACGCCAGCGTGAAGATCACGATGGCACTGAGAAACACACGCTTTGCTCCGAAACGATCCGCGAACCACCCAGCCGCAGGGATACCTGCCGCGAGAGTCAACCCAAAACCGACGATGACCCACTCAACATCAGTGACGTCGACGCCACACTCGTCGGCTAGCGATGGCAACGCAACATTGACGACCGTTGAGTCGAGAATCTGAATAAATAGGCCAGCGATATAGACCGCGGTGACGGCGATCTTGTACTCGGGGCGGCGCATTCCGACGACCGTACTCACGCTCGCCTGATGACTGGTAGCCGGCAATTCGAATCTGACGCCACGCTCAGGCCAGACTGCCAGCATGGAACATGTCGACGTACTTGTGATCGGTGCTGGCATATCGGGCATTGGGGCCGGCTACCACCTTCAAGACCAGGCACCAGACAGATCATTCTTGATTCTTGAGGGGCGCGCTGAGCTCGGCGGCACCTGGGATCTTTTCAAATACCCCGGCGTCCGTTCCGACAGCGACATGCACACCCTCGGGTTTGAGTTCAAGCCGTGGACGGCCGAGAAGGCGATCGCTGATGGGCCCTCCATCCTGGCGTATTTGCGGGAGACGGTGCAGGAGTGCGATCTGGCGCGTCGGATTCGCTTCAACCACCGCATTACTGGCGCGCAATGGTGCAGCGAAGAGTCGCTATGGCACGTCACCGGCACTCGGACCGACACCGGTGATGATGTCGAGATCACCTCCAGCTACCTGTATATGTGCGCCGGTTACTACTCGTATAAGGGGGGCTACGAGCCAGAGTTTCCTGGTCGCGACCGATTCCTTGGGCCGATTGTCCATCCCCAGCAGTGGCCCAAAGACCTCGACTATGCCACCAAGCAAGTAGTCGTGATCGGTTCGGGTGCGACCGCGATCACCATTGTCCCGGCAATAGCATCCGAGACAGCCCACACCACGATGCTGCAGCGGTCCCCCACCTACATGGGAGTCGGCCCTTCCGTCGATCGGACCGCGATCCGGCTGCGGAGATTTCTTCCCGACCGCCTCGCCTATCGCCTAACTCGGTGGAAGAACATACGCCGCACTGATTTGATCTACCGCCGCTCGCGAAGCCATCCGGCCAAGGTCAAGGAGGTGATGATCAAGGCAGTTGCCGACGCGTTGCCAGAGGGTTACGACGTCGACACGCACTTCACGCCCAACTACAACCCCTGGGACCAGCGCCTGTGCTTGGTGCCAGACAATGATCTCTTCGATGCGATCAATGAGGGAAAGGCCTCGGTCGTCACCGACGAAATCGAGTCGTTCACCGCGACAGGGATTGAGCTGAAATCTGGCGAACATCTCGATGCCGACATCATCATTACCGCCACCGGGTTGCAGATGGTGGCGCTCGGAGAGATCGAGTTCTCGGTCGATGGAACGCCGGTCGACTTCTCGGCTTGCTGGACCTACAAGGGCATGGCCTACTCCGGACTACCAAACCTGGCGTCGTGCTTTGGCTACATCAATGCCTCATGGACGCTCCGAGCCGACCTCACATCAAAATGGGTCACCCGGGTGCTGAACCACATGCGTGAGACCGGGACTTCGGTTGTCACTGCGCGGCTACGAGAGTCCGACGCAAACATGGCACAACGACCATGGGTCGACGACTTCTCGTCGGGCTACATGCGGCGCACCATGCATGAGTTTCCTCGACAGGGTGACCGACAACCATGGCTCAACACTCAGAACTATCTGGCCGAGAAGAAGCTCATCGGCAAGGCTGAAATCGAAGACGGAGTGCTCATGTTTTCGAATTCCTATGAGCGGGCGGGGCTCAACTCCAACAGACTCGAGCCAGAGTCGTCGTCGAGCAGTAATACACGTCTCGATCATCCCCGGCGCTGAGAAACATCCCGTTGGCGATTCGGGATCCTGTCGCAATTCGGTCGACGAGCTCACCAGAACTGACATCGACGACCACCAGGTCGTCGTTGCCGCCGTCGGTGAAATCGTTGATGACGAGCTCGCCGGACTCAGGAAATACCACTGGTTGCATACTCGGACGGATGTCGAGATGCCAGGCGACCTCGAGGCGCCCATCTCCGGTCGCCACCCCGGCGAGCCCTCCGTTTATCGAATCCCAGGCGATCGCCATCTCGTGCTCAGGCACATGAACCGGCGGTGCGATAATACCGCCCCCGGGCGTCCCGAACGGCTCGATCGCGGTTACATCGGCGGGGTCATCGAGACTCACCCGGAGCAAGCGCTGGGCGCCGCGCCACGGTGCTGGCTGACGCCAAGACAGGGAGGGAGCAATGTCGAATCGTCCGTTCGGGAATGTCGTATGAATATGGCGAACCGACTCGATGTCACCACAGTCCATGATCCAACAGTTGCCCTCGGACAGGCACGCGTCCCAAGAAAGGCCCCACTGATCACCGGTTGTTCGATAGCGAGGACGCCAGTCGTCGACGATGAGAGCATTATCGGCAACAATGATCCGCCAGAGATGCTCGGTGCCAGGCACATAGACATGGTCAACACCATCGATCACGTCAGAGGCGATGCGGCCCATGGAACCTTCGCCAAGTTGGACGGGTTCACCGATTGTTTCGAGCGTCTCGGCTGAGAGCCGCGTGACGGTTGTGCCCCCTTGGCCTTCGAGGCGCAGATCTTTAGTGATCAGCGTTCCGTCGCTCAGCGCGAGAAGACCGTTGTGGCTGCAGTCGACCAGCTGGCGTTCAGCCTGGATGGTGAGATCCCCGGCATCGAGCCGGTGCAGGTACGACCCGTTTATTGACAGAATCGAACCATTGGCATGAGCCAAGATCGCTCCACACCAAACATGTTCGCCACATTTCAGGTTGGGCGACCGCACGATCGGCTCAAGCGTCACGGGGTCGAATCGTTCGACCCAGCCAAAGGGCGGCGGCCCTACGAAGGCAGGCATCGTTCCGCCGACGTACCACTCCCCTGGCTCCCGACGAATCGTCATGACGTCCCAACGGTCGGTACGTCTTGAGGTGACCGTGGCAACACCGGTCGCCGCATCGAGTCGGCCCGGCGCTGACTTCTGTCGCCGATTGCCGCCGCATTCGACTGGCCACGGTGACGGCCAGTAGCCGGGATGAGACTGAGAGCGATCGAGCAATGTCATGGGATTACCGCGGCGTTAGAGCGTTGCCGGCGCTCGGTACACGGCCGTCGGGTCAGGGGGCAATGGCTCATTGCCAAGAATCATGTCAGCAGCCTTCTCCGCGATCATCATCGTCGGCGCGTAGATGTTTCCGTTGCTGACAATAGGCATGACCGACGCGTCGACCACTCGCAAACCTTTGGTGCCGTGCACCCGCATGGTGAGCGGATCGATCACGGCCATACCGTCGGTACCCATCTTCGTTGTGCACGAAGGGTGCAGCGCCGTCTCAGCATCCCGAGCGACCCAGTCGATGATCTCTTCGTCGGTTTCGACCGATGGTCCGGGCGACACTTCGCCTCCGTTGAAGCGATCAAAGGCCGGCTGGTTGAGGATATGCCTGGCTGTGCGAACGGCTTCGATCCATTCCCGACGGTCGTTCCCCGTCGACAGGTAGTTGAACTGCACTGCCGGGTGCGTGCGAGGGTTGGTGGAGGTGATCTTTACGGTGCCGCGCACATCGGAGTACATCGGGCCGATATGCACCTGATAGCCATGGCCACCTTCCGGCGCTGACCCGTCGTAGCGGATGGCTATGGGTAGGAAGTGAAACATCAGGTTCGGGTAGTCGACCTCGTCGTTGCTTCGAACGAAGGCGCCGGCTTCGAAATGGTTGGTGGCGGCCGGGCCCCGGCGGAAAAGCCACTGAAGCCCGATGATCGGCATTCGCCACTTCGCCAGATACGGCTGCATCGATACGGGCTCTTTGCAGCTGTGTTGGATGTAGACCTCGAGGTGATCCTGGAGATTGGCGCCGACACCGGGCAGGTCGACGACCGGATCGATTCCCAGCGACTGAAGATGCTCGGCCTCGCCGACACCGGACAGTTGAAGTAGTTGAGGCGAGTTGAAGGCTCCACCACAGCTGATGATCTCGGTCCCTTTGGCGGTGTGGGTTCGGCCGCCCCGGCGGTACTCGACACCGACTGCACGGGTGCGCTCGAAGAGAATCTTGTTGGCCTGCGCGAGGGTGAGCAGCTTCAGATTTTTCCGTTTGAGTACCGGATGGAGATAGGCGCGTGCGGCGCTGAGTCGTCGGCCCCGCACCATGTTTTTGTCGAAGGCGGCAAAACCTTCCTGGCGGAAGCCATTGACGTCGTCGGTGCGCTCAAAACCCGCCTGGGGCCCTGCATCAAGCCACGCGCCGAATAGTGGGTTCGTGGCGGGGCCAGTTTCGAGCCGAAGGGGTCCATCTTCACCGCGCCACTGGTCGCCACCAACGAGGCGGTTCTCCATCCGCTTGAAGTAAGGCAGGCAGTGGGCGTAGTCCCATGTCTCCATACCCGGCTCAGTCGCCCACTTGTCGAAGTCCATCGGGTTGCCCCGTTGAAAGATCATCCCGTTGATGCTCGACGAGCCTCCGAGTACCTTGCCGCGGGCGTGTGAGACCCGTCGGCCGCCCATGAACGGTTCAGGTTCAGAATTGTACTTCCAGTCATAAAAGCGACTGCCGATCGGGTAGGTGAGCGCTGCCGGCATGTGGATAAACACATCCCAGCGCCAGTCTTTACGACCTGCTTCAAGGACCAGTACCTGGTTGTTCGGATCGGCACTCAGACGGTTCGCGAGCGCACAGCCCGCTGAGCCACCCCCGATGATGATGTAGTCCCACTGCTTTTCAGCCATGTCCCCGTCCTCTGGCCTCGCACCCTAGCGACGCTGTTCGAAACCCAGGTTCTAATGGGCGTGGGACATATCGAGTACCTGGTCGATGGCAACGAAGACGGCGGCGAACGTCAGGGCTCCCAGCACAACCATCACCACCGATCGTCGGCCGGTTTCGGGGTTGTGGATCGCCGGGAGCGTGTCAACGGTGGCGACATAGACGAAGGTGCCGGCGGAGAAAAGCATGGCACGGGAAATCCACCGGTCACTTGCCACGTCGAGGAGCAGGTAGGTGCCGAGGATTGCTATGGGGGTCGATAACGCAAATGCGATGACGCCAAGTGCCACTCGTCCCCGATCGACGGTCTCATGGAGTGCGAACAAGCCGAGGCTGAATGCTGCCGGCACCCGATGGATGACGACCGCCACTGCGACGAGCACGCCGAACGCAGTTTCCCCCGAGACTGCGGCAGCGCCGATGGCGAGTCCGTCGGCGATGGCATGCACGGAGAGTCCGACCGCGACGACGCCTAGCGATGACGGATGGTGCACATGGCCGTGACCGTGCCCCTCGGCATGGCTGTGGTGCTCCTCATGGATGTCGTGGCCGACACCGAAGCCCTCAAGCACGAGCATCAGGGCAAACCCGGCCAAGATCGCGGCGCCGAGCACAACCGGGGCGTCGGTGAAACCCGAATCTCGCCCGGCTGTCGCAATGTCGAATCCCTCAGGGATTACCACCAGAAGGGCAGAGGCAAGCAACAAGCCTGCGGAGATGCCCGTGATGTCGTGAAGGCGTTGGTTCGACAAACGTGGCGCGAACCAGCGGGGCCCGAATCCTCCCAAGAGCGAAAGCACGAAGACGGTGCCGGCGATGATGACCATTTCCATCGCTGTAATGCTATCGAGCAATGCCCATCGTCAGCGGCCCAAAATGCCGCTCTGACTAGACGATTGTGGCGAGGGTGTCGCCTTCGCTCACGGTGTCACCCTCGTTGACCGCGATCTTCTCGATCACGCCCGCGTCTTCGGCCTCGACGGGAATCTCCATCTTCATCGACTCGAGAATCATCACAACATCGCCAACACTGACGGCATTGCCGACCTCTTTCTCGATTTTCCAAATGGTGCCGACTACCGGGCTTTCTAAGGGACTGGACACAAGACTCCTCAGGGTCGATACGGCGACGAGGCCGTGTCGCGGTCACGCAACGGGGCAACCAGGTTGGCGAATTCGCACAGCAACGGACGCGTGTGGGCGGGGTCGATAATCTCTTCGACGAGAAAAGCGTCGGCGGTACGGAACGGATCCCGCACCAGGTTGAGTCGATCTGTGATCTGCTCAAGCAGCGCCTCAGGGTCGTCACTGGCCGCGAGTTCGCGAGTGTATGCCGCCTCTACGCCGCCCTCGACGGGGAGCGAACCCCAGTCACCTGAAGGCCATGCATAGCGGTACTGCCAGCGGTGGGCATTACTGTGACCGGCACCGGCAACACCGAACACCTTGCGTACCAAGACCGAGCACCAGGGAATCGTCTACTGGTAAATGGCCGCCAGTGCATGCGAACCATGACGAATGGCGGCGGCATTTTCATTGTCTGACCCGATCACGAAGCCGGGATTGTCGACGAGGTGGACGACTGGCAGACGGAAGGTCTCAGCCAAATCTACGAAACGGGTGGCCTTTTGGGCGGTGGCGGTCGTCCACCCACCGCCATAGTGGTACGAATCGCCGGCCATCAAGGCCACCGGCCAGCCATCGAGGCGGGCCAAGCCGGTGATGAGTGAACGACCGTGAAAGCGTCCCATTTCAAAGAATGTGCCTTCGTCAACCACCGCCTCGATGATCGGGCGCATCTTGTACACCTTGCGGCGATCACGGGGAACCGTTGCCCTCAGCTCCGGTGCCGTCCGTTCCGGGTCGTCGGTCGGCTCCGCCCTTGGCGCAAGCTCCCCTACGCGTGACGGCAGATACGACAGGAAGCGCCGGGCGACGGCGAACGCCTCGTCCTCGCTGTTCACCTCTACGTCGATGGCCCCGTTGCGCGTATGGACCTTGCTGCCGCCGAGCGACTCCTTCGTTACCTGCTCGCCGCCGAGTCGGTTCACGACGACTGGCCCGGCCACAAAGAGTTGGCTGAGGCCTTTCACCATCACAGAGAAGTGGCTGGTCACCGCTCTGGCCGCCCCCAGCCCGGCGACCGGACCTAGGCACAGGCTCACAACGGGTACTCGGGAAAGGTTCGCTACCACATGATCCCAGGCCGGATTCGCGGGGACATAGGTACGTAACCCGCGCCCGTATCCACCATTGGGACCGTCCTGATGCTTTGGGTCGAGGGTCTTGACTGAGCCCCCGCCACCCGTCCCATCGAGAAGGCGCACAATCGGCAATCCCAGCTCGCCGGCCATTGCTTCGGCCGCAATCTGCTTCTCTGCGATCGATGCGTCCGCGGCACCGCCGCGCACGGTGAAGTCGTCGCCGGCGATCACCACTGGGCGCTCATCGATCGTTGCCCGGCCGAAGACGAAGTTGGCTGGGCTAAAAGTGATGAGGTTGCCGTCCTCGTCATAGGTCGCGGATCCGGCGGTCTTGCCGATCTCATGAAATGAGCCCGCGTCGACGAGCTTTTGGATCCGTTGGCGGACATCAAGCTTGCCGCGCCCGTGCTGGCGAGAAACCTTCTCCTCGCCGCCCATTTGCTCCGCCAGCGACTCACGGTGCGACAGCTCTTCGAGTTCCGGTTCCCAGGAGTCTGGTTCACTCATTCCGACGGCGCCTTTCTCGTTCGCTACTC
>JAACCU010000059.1 GCA_009937405.1 Actinomycetota bacterium
CGAAATCGACCGATCCGACGATCCTGATGAGGTCGATGTACGGCCTCCGACAACTACGACGACGGTCGGCTCTCGGCCCGATGATGAACCCGATCATGACAGCGACCAAGACGACCCGTCACCGGCCTCTCCTGTCGATGTGCCCGTCGTGGAGATTGGCATGCGGCTTCGCTCAGTCGACGGAGGCGTTCTCATCACTTGGCTCGTTCGAGGTGCCGACGACTCCTGGTCAGTTGCCGTCGTTCGAAGCGAGGGGCATGGCTCCGGCGAGGAGTCCTTCACCGTCAGCGAACTGCTTGCGATTGACGGCGTGACCCTCATCGGCGGCGCCCGTCAAGCGAATGAAGGTCAACTAGTCGACGACGCCCTTGAAGGGGATGGGCTGGTCCGCTACCGGGTCCTGGTCGTCGATAGCGGCGGTGGTATCGTCGCCTCTAGTCCGGCCCAGTCGCTTCGGCGCTGAGAAAAGCTGCGCCATATCGGGTTCGTGCGACCCGTTTGGTCCGCTACGGTAACGGTGTAGTGGCCCGTAGTTCAATTGGTAGAACACCGGACTTTGACTCCGGATGTTGCAGGTTCAAGCCCTGCCGGGCCAGCAATGCGTGGTGACGCGGATGCCCGACCGCTAATTGTGGTGGTGCTCACAGCGAAGGAAAGTGGTCAGAGGCGGTCAAGGATCTGAGCTCACTGCCGCGACTGGGGCCGGACCGTTCTATGCTCCGAGTCCGGGCGGCAATTGACCGACACTTTCTGGCCGCCGGCGGGGACACCGATGCAACTGCTCAATCACAAGAAGCTCCACATCGTCGCCGGGAGGGCCACGCAAGCGTTGGCCACCGCCATCTGTCACGAGTTGGATGTGTCGCTTGGTTCTCCCAACATCGAAGAGTTTGCCAATGGTGAAATCCATGTGAAGTACGGCGAGTCCATCCGCGGCTCAGACGTCTTCATTGTGCAGACCCATGCCGCGTGGGAGGGTCGCTCGATCAACGACTCGATCATGGAGCATCTGATCCTGGTCGACGCTGCCAAGCGCGCGTCGGCCAAGCGAATCACAGTTGTGGCCCCGTTCTACGGTTACAGCCGCCAGGACCGCAAAGCCTCTGGCCGAGAGCCAATTACGGCCCGACTACTTGCCGATCTCTTTCTCGCTGCCGGCGCTGACAGGCTCGTTTCTGTTGATCTTCACTCTGGGCAAATCCAGGGATTCTTCGATGGACCCGTCGATCACCTCACCGCCATGCCGGTCCTCATCGATTGGCTGTCCGATCTCGACGACGACATGGTCATCGTGTCCCCTGATGCTGGCCGAATGAAGGTTGCCGAGCGCTACACCAACCTACTCAATGCTGATCTTGCCTACGTTCATAAGCGTCGTTCAGATGACGAGAAGAACACGGTCGAGGCCAAGGAGATCATTGGCCACGTCGAGGGTCGCACTTGTGTGTTGATCGACGACATGATCGACACCGGCGGCACCATCTGTGCTGCCGCGGAGCTGCTTCACGAGTACAAGGCGAAGCGCATTATCATTGCTACGACGCATGGCGTGTTTTCAGGTCCGGCCATCGATCGCTTGAAGAATGCTCCGGTGGAGACAGTTCTGGTCACGGACACGCTGCCGTTGGACAGCGAGAAGCACGCTGACAAGATCCAGGTCCTGTCTGTGGCCCCGATCATCGCTCGCGCCATCTCTGCGGTGTTCGAAGACACTTCAGTGAGCGAGATCTTCGACGGTAATCACCTGGCCTGATCCAGGGGAAGCGGGGCATTGTCCCGCTAACCTTTTCCGAATGTCAGAACTCCAGCTGAGCGTTGAAACCGGCCGTAAGGGCGGCACCCGACCAGCCCGTAGATTGCGTCGCGAGGGCAAGATCCCCGCGGTCGTCTACGGACTTGAGGCGGGCCCCATTTCGATCGCCGTCGAGTGGCCCGCATTGCGCGCGGCTCTCACCACCGATGCGGGCCTTAATGCCCTCATCACCCTCGAGATTGATGGTGCGGATCACCTCACCGTCATCAAGGATCTTCAGCGCCACCCGGTGCGTCGCGATGTTGTCCACGTCGACTTCATGCGGATTCGCTCCGACCAGGAGATCGAGGTCAACATTCCGATCAGCCTGACTGGTGAGGCGCTTGCGGTTACCCGCGCCGACGGCATGGTCGATCAGACAATGTACGAACTGATCATCTTGACCAAGCCTGGCAACGTGCCGGATGGCATTGTGGTCGACATCACTGATCTTCAGCTCGGCGAGTCGATCAAGGTTTCCGCCCTCCCTCTTCCCGAGGGTGCCACCGCTGTTGCCGATGCTGACGAAGCCGTCGCTATCTCACTGATCACGCGCTCAACTCGCGAAGCCATGGCCCGTGACCTCGCCGCCGAAGCTGGTGTTGAAGGCAGCGAAGAAGACGCTGCCACTGACGACACCGGCGACAGCGAAGACTGACGTTCCGGACCTGGACCGCCATGGTTCGGCGTTCTCCAGAGGAACGGACGGGCTCGCCCGCCGACCTTTTGGTTGTCGGACTCGGTAATCCGGGTGAGGAATATGCCCAGACCCGTCACAACGCGGGCGCCTGGGTGATCGATGAACTGGTCCGCCGTCACGGCGGGCGGCTTCGTCGCGGCCGAAGAGATTTCGCAGCAGTTGACGAGCTACGCATTGGTTCACACCGAGTTGCTGTGGCCATACCCAGCACTTACATGAACGAGTCGGGGAAAGCCGTTGTGCCGCTGGTGCGTCGCTTCGGCATCGACGACTTGTCGCGCCTGGTGATCGTGCACGACGAGCTGGATCTGCCTGTTGGGCGGTTGAAGGTCAAGTTCGGGGGGGGACTGGCTGGGAACAACGGCCTCAAGTCGGTCCGGGCCAGCCTCCGAAGTGACGAGTTCGCTCGTATTCGTATTGGGGTGGGAAAGCCCGAGAGCGGGACGATGAGCGGTGCCGACTACGTGTTGCGTCGACCAACGCGCCGCGAAAAGCCAGACATTGATACCACTGTGAGTGGGGCGGCTGACGCCATCGAGTTTCTCGCAGGCAGCGACATTGAATCAGCCATGAATCGGTTCAACGGTGGTTAGAGCTCCATTCGCTGTTTTGCGCGGCGCGCTCATCGATGAACCAGCGATCCAGATGGCTCTCGCGTCTCGTAACCCGGTCATCGCGGTGCCGGACGCAGCGCGGGCGTTGGTGTTGAGCGCAATTTCTGATGCCTCTGAACGCGCCCCCGTTCTCGTCGCAACGTCATCGCAGGCTGAAGCTGAGCGCCTTGCCTCCGATGCGGCCACAATCTTGGGATCAGATGCAGTGGCGTTGTTCCCTGCGTGGGAAACGCTCCCGTTTGAGCGGGTGAGTCCTGGCGTCGAAACCATGGGGCGACGGCTCGAAGTGTTGCATCGACTGCAGAGCGACAATCCACCCACGATGGTGGTGACCTCCGCGAGGGCGCTGGTTCAGCGCCTCGATCCAAACGCCGCGATCGCTCCGGTCGTCGTTCGTCCCGGCGATGTGCTCGATCCGACCTCTCTTGTGCAGGAACTTGTCAGTCTCGGTTACCACCGAGAGGCACAGGTCGAGCATCGTGGTGAGATCGCCGTCCGCGGCTCGATCGTCGACGTCTTCCCCAGCACCGCAGATGGTCCGGTCC
>JAACCU010000060.1 GCA_009937405.1 Actinomycetota bacterium
AACCCTGGTTCGGGCTCACTCACCAAAACAACCCCGCCAAATCAACCACCAGTGGCGGTTGCTGAGCCGCGCTGACAGGGACGATTCAGTCCAACGGCAGATAGTTGCCTGTCGGAATCCGGGTCGGAAGGTTGAAATCGTAGTGATTCAGCAAGTCATAGGCGAGCTCGTCAACTTCCTCCTGCTCGGCCTTGGAACATATGTGCCATTCGTGGCGGCTGTAGTCACAGGTATCGTCGTCGTAGGCGTACCACGAACCTTCAGGATATGAGTCAGGGATGTGCTGGAAGTGCCCGCCTCGAGCGGTATCCATGGCGTTACTCAGCCGACTTTCCGGTTCATCACCGAAGAACTCCGGGTAGGTCTCGTACCAGCCCACCGAGACAACATGCCAGACCTCTTCGAGGTTGGTATCCCACGATCCAGCCGCTTGTAGACCACCCAAAGCCCACTGATCTTGCCCGTAGTACATGCTTGCGGCCATAGAAATACCGTCTTCGCACGGCGTTCCGCGTGCCTCATCCCAAAACGATTCCCGGTCGCTTTCCATCCACACCGGAACCACAAAATTGTTGTCCGTGAGGACGCCGAGCACGTCGGAATCGTCGGGCACCCCGTCTTCGTCGTTGTCAAGGTACTGGGCAAGAACATTTGCCGTGTGCAAGAGATGCGCGTCGGGAACCCCTGATGTTCCAACGACATAGAGACCAAACACATCCACGAACATGTCGAACGTTGCGTTCAAGCAATCGAACTCTGGATGTTCGAAGACCATCCTGAGTGGAGGCGAAGCTGTTTCCGATCTTTCAACCTGCGAAACGGTTTCCCCGAGACATTCAGGTTCCGGCCTTTCGTCGGAGAGACCAGACTTCTCGCCGGCGAGGCAGTCAGCGTGGTCTGAGTCCGGGGCAGCCCCCGGCTCAGTGGTTGGGGCCCCAGCCCCAGAAGAAGATGAGTTGTCGCCCGCACACCCGACAAGAACCAGGGCCACGAACGCTGTTCCAAAAGCACCGACCACGAATTTGTACACTCCCAGAAACTACCGTCGTGTCCGCGCTCAGAACTGCCGGTCAGTAGAAGCAGCCAGTCGCTGCGCCGAATACTGACCGTGCTGTGCAAGCAAGCTGTCGTGAGTTGGATTTCCATCATCTCCGCACGCCGGATCAGATCTCAACCACTGCTGAAGCACCTAAAGTTGGCACTTGACTACAGTCGCCGTAATGCTCCCACGACTCACGACGGAAGTTGCCTGGTTTTGGCGCACCGTCACGCCGAGTGAGAGACGTGTTGCCCGCTGGTTCGGCTGGTTATCGATGTTCGTTGTCGCCGGTCTCACTACCACCGGGGTATGGCAGTTCTTCAGCCACGAGCCCGACCCTGATTGGTTCCGCTACACGACCGAAAGCAAGCTGAGATTCTCCAGTAAGCCCTCGACGGGTGGCGCCGAGTTGCACGGGTTGCTCGGCGACGCAGCCTTTGTCCTGGCGCTCTTCGGTGGGGCCTGGTTCGCGTACAAGATTTTGTTTCGAGTGCCGAAGTTCGCAGTCTTCGCAGCATTCGTCGCCTTCGCCGCCAACATCACTGGATCAGTGGTGCGCTTCAACGCCGTCAAGATCGATGGGCGCGCACTCAATCAAGCCGACGATGGCTATCTCCAACTCTTCACCAGCAATATGGACTTCATGGTCAACGGCAGGCAAGAACTTGGACCCGCGACCGCCCGGTTCCTCACATTCGGACACATCGTGACCGTGCCGGTCCTGCTGATCGCCGCCTGGTTCACACTAATGCGGGCGCGTCAGGCCCGAGAACGTGAGCACTCAGCTACCGGCCGCCCCAGCTCTGCATGACCAACTCGGCCTCACTCACGAGATCCTGCATCACTGTCGCCACGGGACGGACCTCGTTGGCATAGCCGATGCCCTGCCCTGCCCCAGAATGCAGCAATGGTTCCACCCCGTGCTCGTCGATGGCGCCAAGGAGATCGCCAACAAGCACGTCCTGGTAGGGCATCTTCAGAGGCGTCGGCGCCCCCTCGACCTCCCACTCGTCGCTCCATGCGGTGCGAATCTGACGGAACGTCTTTCCGCTCTCACTACGGGTGATCACGGTGTCAGCCGACGTGGCCCGCAACAGCTTGTCGATCAACGCCGGCTGCATGTGTCCGGTGTGTTCGGTGGTGGTGAGCCAGATCGTGCCGGTCCAGACACCGGCGGCTCCCATCGCCAACGCCGCGGCAACGTGGCGGCCCGTCGCCACACCACCAGCAGCGAGTACCGGAATGTCGCCACAGGCATCAACGACCTCGGGCACGAGCGTGAACGTGCCGATCGTGCCGGTGTGAGCGCCCGCCTCAGCCCCTTGGGCGACAATGATGTCGACGCCGGAGTTCACCGCGCGGCGCACGTGACGAGGACTCCCAATTAGTGCGGCAGTGATCTTGCCCAACTCGCGGGCCATATCGATGGCCGGCCGCGGTGCACCAATGCCGCAAGCGAACAGATCGACCTCGCTCGCCATCACCGCCTCGAGTTGTTCGGCCTCGATCTCCGATGACCGTATGAACCGCGTCCGCATACCCGGCCCACTCGGTTCAGGGACGTCGTATTTGTCGATGATTCCCTGCACGAACTCTCGGTGGCCATCCGGGATCTGTGCCTCGATCGCGTCTCGACTGTTGTGCTCAGGCATCCCGTCAGGAAGAACCAGGTCAACCCCAAAAGGCTTATCACCGACCAGTCGCCGGATCTGAGCGAGTTCGTCATCGATTTCGTGTGGGAACCGGCGGGTGGCGCCGTAGACGCCGATACCCCCGGCGTTGGTGATGGCTGCCACCGTGGCGATGTCATGGGCAAAACCGAAGATCGGGTACTCGATTCCGAGTCGATCCGACAGTTCAGTCGAAAGAGTTCCCATCAGGCGTGCCTGCGCAGTTCACGACGAGCAATACCCATCAGGTGCACTTCATCAGGTCCGTCAGCGATGCGAAGACTGCGTAGCATCGCGTACCATCGCGCCAGCGGCGTGTCCTCGGAAACTCCGGCTGCGCCGAAGACCTGAATGGCCCGGTCGACCACCGTGGTTGCCGAACGCACCACCTGGACCTTGATTTGTGACATGTGGGGGGCCGAAGCCTTGTCGCCTTGTGTGTCCATCAGCCAGGCGGCGCGAAGCACCATGAGCCGAGCAGCCTCGATTTCGATGCGAGCCTCGCCGATCCAGTCCATGACATTGGATCTCGTACTCACCGCTGCACCAAAGGTCGAGCGTGTCGGCGCCCGCTCACACATCAGACGGAGCGCCTCCTCGGCGATACCGATGATCCGCATGCAGTGCTGCACCCGCGCGGGCCCGAGTCGAGCCTGGCCGATGGCAAAGCCGCCGCCGACCTCGCCGAGCACGTTGGCATCCGGCACCCTGACATCCTCCACGGTCACACCAGCGGTATCGACAGGCAGAATGAATTGAGTGTGACGACCGTGAGGCGGCCCGCCGTCGGCAGTGTTAGCGACGGTCATCATGTAGGCGCACTTTGGATGCAGGACACCGCTGACGTACCACTTGCGCCCGTTGAGAATCCAGTGATCTCCGTCCTTCACCGCGGTCGTGGCGAGGTTGGCTGCGTCGCTCGATGCGACGGCCGGCTCGGTCATGGCAAACGCAGACTTGATTTGTCCGTCCAGTTGAGGCTCGACCCATCGCCCCTTCTGCTCGGGGCTGCCGTAGGCAATCATGGCGTCGCCGTTGATGTTCGATGGCGCATCACAGTTGGTGACCTCTTGCGCGAGCGGGTGAGGGCCCATGAATTCGGCCAACTGTGCATATTCGGTGAACAGAAGGCCCGGCCCGTAGTCTGGGTGACGCACGCACAGGTTCCATAGCCCCGCGTTCTTCGCCTCCGCTATCAGGCGTTCGGTGGTGACCGGGGGAACTCCGGGGTTGTCGGCCCGTTCACCGGCAACGATCTCGACCGCCGGAGTGACGCTGGTTTCGACGAAGTCACACAGTTGGTCGAGTAGTCGGTCGCTCCGAGCGGAATGGGAGAAGTCCATTACGACATAGTCTCGCGCAATTGCTCGATATCGCTCTAGCGGAGGACGCCGGGCACCCGGCGTCGAGAATGGCGTGAGCGGCGACAAACACATCTTGCTCGGTGGATCACTCGGCGAACACCCGCTCAATCTCCGCCCCGGTGAACACGCCGCTGGGCGCTCCACGTTCTCCCGTGACACCTGGTCTGATGAATATCGAACCGTTCACCACCCCCTCTGTCAAGACAGGATCATCGCGTTCTCCGCTCTCTCAGCGCAATCTGCTCAATACCGGCGGGCTACGGTCGACCAATGGCACCCGAAGAGGACTCCCCCACATCCCGCTTCGCCTCCCTCGCCAATCCCACCTATCGAAAGCTCTGGTGGGGTGGTTCGTTCATTTTCCTCGCCATGCAGGTTCAACTGGTTGCCCGCGGATGGCTGGCCTACGAACTCATCGGTACCAACACCGCTCTCGGCGGCGTCCTGATCGGCTTCGGCGTGGCGACGTTGATCGCCATACCGACGGGTGGAGTCATTGCCGACCGTTTCAACAAGCGGACGATTCTCGTTCTGTGCCAGATTGCCAACACGATCACAGCACTGGCGATTGCCTTGGCGATCACCGGTGGCATCATCGCCTATTGGATGATCGTCGCCGCCTCTGTTGCCGGCGGTGCCTCACTGTCATTGTTGGCTCCGGCTCGTATGGCCATGACTGCGGAGATCGTCGATCGCTCGCTCCTGACGAACGCTGTGATGTTGAGTACTCTCAGCATTCAGACGACCCGAATCATCGGTCCGGCCGTAGCGGGCCTGCTGATCGCGCTGGACGGCTTCGGAGCGGAAGGCGTCTACTACGTGTCGGCATTACTTTCGGCCATCTCGATCCCTCTGACCCTTCGACTCCCTAAGGGTGCACCGACCGGAACACTTCATACGGGTCCGCTTGAAGACATGTTTGCCGGGTTCCGCTATGTCCGAGACCGGTCCGAGTTGACTCGATTACTCTTGATGTCAGTCGTCGTCGTGGTCTTCGGCTTCGCTCACACAGCTTTTCTGCCGACCTTCGTGGAAGACATCTTTGAACGAGGGCCAGCAGACCTTGGGTTCATCATGACGGCGGCCGCCGTTGGCGCCGTGATCGTGTCGGCGACGCTGGCGAATGCGGAGCGGACAAAGCTCGCCAGCTACCAGGCCCGCTCTGCGGTAGCGATGGGTCTGATGCTCTTGTTGTTTGCCGTCATACCAAGTTGGTGGGGCGCGATTGTCGTGATGGTGGTGCTCGGTGGCGCCATGTCGGCGTTCCAGTCGCTGAACAGTGCGTTGGTGCTTTCGATCGCGGACATGGAGTACCACGGCCGAGTGCAGTCCCTGATCATGTACAGCTACAGCGCCTTTGGTCTTGCGGCGCTCCCGTTTGGCATCCTCGCCGACAAGGTGGGACTGCGCGAGACGTTGACCGCTATGGCCGTCATCGTTCTGGTTGCCACCGCGTTGTTCGACCGTTGGCGACACTCCATCGCTTCTCAACAAATCGACGCCCTGTGACAACCAAGAGGAGATTCCGATGAGTAACGCACCCGACAACCCCGTGATCCAACTCTGGCGAACCATATGGCTCGACGGGCACACCCACGGACTCGATGACGTGCTGGCCGACCCCTACATCCGGCACACGCGCGACGGCACGGCCTCGGTCACCGTCCGCGAGTACATCGAACACATGCGCCAGACGACACGAAATGTTCGCGGCACCGATCTCAGCGTCGATCAGCTCGTCGAAATGGCCGACCGAACGTTCGTCCGAATCACACTCATGGGCGTCAACGTCACCAGCGGTGACCCTGTCATGATCACAATCGTCGGCGAGTATCGCCTCAGCGCGGGTCGGATCGCCGAGTCGTGGTCGATGCACCAGCCCGGACTCGACTGGCGGTAACGCCGCCTTCCTATAGGAGACTGACTTTCATGGTCGAACTATCAACCGAATTTGGAACACCATCACCGGCGTCTTCGTGGCGCAGCGAGGACCGTGATCTCTCCGCGTTTCGACAGTCACTGCCCGAAGGAGCCTTGGGCTCCTTGGTCGAGGCTGTTCGTCGCTCGCTGGATGCCGGTCGTGCCGTCGAAAGCTTGACCGTTGAGGATTTGCCGCTGGGTGGGCTGGCCGATGCCATCGCCAGTGTGCGGGCCGAACTCACCAACAGCTCCGGATTCGTCATCCTCGATGGCATACCTGTCGACGAGCTCTCAATTGACGAGACGGAGCGCGTGTTTTGGGGGATCGGACTCGGTCTCGGACTTCCGGTCTCCCAGTCGGTCATGGGTGAACGCCTTGGCCATGTCCGCGATGTGACGGCGACGGACCCCAACGCTCGCGCCTATCGCAACAAGAGTGAGCTCACGCCGCATTCGGACCCGGCGGATCTTCTCACGTTCCTGTGCATCCACCCGGCTGCGATCGGTGGGGTGAGCCGATTCGTCAGCTCAATGGCGATCCATGAGGAGATGAAGGCAATACGCCCCGACCTGCTCGCCCGCTTGTATCGCGGGTTTCGCTACCACCGGCTCGGGGAGCAGCGACCGGGCAGCTTGCCCATCACCGAGCACCGTGTTCCCGTATTCAGCGAGTGCGAGGGCTTCACGAGTTGTCGATACGTTCGCGTCTATTTCGAGGAGGCCGCCGCCGACGACCCCACGATCGAGATCACCGACCTTGATCGTGAGGCGATCGAAATGTTCGAGGCGCTTGCCGCCGACCCGGCGCTTCACCACGAGTTCGCTCTCAAGTCCGGTGAAGCGGTTTTCGCCAACAACTTCACCGTTCTTCACGCTCGTTCCGGTTTCGAGAACGATCCTGCGTTGCCGCCCCGTCACCTCCTCCGACTCTGGCTCTCAACGGATCCGAAACGGCCGATCCAGCCCGAGGTCCTGCACTTCGACGGTGAACCCGGTGTTCCATCGGTTGAGGGGCGTACGCCTTCCTACGCCATCAAGGTCAGCATGCAATAGGGCGCTGTTCAACCGATCGCGTTCGAAGGATGCTCGTCGAGTCCCTGCATGAACCGCACCATGTGGTCAGCGACGAGGGCCCCGGCTTCGAGCAGGATCGAATGCTTGTAGCCGGGCAGGATCACGAGTTTGGAGTTGGCGAGCGCGTCGTCGATCTGGCGATTGAGCCGAGGATTGCACCCACCGTCGTTCTCGCCGGTGAGCACCAGCGAGGGCGCCTCGATCTCGTGGATCCAGGGCGCCATCTCCACCGACGCGTAGATCCGAAACACGTTGAGAAAAATGGCGGGATCGCAGGCGATGACCTGATCGAGGCGGCGGCGCACGACCTCGGGATTCTGTTCCATGAAGTCGTCGGTGTACCAACGATCGGTGAGTGTCTCCAGCACGTTGGGTACGCCGCGCTCCTCCATGGCGGTGACGACACCTTTGGCTTTGGCGCTGTCGTCCTCAGTCCGAAATGCCGCGGTAGACAACAGCCCGAGCGATTGGACACGTTTCGGGTATTGGCGGGCGTAGGCGGGCCCGATCATCCCGCCAAGGGAATGACCGGCGAAGTGCGCTCGTTCGATTCCGGTTCGCTCGCGAACCCGTTCGAGGTCGTTGACAAGTTCATCGAGCCCGAATTCGCCGTCCGGCATCGGTGATGTGCCGTGGCCCCGCAGGTCGTAGCTCACCACAGTGAAGTAACGATTGAGCAACGGTGTCATGTAGCGCCATGTGTCTCGTGCTGCGCCGATGCCGTGGATCAGAAACAGCGGTGGTCCATCGCCCTCGATGGTGTATTCGCAGTCGATGGTCTCGGTCATCCGGATACGGTGGTTGACTGTTTTCTCTTCGTCAAGTCCACACTCTGAAACCACATACCGAAATGGTTATGTATCTGTCATCAAACGGCACTGGATCACATCGCCCTATTCGACGATGATCAAGGGCGTATGACGAGCTACCCCGACCTTCAGCTGTACATCGACGGCACCTGGCGCACGACGGCTGAGGACATGCCAGTCATCAACCCCGCCACGGAACAGATCATTGGCCGGCTCCCGGTCGCCGGGACGAAGGATCTCGACGACGCGCTTGATGCCGCTGCGAAGGGGTCCATCGCCTGGCGCCAAACTGCGCCGCGAGACCGCGCCGACGTCATGATGCGCGCCGCCGCCATCATGCGGGCCCGACAAGACGAGATCGCTCACTCCATCACCCTCGAACACGGCAAGCCCTACCAGCAGGCGCGGCTCGAAGTCATCCGCGGCGCCGAGTTCTTCGAATGGGACGCAGGCGAGGCCGTCAGAACCTACGGACGGGTCATCCCGAGCGGGCCCGGCATCGACTACATCGTGCACCACCAGCCCATCGGCGCAGTGGCTGCTTTCTCACCGTGGAACTTCCCGATGAGTCAACCCGCTCGCAAGATCGCCGGCGCCATTGCCTCGGGCTGCTCGATAATCCTCAAGGCGGCAGAGGAGACCCCGGCGGGAGCCATGCACATCGCACGGGCATTCCATGATGCAGGCCTGCCCGCCGGCGTGCTGAATCTCGTCTTCGGCGTCCCCGCCGACATCTCCAGCTACCTCATCCCCAGCGACACAATCCGACTCGTCGCCTTCACCGGCTCAACGGCGGTGGGCCGCCACCTCACCACACTCGCATCGGAGCACATGACACCAGTGTTGATGGAACTCGGCGGCCACGCCCCCGTGATTGTCTGCGAGGACACCGACGTGCACGCGGCCGCTGTCACCGGCGCCGTGCGCAAGATGCGCAACGCTGGCCAGGTCTGCACCTCGCCGACTCGGTTCTTCGTTCACGACGAAATCTTCGACGAGTTCGTCGACACGTTCACCAAACGCGCCGCCGCGACGGTGGTCGGCGACGGAATGGAACCCGGCGTGGAGATGGGCCCACTCGCCAATGACCGACGAATCATCGCCCTCACCGAACTCGTCGATGATGCTCGTGACAACGGAGCCGACGTCTTGACCGGCGGCGCTCCGGTCAAGCGTGCCGGCTACTTCTTCGAACCCACGGTGCTGGCCAACGTCCCCGACAATGCTCGGGTCATGCAAGAAGAGCCGTTCGGACCGCTCGCCATCATCAACCCTGTGAGTTCGCTCGACGAAGCCATCCACCAGGCCAACTCCGTGCCGTACGGTCTCGCTGCGTATGCCTTCACCAATCGCGCCGACTACGTCAACCGCATGGTCGAAGGAGTCGAGGCCGGAAACCTCTCGATCAACACGCTCGAAGCGTCACTCCCCGAAACCCCATTCGGCGGGGTGAAGTCCAGCGGCTACGGCCGCGAGGGCGGAAGCGAAGGTCTCCACCACTACATGGTGGTTAAGAACGTGTCCCACAGCTACTCGATCCTCTGACAGGAACCCTGATGCACTACAGCAAAAGCGATGCCAAGGCGTACGCGATGGCCAATATGAAAGGCATCTGGGCGGCGGCCCTCATGCCGTTCACCGAGGACCTGAGGATCGACGAGGACGGCTTCCGCGAAAACGTGCGCCACTGGACCCAGGATCTCGGCATCGAGGGCCTGTTCATCACCGGCAAACAAGGCGAGTTCTTCTCGATGACCGTCGACGAGCGAAAGCGTTCCTTCGATCTCGCAGTCGAGGCCACAGGCGATCACGGCCAAACGATCATGTCGTGCTCAGATCAGAACATGGATGTGGTGCTCGACCTCGCTCACCACGCGCAGGAGAACGGGGCCGATTACATCGTGGTCCATGCTCCGGCCCTGCATTTCACCACCGAGCAGGACGAGACGCTCCTCGCCTACTACCAGGCGGTCTCCGACGCCGTCGACATCGGTATTGCGTTGTGGAGCCATCCCGACAGCGGCTATCTGATGTCGCCCCAACTGTGCAATCGACTCGCCGATATCGAAAACGTCGTCGCCATCAAGTACAGCGTCCCCCGCCCCCTCTATACGGCGCTGACCCAGCTCGCCTCAGACCGCATCCAGGTCAGCACCGCAGCGGAGCACGAATGGCTCGACAACATTCTGGAACTCAACTGGGAGCTCTACCTCTGCTCGTCGCCGCCATTCCTCCTTCAATCAGCCAAGGATCGTCGGATGAACGACTACACCCAGGCTGCGTTTTCGGGCCGAGCCGACGAAGCCAAGGCGATCAGCGCCAGCCTTGACCCTGTGCGTGACGCGCTCAAGCGGACTCGCCCGCCAGAGAAGCCCCACGCCCATCAAAAGTACTGGCAGGAACTCCTCGGCCAGGTCGGCGGTCGTGTGCGCCACCCACTCTTGGAGTTGACTGATGCAGAAAAGGCCGCAACCCGCGAAGCTTTCGAACAGTGCGGGCTAAAAGTGTGAGAAGGCACGTTTGGGGTCAGACCCCAAACGTGCTTTGACAAGGGAGCATGGACATGGCAAACGAAGGCCGCCTCAAGGCGTTCAACTTTCAGCAGTGGATCGACGAGCATCGTCACCTCCTCAAACCGCCGGTCGGCAACCAGCAAATCTGGGAGGACGCCGACCTGATGGTCACCGTCGTCGGTGGGCCCAACCAGCGCACAGATTTCCACGACGACCCGGTCGAAGAGTTCTTCTACCAGTTGGAAGGCGACATGGTTCTCAAGATCGTGGAGGACGGCGTCCACTGCGACGTACCCATCCGAGAAGGCGACATCTTTTTCCTTCCCCCCCACGTTCGACACTCGCCGCAGCGCCCTCAGGAAGGTTCGATCGGTCTGGTCGTCGAGCCAAAACGCCCTGACGGCGCCAAGGACGCAATGGAGTGGTACTGCTTCGAATGCGGAGAGCTCGTACACCGAGCCGAATTCACCCTTCGCAGCATCGTACGCGACCTTCCGCCCGTGTACGAAGCCTTCTACGGCGACACCGCCGCCCGTACCTGCGCCCAGTGTGGCGCCCTGCACCCGGGCAAAGAACCTCCGCCCGGCTGGGTTCAGGTTTGAGTCTGAATGACATGACCACTCCCCCCCACACCCTGCGGGTCGCATTCATTGGATGGGGCGCCATTTCGCGGTCGGCCGCACAACTACTGCAGAGCACTCCCATCGAAATCGTGGCTGTCGCCGTGCGGTCAGATGCAGCTCGCGCCGATCTTCCGCCCGGCGCTCAAATACTCAACAATCCCAGCGAACTGGCCGCTACCGGCGCCGACCTCGTCGTCGAGGCGGCCAGTCGAGAGAGCGTCGCCCAGTGGGGCCGTCCCGCGCTCGCGGCAGGCATGGACTTCATCGTCTCGTCTGTGTCTGCGTTGGCCGACGCCGACCTGCTCGAGGAGTTGCGTGATCTCGCCGCTCGAAACGATGCCCAACTCGAGATCCATGCCGGTGCGCTGGGAGGCGTTGACGCACTCTCCGCCGCTCGCCTCCTTGGCATCGATCGCGTAGAGCACCGGATCATCAAGCCACCACACGCCTGGAGCGACACCCCTGCCCAAGACCTCTGTGACCTTGGCGGACTCACCGAAGCCACGGCCTTTTTCAGTGGCACAGCATCCGATGCCGCTTCGGAGTTCCCGAAGAACGCCAACGTAGCGATGACCACGGCCCTCGCCGGCGTCGGTCCCGACAAGACTCACATCACGCTGGTTGCTGATCCGGACGCCACCACCAACCGTCACGAGATCTCAGCTGCCGGGGCATTTGGCGAACTAGCGGTGACGATGAGCAATAAAGCACTCGAAGCCAACCCCAAGACATCAGCGATGACCGCGCTCAATCTCGTACGCGCCATTCAGAACCGAGTGGCCCCAGTCGTCATCTGAGCTATGTGCTCGGGCGGTCAGCCACCGCCGCTCGAAGCGCGTCAACCAGCGCACCCGCGCTGGCCGTCATCTCGGCGCCGGCGCGACTCACGATTCCCACGGCAACCGGTGCGCCACCAACCTGCATCGGTAGCGCTACCAGCGAACCGCGCTCAAGCTCATCGGTGAAGATGCCCGACGGAACCACAGCCAAAAGCTCACCTCTCAGCACAAGCGAACGCAGCGGCAGGGCGGCAACGCACTCGATCACGCTGACAGGCGTCCGACCGCAGTCACGGATGAAATCCTCTTCGATCTGTCCCCGTAGCGAGGTGTAGCTTGGCGGCAAGACCCACGCATCGTCGACCAACTCTCCCAGTGTGCCAGTGTGGGTCGCCCGCGGGTGATCCGGGGTGCACACCACCCTGACTTCGTCGTCGTACAGACGCTCAGACTCCACACCAGGGATCGAGGCAAGAGGCATCACTCGTCCAACGACGAAGTCGACGTGGCCGAACATCAAACTCTCATACAGTCGGTCAGGCGTGCCTTCGGAGACCTCGACTTGGATCTCGGGGAACTGTCGGGTGAGGGCCAGCAGCGCACTTGGCAGCACATCGGCCGCCCCAGGAAGGAGGGTGCCGACGCGGACCTTTCCTCGGCCGCCGTTCACGATCTCTTCTGCGTGACGGGTCAACGAACCGACCTCGGACACCACCACGTGCATGTGAGCGATAAGCGCTGCTCCTGCATCGGTAAGGGTCATGCCCTTCGGCCCCCGCTCAAAGAGCTTCAGTCCCAAAATGTCTTCGAGCTCAGCGAGCGATCTCGATGCCGCCGGTTGGGTGAGATGCAGCACCTCGCTGGCCTCGCGAACAGATCCATGATGGGCCACTGTGGTGGCCACAATCATGTGCCGGAGCCGGATCCGACGAGAAAGCAAAGACGCGGGGTGCACTAGGCCAGGTCCGAGCGCAAAGCTCCGGCGTCGACAACCACATCACCGTCGAGGGCGACCGTACAATTACGCATCGGCAGGTCGAAATGGCCGCGACAGAACCGTCCCGCGGTCTCGTTGGCTCCCGTGGAAAACACCACGTTCCCGGCGAACGCACGAAGCTCCGTGCCGTTGTGCTGGGATTTGTCCCACATGGCGAGCGAGTCCCAGCGGGCGCCGGTATTCATGCCCCAACCAATGTGGCTGATGGCGTAGGCATCGGTCTCCTCGAACGAGGCGAGATAGGAGCGCATCAGTTCAGCATCATGGCCATCACCGGTGATATCGGTCACATAGTCGTCTGCGAGCGTCAAGGTGATCGGCTCTCGGATGTATTCCTTGAACGTCAAATTGATGTCGCCGGGGGCCAACACCACGGTGCCGTTGACCGTTCGCGCCGCGGGGAACGCAAGTACGAGCCCGCCCGGCCAGTGAGCGATGCTGCCGGGTTCGGTGCACCAGCCGTAGGAGCCCGCACGAACGGCGCCGTGAAGGTCGACTCTGAGATCGGTGCCGGCGGCACTGGTAATGGTCATGACCTCAGCGGCTTTAAGCAAGGCGGCTCCCCGCTCGACCCGCTCCTTCAACGAAGGGTCGTGGGGCCAGCGTTCACAGTTTTCTGGATGCTCCGCTGAGATCATCAACACTCGGGCGCCGCCCGCCAGGATCGCTCCGCGCTCGACCGCATGAAGCAGGCCTTCAACGGTGCAGTCGACGACGAAGTCGGCTGCCGCACACGCGGCGATGGCCGCTCGATGTCCGGCCAATGCTTGGGATGCACCCGTAGACCGGATCGGAACGGGCCCCGGGTTCGATGGGGTCGGCATTCGGACGTCGGCGACGGCGGCTCCCAGCATCTCGAGCGCGACACGGGCGGTCTCGACGATCTGCTTCTTGCTCGACGCCTCGGACAAAAGGACCACAACCTCGCCCGGCTGCAGGTTGCAAGCCTTGAACTGTTCGGCATAGCGCTCTATCCATCGCCACTCGGCTACCTGGTCGTGCATGGTGTGCTTCCTTACTTTTCAGTGAGCAGACTGGACTTGTCAGTGAGCAGACAGGAACTCGGCGACAAGCGCGTTGAACCGGTCTGGAGCTTCCGACGGCGACAGATGGCCGACGCCGTCAAGTATGCGGAGATCGCTGTGGGGAATGCCATCCGCGATCGACTGGGAGTAGGCGATCGGTGTTTCTTCGTCGAGTTCTCCAACGATGACCCGCGTCGGGTGGGCGATGGCGTCGAGTCGGTCAAGAACGTCATGTGTCGGCAAGCATCGCAGCGAGGCGCGAAACCCGTCTACCGGAATACGGCCATAGGCCCCAACGACCTCGTCACGAATCTGTCCGGTGAGCGTCACCGACGTAATTGCATCGATGACCCTCTCTGCCGCATCGGCCGGTGTCTCGCCACGGTCAAGCGGTTCCATACGAGCGGCCGTCCATTCGGCTGCCGTGGTGCCGTTGGCTCCGAACCTCGGACTCGTGTCGGCCAGGACCAGCCGGTTCACCCGCTCGGGATGACGCAGCGCCGCGTGCATCGCCTGCATTCCACCAAATGACAGTCCGACAAGATCGGCGCGTTCAATGGCGAGCGTGTCGAGCAGACCGACCAGCCGATCAGCGATTGCTTCGAACGTCAGCGGTTCGAGCAACTCGGAATCCCCATACCCGGGCATATCCCAGGCAATGCACCGGAAGCGGTCGCTGAGGCCGCGTAGCTGCGGCCCCCACGCGGTGCGACTACCGCCGACCCCGTGCAGGAAGATGACGGGCGGGCCGCCACCGGCTTCGATCCATGCAATCGGTTGGTTCACAGCTCGTTCACCTCTCCGCTGTCATTACCGTAATGGCGTAGCGCCGGGCGGGGGCCCGTAGCCGTTCGGCGATCTCGACGAACAACCTCAGCGCGTCGGCGGCCGGCCAGTCATCGGGCAGGAGACTGGTGGGGAGCCCCGGGTCAAGAAAGGGCAGTTCGCGCCACGCGTGCATCGCCGCCATGTAATCGATGAACGACTGTCTGGTGCTGGTGGGCACGGGTTGGATGGTGAGATCTGACGCGATGCGGCGGTATTCGTCGAAGGCTGAGCGGATCGCCGGCAGGTCCCACGCGTCCGAAACCACGATCGACGCCGGAGCGAAGCCGCGATGCTCGGCCTCCCAGAGCACGACGTACTCATCGAGTCCGGATCGGACCAGGGCGCGTTGGGTTTCACCGAACACAGCCACAGGGACGATCATCAGACCCGCGGAGACCTGGCCAAAACCGAGGCCTTTCAGACGCGCTCGTATCTTGTAGCGCGAACTGCGATCTTGCTCAGGTACTGAAAATGAGGCCAAGACCCAGGAGGTCGTCTCAGGCGCGGGCGTTGGCCTCAGAATCCGTTCAGACCCATCGCGAAACCACTCCTCCGCTGCTGCGGTGAGTGAGTAGCCGCTCCGCCCGTCCCTGCTCTCGGACTGGAGTTCGTTGTTGCGTTTCATTCGTGAGATCGCGGCCCGGCTTGCGGTTGGGGCGCTCCCGAACGTCTCGAGAAGTTCGAGAAGATCAGCTACGGCGATCCATCCGCCAAACTCCCGGACAAAGTTGCCGTAGATCGACAGGATCCATTCCCGCGGCCCAACTATTCGGCCGGCAACGAGCAGCGGTTCGTGTTCAGTCCTCATCGAAGAGGCGAACGCGACCAAGGCGCTCAAGACAGACTTCTACGCTCCAGGGAAGCATCGTTGCGCCACAGCGGGAGTCGCGATACGCCTGCTCGATGTAGCTCGGCCGCAGCATCGAACGTCCGCCACAGATCCGTATCGCGGTCGACGCCATCTCCGGGGCACCTTCCATGGTGGTCACCAGCGAACTCCACGCCCGCGTAATCTGGTCCTGGGTCGGGTCGACACCGCTCTCCGCTATGGCCCGGTAGCAGAGCGCCTGGGCCTGCTCGTAGCGAATGTTCATCTCTGCCCATGCGTGCTGCTTCACCGCGAAATCTCGACGTCCGCTGGTTTTGAGGTAGCCCTCTGTGAAGTCGAGGATGCCGCGCATCATGCCCAGGTACGAAAATGAGAGAGTCATGTAGAAGTAGGGGTAGCGCTTGGCGGCTTGGTTGAATGCCCCCGGCGGCAGCCACTCGTTGTCGGCGGGAACAAAGACCTTGTCCATCAAGAGGTTGCGCGAGTCGGTGCCGCGCATGCCCAGGGGATCCCATTCACCCTCGAAGCTCACGCCGTCGGCTTCGTGGGGCACGCCGAGGAACCGAATTCGCGGGTCCCCGTCTACGGTGCAGATCACATTGTGGAAGTCGCAGGCTCCGGCGAGGGATGCGAAGATTTTACGACCGGACACGAGGTATCCCCCGTCCACGGGCTCGGCCTTGGTGGCGTAACCGGCGGTTGCGTCGGGTTGGATCCCCTCCGAGAACGGCTGGCTGTGGATCATCTTGTCCTCGACGACTCCCCGCCAGAGTTGTTCACGGCGTTCCTGCAAAAACGTCTGCTCATCGGCATCGAATTCGAGGGAGCTGCAGATCTCGCCGATCAACAGGGTGGTGGCGACGTGCATATTGAACGTCAAGCCGGTCGCCGCGCAGTGCCTGCCCAGTTCTTCGGCTGTCAGGGCGTAGCCGATGAAGTCGGCGCCGAGTCCGCCGGCATTCTTTGGGATCGTGATGGCGAGCAGGCCTGCTTCTTTGAGATCCTCCCAATTCTCGAACGGAAAGACGGCTTGCCGGTCGACTTCGGCAGACCGAGCGGCGAAGCGGGGCCCGAGTTCCGCCATCTTTTCGACGATCTTCATGCGTTCAGGCGTACTAATGTCAGTCACTGACGGGTTCCTTGCGGGTTCGGCAAGCACGTTGAGGTCTTTCCCGCGTGCGGTCTCAGCCGTCGAAACTATAATCGTCCCCAATTGACGATCGCAAGAACATCGTCATATATTTACGACCCGATCAACCAGTTTGCCGGGTGCTTGTCGTCTGCAAACATTCCAGCCTGCCAACGCTGCATACCGCCAATCCACCGGTCCACGTCAGCACCCTTGCGTTCCACATACGTCGCCACCTCAGGGTGAGGGAGAACATGGAAGCGCTCCTCGCGCAAGGTCTCAATCACAACATCAGCCGTATCCTCAGCGCTGATCGTGCCATCGGCACCAGCCACATCAGCTCCGCGTTCAGCGAGCTGATCGGCGCTCGGACTGTTGGCGCCAATGTTGGTGGCCACAGCCTGAGGGCACAGCACCGAAACCTTGATGCCCTGATGACCGTGCGTGATGGCTATCCATTCAGCCAACGCCACCGCCGCGTGCTTGGTGACCGCATAATGCATCGAACCGAACTGCGACAAAAGTCCCGCCGCAGAAGCAGTGTTAAGCAAATAGCCGCTTCCCCTCTCGGCCATGTGCGGGATGACGGCTCGTGCCGCGTAGAGATGAGCGAGCACGTGAACCTCAAACATGCGGTTGAGGTCCTCGACCGGCGCCTCCAGGCCGCCCAGGGTGACATACCCGGCGTTCGAGACGAAGAGATCGATCGGCCCGATGTTGTGCTCGGTATCGGCCACCAGCTTGTTGATTGCTTCTTCGTCGGTCACATCGAGCGCAACGCCAGTGCCGCCAATGCTCTCAGCGACAGCCATCGCTCCGGCTTCGTCTCGATCCACGACCACGACGTGAGCGGCACCATCAGCGTGAAAACGCTCAACGAGCGACTTACCGATACCGCTCGCTGCGCCGGTAACAACTGCGATCTTTCCCTGAATTTCCATTCGGTCGAACCTACACGGCTAGCTCAGCACGGCTGGCACTCGAAGATTCGCTCCCTGGCAACCGTAGGGTCCGGAGAATGAATGGAGTCCCAACCCCCAAGACAGCCATCGAGGTCCGCGCTGCTCGACTGCCATACGCAGCCTTACTCTGCGTCGTCTTCCTCTGGGGTGCCGGGCCGGTCGTCACCAAGCTGATCACGGTCCCGCCCGCAACCGGTGCACTTCTTCGCTTCGGTATCAGCATCCCGCTGCTCTTCGCCATCGTCATCGCCACCGGTCGGAGAATTTCTGGGCCCACGATGCGAGCAGCCGCAGCCCCGGGCGCCGCATTCGGCATCAATCTGGTGCTCGTATTCGCCGCAGTCCAGGAAGCAACAGTGGCAGTGCTGGTTGTGGCCGTATCACTTCAGCCCGCAGCGATCCTCATCATTGCCGGTCCCATGTTCGGCGAACGGGCCAGTCGCTCCCATGTTGTATGGACCATTATCGCCATCGCCGGCGCTTCCATCGTCATCCTTGGCGCAGGCAGCGAACTACGAACATCCCCGCTTGGAGCCGTGCTCTCACTCACAGCGGTTGCGATGTTCACCACCTATTTCGTGCTCACTCGTGCCGCCCGCCTCACGACAGCAGTCGACCCGATCGAATGGATGACCGCCATCAACGTATGGGCGTTCGTCTCGATTTTACCAGTGGCCCTGGTCGTGTCGGACTGGTCAGATCTCACCTCGATGCAGGGACGGGACTGGTGCTGGCTCGTCGTGTTGTCCTACCTCACTGGTGTGCTCGGCCATGTCCTGATGAGCTGGGCACACGGCTATATCGAAGCATCACGATCCTCGCTCTCGGTGCTGCTCATGAACATCGTCGCCGTGAGTTTGGCGTGGCCGGTGCACGACGAACCCGTGACCTGGGTTCAAGGAATCGGTGGCGTCATCGCGCTCGGCGCTGTAGCCATGGTGTTACGAATCCCGCCCGTCGCTCGCACATAACGCAACGATCAACGGGGTCGTATATGGAACAGGTGTCGGGTTTCAGAGGGCAGATGTTCTCGCCGCACAATGTCGAATCGAGATGTCAATGCATCCTCGAAAGACTCAAGCGAGTAGTGGTCAAACAGGCCGGAACGCTTGCGTTGAAGCAACCGTCGAACCATCGGATCCTCGCGTGTGGGGAACTCGACCACCACTTCACAGTCGTAGTCGCGGAGCATGGCAACCACTTCCACCAGCGGGACCGTGTCGGTGATGGCGAGATGATGCACCAAGGCAAGCGCCAACACGAGATCTGGACTTACCCGACTCGTAAGCGCGGGCCGCTCCTGGGACCGCCAACCCAACGATGGCGATGGGTCAACCAGGTCGCTGTATAGCGGGAGCACAGATCGATTGCCCTCAGCCCGAAGCGATCGATATAGCCGGTCAATCACGAGTGCGTCGGAGTCCACCGCAACCACATACTCGGCGTGTTCGCCGGCAATGCGCGAGAAATAGCCATCGTTGGCACCGAGATCAAGAACCTGCGATCGCGGAACGGCCGCAGTCACCTCTCTCACAAAGGAGGCCTTCGCTTCAAGATCACTCTCGCCGTAGTGAGACCGATCCGTGTACTCCGACCACGTCGACGAAGCTTCAGCCCAATCCAGCCCACCTACCACCTTCTCCAATTTGGTGAGCTGACTTTCGATCAGTTTTGGATTGAAACCCGCTCGACGGATTTCACCGGTCACATCACGGGAATTGTTGGAGTACTTTCGCTCGAGCCTCGAATGCAGCACAACGTTGACAAACGCGCCGCGACCAACCCGGCGACGAGTCGGCAGCAACGAACGAGTCACCTCGGGGCTGATTCCGCGAAGCGACCCCCGAAGCCAGGGCTGAAACGGCATGTTGGCTACGGCCTGCAACAACAAGGGGTTGTAGAAGAGCTCGCAGAACTGCCGATAGCCGCGCCAGGGCTCATTGGGTCGGAGCCGCTCAAAGGAACCAACGTCGACAAAGACCGGGGCCGCTCCCACAAACTGAGAGTTGAACGGGGTGGCGTCCTTGGTGAGTAGACGATCCGCGAGTGCCATCCGGGTGAGCCGCAATTGCTGCAAAGCAGCGTCCTGCAGCATAGAAAACGTCCACTCGTACGGGTACGAAATGACCGGAATCCGTTCGTGTTCGAGCGCCGCCTCCCAGCCCGACTCGGCGAGCGCATTCGGCACTTCTGTCCGACCCGTCGCCACCACAGACCCGTCCGCCTGGGCATCCGTCCAAAACGCAGACGATTCCAGTGTCTTGAAATCAGCGACCCCGTCATCACGAAGAACCCTCAGAACTCGATCCTGGGCGTGGACAACACGACTCAACGGGTCTCGAAAGGATCCTTCATCAAAGGCTGTCAGCCGCTCGTAATCAGCATCAGTCATCTTCGTCGGTCGGTTCACCGACAAGTTCCGATGATGCTACCTCGGCCATTACCCGGTGCTTTTTGGAAAAAACCCCAAGAAACCGATGCCACATAAGACGACCTAACACTGCGAAACCAGCGGCCCCACCAGCCAAAGCCGCCAACAGCACTGATCCGGTACCGGCATCCAAGTAAGAAAGCATCAGATCACTCTAACGCCACCTCCAGATGATGTTCCTCCAACCCCGTGACGACCCTGGCCGCTCCGTCGGGAATGGTCTCTGGTCTGGTACGTTCCCGCGGTGCTTTGGCGTTTTCTAGGAATTCTTGGTGCTACCGGCCTGGTGATTGCCCATCCGTTACTGGACCTTCTCGGCAACGCCCCCGCCACGTTCGATCTTTACCACTTTGAAGGCCAGATGATCCTGGTCTTTGCCGCTTTGGTGATCATTATTCCGGCTGTGTTCCTGGGTGGGATCGTAGAAATGTGCCATCGGTTCAACCCCAGATCCGGCGAAGTTGCGCACCACATTGTGATCGGAGTCCTGCTCGGTGCGTTCGGCATTCTTCTGGCCAAGTCGGCATCTGACGCTGCTCTTCTCAATCTGGCCATCGGAGCGGTAATCGGCGGCGGCGGCGGGTTCCTCCACCACCGCTATCAGGCCATGCGGACGTGGCTGATGTTGTTGTCCGCTGCCAGCATCTTGTTCTTCGTCCAATTCTCGTTCTTCTCGCCTGTGGCGAAACGAATCGACGCCGCCACCGGCAGCCCCCAGATTTCGGCGCCGATCATTTTGGCATCCCCAACCGATTCAGCAATCGGTAAGAGTTTCGATCCCGACCAGCTCGAGGCCGACCCCGCTGCGTTGCCATCCGTGTACATGCTGATCCTCGACGAACTCCCCACCCAAACGCTGCTCACCGAAGGTGGAGGCATCGACCCCACCCGTTTTCCTTCGTTGGCGGGTTTCGCGGAGGACGCCACCTTCTACCGGCACCACACCACCGCCAGCAACTTCCCCCACAGCGCCGTACCGGGCATCCTCGATGGCAAAGAACCCAGCGGGAGCCCGGTGTGGACGGATCATCCCGAAAACCTGTTCAGCATGTTCGCGTTCAGTCATCACCTGGTGGTCAGTGAAGTGCTGACCCGCCTCTGCGGCTTCGAAGGGTGCCAAGAACTTAAACCACCACCACCGACCACTATCGCTCCACCGACCACCATCGCGCCGGCATCAGCGGCACCGTCAACGAGCGTTCCCGTCACGACAACCACAACGGTTCCCGAACCGGAGCCATCAACGAGTAAACCGGGTCGGGATTGGGGTGGCCTTCTCTCCGCTTCGTGGAACGTTTGGAAGGACCGACTTAACCCGTCCCAGCCCACCGAAACCGAGGGATTCGACCAGTTCGCCGAGAATCTCGACACCGAGCCCACCACCACATCCACGACGTCCACCAGTTCCACGACCACGACTACGACCACGACCAAACCCGAACCTGCCGCCACCTCTGTTCCCCCAGCCAGTGTCGTCCCCCTCCCCGAAATTTCTCGACCCGCTGAGGAAGACGAGGCCGAACGCCGCAAGGGAATGCCGTTGGCATCGCAACCCAGTCGCCTAACAGAGTTTCTTGCCGCCGTGCGCCCTTCCGATCCGCCGGTGTTCGGCTACCTGCACCTCGTCCTCCCCCACTTCCCATGGCTTCTTCGCGAGGACGGAACCCAATACATCTCGCCCCGCATCAGCCCAATCGCCGAAGCCGAATGGGAGATGCAGGTGCTTCGACAACGACACCTCCTTCAGACGCAGTACGCCGACCGCGTCATCGGCGAGTTCCTTGCTCATCTGGTCACCCAGGGTCTCTACGAAGACGCCGTGATTGTGATCATGAGCGACCACGGAATGGGGTTCGCTCCCAATACGGATCCTCGCAGTTTCACACCCGAGAATCTGCCCGCCGTTGCCTACACCCCGTTGCTGATCAAAACCCCCCACCAAACAGGCGGGGTCATCAACGACGAGAACCTCAGCACCACCGACTTCCCCAACACGCTGGCCGCCCTTCTCAACATTGGGCTGCCGTGGGAAACCGATGGGGCCGCGGCCGGGTCAGAGGCGGTGGCGCAGCGGGGTTCGATCAAAACCACGTACCAGTTCACCGTCGTTGAGGGTGAGTCTCTTGGCCGCGCCATCGAATTCGATGACAACGATGAGTTCGCCAACTTGATGGCCGGTATTCTCAGCCCGTCGATGCCCGGTCAGGACCCTGTGACGAGCTTGTACGCCGATCTCGCGGGTGCTTACCTCATTGATGGCGACGCTGATGAGATCTGGGACCAAGCCATCACCACCGCGGCCCGTGTTGATCAACTGAGTCAGATCGCGACGCCAGAGGACGGACCCCTTCCAGGGGAAATCGCAGGCCGCGTCCCCGGCGCGCCTGTTGATGCCACCGTCATTGTTGCCGTCAACGGTCGCGTCGTCGGCATTTCGCCCCTGTTCACCAGCGGCGGCCAGGAGCACAGGTTCTTGGTCCTGTTGCCGGCCGGCGCGCTTGACCCCAGCACCAACGAGGTGAGGGTCGGCCTGCGCTACGCGTCTGGCGATATTGTCGAACTTCGGGTTCAATAGGTCACCGACAGCCATTCTCATCATCGTCGGGGCCGACGTGGCAGACAAACACCAACGCATACCTATCGAGCCGTTCACCACGGAAGACAGGATTTGGGGTGGTCAGTCAAACTCGACGACCCATGAGACCTTTGCATGTCTCGTCGCTATCAGGGGCAAGGCAATATCGACGTGTTGCGCACCCCGGGCGCCGGCGACGCGATCTTCCTCGACCACGCCGTCTCTCGGATACGTGTCGACGTTGGGCACGGCGAAAAACCATCCTTCGCTGCGGAGACCAACGACTGGGCCCTGTTCGCGGGTTCCCATGGCATCGTCACATCACCCATCGGAGTTCTCCAAACCGGATCAAACTCATTCGATCCGCCATTGCCCGAAGCCAAGCAGGGCTCCATGGTCTCCGATCAGCGTGCTGGCACCGAGATCACCGGCACCTGAGCCACTCAACAACTACAAGCCTGACCCAGCACCAAGGCGAGAACACGAAATACTGCTGCGGCGGGCAGCACAATCTGAGGTTCCCTAACCACTCACCGGGGGTGCCAGGTCATCGAATTGAATCGCCCTGGGATGCGTGGTCCATGTTCACAAATCCTGGAGCCAGAAGCCAAAGCTCTAACGAGCCACGATTGGACGGCAAGCGCAGTTGAGCCGTTCGCGTTTCTGCCGGTGTGTTCTGACGAGTCGGCGGCTCAAGGTTGTTCCGTGGGACCTACAGGCTCGGCTGTGGACCGTCGGAATCGAGCAGGCCTTCATTCATCAGGTTCAACGCCCGCTTGACCCCCTGTTCACGCACGACTTTGCGGAACGATCGGGCAACCTTGCTTGCTTGCGCCAAGACGTCGTAGGCGACCGCCGACTCACGCATACCGCTCATACCCATGGCTTCAGCGGCAGCATTGGCCGAGGCCTTCTGAATAGTCAGCATCTCGGTGGAGGTTTTAGCGATCTCTGATGCGAGTTCGAACACCTC
>JAACCU010000061.1 GCA_009937405.1 Actinomycetota bacterium
CCGAGTTCTTTCGCCGCCCGAAGGCGCCCACTGACCGTCGGCTCTATCGCCTCACCCACCAACTCTGAGACCAATGTGTCCCACGCCCGCACCAACGGGTGGTTGCCGACGGGCTGGACCGCATGAACGATCGGGAGCGAGTCGATTTCGGTGCGAGCCAGTCCGGTCACGACAGCGGTACCGAGCGCTCCACCACCGACCTGCACAAAAAGGCGGTCAAGTCGGGGAGCGGCAGGCGCGTCGTGGGCTGCCAGCGTGTCGACCATCTCGTAAGCGATCGTGCGGCCTCCGTCGATGGCCGCTGGCGTCTCGGTGCCCTGGCAGGAAAATGCTGTAGCGCCCGTAGCTACCGCGGCAACCATGGCGTGGTGAGCGGGATCACCGCCAACACCGGGCTCGCGGTCGGTTCGGACAACCCGCGCGCCCAGACCTTCCATCTGGGCGACAACTGCATCGTTGGCCCAGGTCGGCACGAACACGTCAAGATCATGATCCACGGCCGCAGCCACGACCGACGCGCCAAGTGCCGCGTTGCCGCAGGATGCGATGGCCCAGGCTTCGTCACCCGAGGGCACGACCGATTCACGGATGGCGACGCCGAACAGATGCCGGGCCTTGTGACTGCCCGCCACATTGCCGGTCTCGTCCTTCACCCAGAGCTGGATGCCATTGGACAGGCCGACGGCTTCACGGAGCCGGGGTTGCGGCTCAAACGGGGTCAGCTCAAATCCGTGTCCGTCGATCTCGGCAACCGCCGCATCGAGACGTTGGATGACCCCAACCAGAGCGTCGCGAGAAATCGTGCCGGCATCCACGAAGCGAGCCACGTCGAGCCGGTCGACATACTGCACGAAACTGGAGGCAGCCACCGGGAATCAGTCGTCGTCGCGGGTGCCGGTGCGGGCATTGAACTCGACGATCTGCTCGTCCCACTCAGCGACGAAATGGCGCATGCCGTCCCAGAATTGCTGGTCGGCACGGGCGGTGAAGTCACCGAAATCGGTGCCCTGCTGCTCCACCCAGGTGAAGTAGCCAAGGTTGAAAACCCGGCGACGCTCCCGCTCGGTGAGCTCAAGGTGCTTGGCGGTGTCGCCCGCCTCGAGTTCACGACCAAAGTCGGCGGCTGCAGCCACAGAATCGTAACCGTTGGGGTGATGGGCGGTCAGGTACTCGGCGCGCTCAGCATCGTAAAGTTCGGAACCATCGGTGGCCACGGTGACGATCACGTCGTCACGGCCCAGGCCGCGCTCCTTGGCGATCTTGATCGCCGCGAGGGCGTTGCAGCTAGACGAGTAGCCCATGTGCTGGAGCGCATCTACAAGCGCAGGATTGAGGCCGACCCGGTCCACCAGGTGAGCCTTACCGGCAGAAGTATTGAACAAGGCATCCAGCGCGTCCGTGGAACGATCGCTCACGGCCACCACGTCGTCGGTGTTCATGACGTTGTGGATGAGCGGTACATGCTTGTCGCCGATGCCCTGGATGTTGTGATCACCGAAGCCATTCTCCAAAAGAGTCGGACATTCGAGAGCCTCGACCGCCACGATGCGGGCGTCGTAGTTGTCCTTCAGGTAGTCGCCGGCGCCGAGCGTGCCCCCCGAGCCGCTGGCTGACACGTAGGCCGCGAGACGCGCACCCGATGAGCCGGCTGTGGCGTGCTCGAAGACGCGGCCAAGGGCAGGGCCGGTGACCGAGTAATGGCCGAGATGGTTCGAGAACTCCGAGAACTGGTTGATGATCTCGATCTCGGGATCCTTCTCCAGTTCGTTGCAGGTGTCGTAGATCTCCTTGACGTTGGACTCGGTGCCAGGCGTACGAATGATGTCGTTGGCCGGATCGAGAGTCCACTGCTCAAGCCAGTCGAAGCGCGCCTTGCTCATGCCTTCTGGAAGCACGGCAACACCGCGACAGTCCATGATGCGCGAGATGGCGATGCCGCCCCGGGCGTAGTTACCAGTGGAAGGCCAGACCGCACGATGTGCCGTGGGGTCAAAACGGCCGGTGACGAGGCGCGGCACGAGACAGGCATAGGCGGCCAGCACTTTATGGGCCTTGATCATCGGGAAGCGGTTGCCGAAAGCGAGCAGAATGCGCGCCTCGACGCCGGTCATCTCCGAAGGCAGTTCGATGTAGTCGGGCACGTCATGAGGCCCGCTGCCATCGAGGCCGCCGAACCAGTGCACCCGGAAGAGGTTGCGGCTGTCTGGCTCGTTGCGATCAAGCCCGGCGAGCGGCGCAAGCCTGGCGGCCGGAATCGTCGACGGATCGGCGAGCTCGCCAAACGTCGGTAATGCGATTCCTCGACTACGGAACCGCTCAACTGTGCGGTCATAGACCCCCGAGTCGGCGATTTCAGTGGTCAGACCGAGCGAGGCGTGCGCACGGGAGATTTCAGTAGCATCGATTGAGCCCTTTGACATTCCGTAAAGCTATCCCGCCGGGGCAACGATCGAGAACACCGAAGCACCGGTACCGGTGGTGGTGGACCCGGTTTTGTGAAGCTGACGCGACTCTTCGGCTTTAGCCGACGGTCTCAACCGGGTTGATCGCAATCATCTCGAAGGAATCGAGTTGCTCGCGCCACCACTTGGCGGGAACCATGTTTTTACCCGGAAGATCAGCGAGCGCACGATCAATTTCCGCCAGTATGTCGTGGCGGCCGCCTGCCTCGAGGCGCAGGTCAAGAAGCGAGTCCATCACACGCGAACGGCTGCATACATCACTGTCCACATCCTCTCGTATTGAGCGAATCGTGGTTTCCAGGTCGTTCATACCCATCACAACGTCTCCTCACCACTCAGCATTCCAACCAGTCGGTTACTGACTGGAGGGTAACAGTAGCGGACGACCCGACGCTAACGGGGTCGATTCAGATCCCAAATTCACCGGACTCGCAGCGATTCCAGCCAACTCTCTGCTTGGTCTAGGCGACGGCGCAGGGCGTTCTCGTCCGCCTCAGCCACCCGATCGACGTTGGACCGTCGGTTCAGCTCAGAGTTGACCTGACAATGGTACATCCCCGTGGAGCGCACCAACTCAAGAACCCGATCAGCGTTCCACTCCCTCAACTCCTTCTTTCGAGCGTGCTTGGATCGAAGACCGCCGAGCATCGACTTTGCATCGGGCCCGCGGCCGGGGAGTGCTGGCGGCGGCGGGAGATCAACCGGCTCCCCCGCCAAGTCCTCAGCGCTGATGATCAAGTCCTCGTGCGGGTCGATGCCATCGTCCGCGTAGGTTGGTCCATCGACATCGGTGTCCATTGCCGTGGACGACAGTGCTTGGAACAGCGACGGCTGCTCCTCGATCTGAACCGCCCGCTCAAGATCATCGAGAGCCGACTCGCGCTGATCGCCCGCCTTGACTCGTTCCGCGATCGAGTGCCGGCGCTGTTCGGCCACCGTTTGCGCGTGGTGCCGAAGGCGAGGGTCATCGGGAACATAAAAGTACGCTTTCTGCGACGCCTGACCTGGTGTCCAGCGGGCGATACGGCCAACGGCCTGACGGAAGAAGAGAGCGGTGGCCGTGGTCGTGGCATGCACACCGACTCGCAGACGGGGAATGTCAACGCCCTCGCTGATCATGCGAACCGCGATCACCCACGCCTGATCGCTGTTGGCGTATCCCTCGATCACCTGCGAGGCCTTCGGATCATCTGACCACGCAACGGCCGGCTCCTCGCCCGTCCCCCGATGCAGGAGCTTGGCGATCGAACGGGCGTGGTCCTGGTCGGTGGCGATCACAAGCCCACCGGCATTGGGCACCTGCTGCCGAATTTGTCGCAGCTTGTGATCGGCACGGTTCAACACCGTGGCCAGCCAGTCCCCATCCGGGCTCAAGGCAGTGCGAAGCCGAGCGCCGAGTTCCTCACGGGCGATGTCGTCGCCAAAGCTGGCCGCACGATGGCTGCCGTCGGCCGATATCCACTCCATGTGCCCATCGAAGCGAGGGAAGAAGACGGGCCGAACCACGCCACCCTCCTTGAGCGCCGCTCCATAGTCGTACTCGTAGTCCGAGACTGCGTCGCCATGATCTCCCAGGGTGTAGCGAACGTAGGGAATTGGTGCGTCATCGGTGCGGAACGGCGTGCCCGAAAGCAGCAACCTGACAGCGGAGTCGGCAAACGAGGTGGCAACGCCCTCGCCCCACGCCATGTCACCTCCGGCGTGGTGTACCTCATCGAGGATCACCATGCCGTCACGGCTGACCTGACTCAGCACTCTGGACGCTGACGCTGCCTGGGCGTACGTCACGATGATGCCGTGCATGTCATCGGGGATCGCGCCGGTGGTCGGATCCCATTCAGGCTCGAGATGGAAACCAAATCGTTCACCAGCTGTCGCCCACTGCACTTTCAAGTGCCGAGTAGGCGCCACAACAACCAGGGGTCGCCGCTCGCCGCGAAGCCAGTGCCGGGCCGCCGTGAGGGCAAACGTCGTCTTTCCCGCACCCGGACAGGCGACAGCCAGAAAGTTGGGTTGATCATGGGCCAAGAAGTCCCGCAAGGCGTCGTGCTGCCAAGTTCGGAGCGTGATGCTGCGGTTCATTCGGTTGGCGACGCTACCCCTGCTCGAAGAGGATTCCCATCAGGCAGAAGGTCTTCGACAGGTCGTTTGGAGCGTTGTCGCGGAGCGTGATGCGGTGGCGCACATCTCAGGAGAGCGAAACCTCCATGTGCTCCACTCCTCGCAGCGTGATCCGTGGGCGCCACGTCGGCTCCCCCACGATTTCCCACGTCTCGTAGCGATCGAGCAGCTTGCCAAGCACCACTTGGCCCTCGAGTCGGGCCAGCGCGGCGCCAAGGCAGTAGTGGATGCCCGAACCAAACGACAAGGTCTGGGTCTCGGTGCGGCCCACGTCAAAGGAGGCTGGGTTTTCGAAGTCGGCCGGGTCTCGGTTCACCGCACCGATCAGGGTGATGATCGAATCGCCCTGCGCAATGACGTGTCCGCCGATTTCCATTGACTCATGGAGATAGCGACCGTCGAGTTGCACCGGCGGGTCGTAGCGCAAAACCTCTTCCACGGCCCCCGGGATCAGTGACCGGTCGGCCCTGACCCGATCGAGTTGGGCAGGGTTCGCCACGAAGGCTCGGAACATGTTGCCGATCAGATGCGTGGTGGTCTCGAACCCGGCGGCGTAGATCAGCAACGTGTTGATGAGAATCTCGTTCTCGGTGAGCTGATCGCCGTCCTCGTTGGCGTGGATCAAAACACTAAGCAAGTCGTCGCCGGGGTCAGAGCGACGGGCGGCGACAAGATCGGCAAGGTACTCCCGCATGGTTGCCCCGGCCGCGTCGGCTTGAGCGATCTCATCATCAGATGCGGATGGCTCGATCCCTACGGTGAGGTCTCCGATGAGCGGACGCAGAAACTCGCGATCTTCTTCGGGCACGCCGACGAGGGCCGAGATCACGTTGGCCGGCAGCGGGAACGCAAGCCCGCTCACGAAATCGCCACTGCCACCCATGGCGTCGAGTAGTTGATCGGCGATGGCCTCGACTTCAGGACGCAACTTTTCGACTCGTCGGGGAGTGAATGCCCGGGCGACGAGCCCGCGAATTCGGCCGTGATCAGGCGGGTTCAGTTGCAGAATCGAAAGCGACTCCCGGGAGCGGGCGCGGCGCATCGATCCATCGATTCCAGCCCGTCCCTGCTCGAACATCTCCGGGCTCGGATTACCACAGCGGGGGTCTCGGAGCACGGCGCGAGCATCGTCAAAGCAACTGACGATCCACATCTTCGCTATTGCCATCCTGTGGATCGGCGCGTGCTCGCGCAGCGCCCGATACCGCGGATAGGGATCGGCGATCGCAGCCCGATCCGTCAGTACGGAGATGATGGTGGCATCGGGATCGAAATCAGACATGGGAACGGTCGACATTGTGAAGCTTTAGGTCGCCGAAGGGGATGGAAAACCCATCCCGCTGTAGCTCGTGGACGTCAAGGCGTCCATAACTTCATCGTTGATTCGCAGACTCGAATGCACAATCGAAGTCTACTGGCGCTAGCAATAACGGCGTGAAAGACGTCTTGATGGAAACATGGGCCGAGCTAACAGCGCCGGGTGCCCCCTTCGCCTGGAGCGAGACCGAAGTGCGCGGCATGACCATGCGCACGTTCGACGCCGCTCCTCCCAACATGAGACTGCTTTGGGAGAGCTCAG
>JAACCU010000377.1 GCA_009937405.1 Actinomycetota bacterium
AAAGACAATTGCCATTCCCTACGATGTCTTTACGGCCCGCTTCAGCGAAAACATCCCGCCTGTGCTGGTCCAAGACTGACCGAACGAGGATAAGTGCGTTGAGCAGTCCATCAGCAACATGGTCGTTTCCTACTGCGTTTCGGATTGGCGCAGGCTGCATCGGAGAATTGGCTGAGGCCTGTCGGCAGCATGGCCTCGAGCGTCCACTGATCGTCACCGACCCCGGCATGGAGAACCTCCCCGCTTTCGAACGAGTGCAGTCGTCGTTCACGAGCCTGGTGCCCGTCTTCAGTGCCATCCAGTCCAATCCTGTCGGTGCCAACATCGAGGCTGGCGTGGAAGCATTTCGGTCCGGCAACCACGATGGTGTGGTAGCGGTCGGTGGCGGCTCAGCCCTTGACTGCGGAAAGGTGATCGCCTTCCAGGCCGGTCAGACCAGGCCGATCTGGGATTTCGAAGACACCCGAAGCAACTGGACCCTTGCTAATGCAGATGCTGTTGCCCCGGTAATCGCTGTTCCAACAACTGCCGGGACGGGAGCGAGGTCGGTCGCGCTGGTGTCGTGATCGACGAGTCCGCGCCCCGAAAGGTGATCATTTTTCATCCGAAGACGATGCCGGTTGCAGTATTGGCCGATCCGGAACTGACAATCGGATTGCCGCGTACGTTGACCGTGGGTACCGGCATGGATGCGTTGTCGCACTCGATCGAAGCGCTCTGTGCACCCACGTACCACCCGATGGCACACGGAATTGGACTAGAAGGCTGCCGGCTCGTTTTCAAACACCTGCCGCGAGTGGTCGCCGATCCCGCCGACCATCGAACGGCTGGCGTCCTACACCTCGATAGACGGCGGGTTCGATGGGCCTGTTGATCGGGTGCTTACGATGCGCTCGGACTTTGATGTCCCCCAAACGTTGGTTGAGTCGGGTGTCGATGCCGGCAAGGTAGAGATGATCGCCGCGGCGATCTTCAACAACGCATGTGATGGCACGTTCGACGGGTTCTGACAGTGGGCGCGAATTCCGGTGAGCCAGGCCCGCTTCGGCCCCTCTAACATTGTCGAAGAAGTCCGGGACAACTCGTCGTTTGAGAATGCCATGGACTATGACAACGGCATCGATAACGTTCTGGCAAATGGCGAGCCAGCGGTCAGTGCCGGCGGTCGCCGCCTCGAGCAAGCTGACCAAATCCTGCGCCCCAACTGATGTCGACCTTTCACCGCAACCAACACATCGATGATCCTGAAGCAGTACCCGTTCGAGACGCGGCCACCGTGCTCGTCATCAGGGATGGACCTGAACTTGAGGTCTTGATGGTGCAGCGCGCCGGGCGACTCGCCTTCGGCGCCAACGCCTGGGTGTATCCCGGTGGGCGGGTGGATCGTGCCGATGCCGTGAATGCTGCACGGGTCGGCATCAATCTCAGCGATGCAGACGCATCCGTGATGCTCGACGTCGAGTCCGGTGGCTTGGCCTGGTGGTTCGCCGCGGTGCGAGAGACCGTGGAGGAGGTTGGAATGCTCCTGGGCACACCTGCGGTCGATGTGAGCCTTGTCGCCGAATTGCGAGCCACGCTTGACGAACATGGCGGAGATGGGTTCTGCTCGCTTCTCGAACAGCACCAAATTGCGCTAGATCTATCGGCCCTGCATGAGGTCGCCCGCTTCGTCACCCCAGTTGGTCCACCTCGTCGCTTCGATACCCGCTTCTTCGTGGCCCGAGCACCGGTGAAGCAGGTGCCCCAGCACGATGCGAGTGAGATCGTTGCCACCCAGTGGATCAAGCCCGCTGATGCGATGAGCGCATGGAGGGCGGGGGAGTTGGAACTGATGGCGGTCACCCATCGAATGCTCGCCTGTCTTGATCGTTTCGACACGGCCGAGGAGGTGCTGGCACGCGCCGCACTACGACCCGCGCCCGCACACCTACGGGTCGACGATCCCGACGGTGAATATCTCGTGTACATGCCTGGAGCTCCGGAGTACGAGACAGCCGACATTGAGGTTGAGCACGGCTCGATTCGCCTCTACTGACGCTCACATGTGCTTGAGTATCGCCTATGACGTTTCCTCTCGTAGATGCGTGGTTCGAGCGACGCAAGATCGACGACGACATAACATTGCTGTGGGAACCACACGTCATCGAACTGATGCGGTGCAACATCTGGCATGTACGCGGCCTGAACCGCGATCTGATCATCGACACAGGTATGGGAGTGGCCAGCCTGTCGACCGAGGTGGCCGATCTTGTTGACAAACCCGTGCTTGCGGTGGCGACCCACGGCCATGACGACCACATCGGATCGCATCACGAGTTTGACTCCGTGTTGGTGCACCCGGCCGAGGCTGGCCTACTCGAGGAGCCGCCGCTCAGGTCACTCGACATGGTTGAAGCCTGGGGTAAAGAGGAGGTCGAGGCCTTGGCCCGAGCCGGCTACGAGGTCACCGACTCTCTATTCGTCAGGGCATTGCCCACCGGCGTGACGCTCGAGACGTTTGCCCAGAAGCCGGCTCGCGTAACAAGGCTCATCGATGAAGGCGACATCATCGATCTGGGTGACCGCCAGTTCGAGGTCTTGCATCTCCCGGGTCATTCGCCGGGATCGATTGGTCTATGGGAGGCATCGACTGGAACGCTGTTTTCAGGCGATGCAATCTATGACGGACCGCTGCTCGATGAGCTCCACCACTCCAACATTGCCGACTACTGCGCCACCATGCTGCGATTACTCGGCCTTCCG
>JAACCU010000005.1 GCA_009937405.1 Actinomycetota bacterium
GTGACCACGACAAGACGTTCGCCCGTGCGGCTGCCAACTCGAATTTGGACCTCTTCGGCATCGCCGAATCGACCGTCAACGAGGAGCTCCTCGACCAACGGGTCGACGGCATCGCACCCGTCGGGGACGACAATGTCGTTGGAGGCCCGAATGCGATAGCCGGCCCGGCCGTCGACCACGGCAGCTCGCACCGTGGTGCGACCATGATCGTCATCGAGATCTCGCAAGCCCGGTGCAGGCGCATCGACCCCCGCTCGCACGAGTTGGTCGACAACCATCGACTGCTTCATACGAATGGCGGCGCGGGCCTCGACATGCAGAAGGTCACAACCGCCGCATCCCTCGAGTTGATGAGAGCATCCGACCGGGATCCGATCAGGCGATGGGTCCACGACAACAACGACGCGGCCACGCGACCAGCGCTTGTCGACGCGAGTGATCTCGGCCGTGACTGTCTCTCCAGGTAGCGCACCCTCGACGAAAACGACACGTCCGTCATCTGCTCGGGCGACCCCTGTCCCATCCCGCGCAGTGGCGGTTATTCGAAGCTCCACAAGGCAGAACGGTATCGGCGCCCACGGCGATTAGGGTCGGCGACGTGAGCCGCAACATTGAGATCGCCCCATCCGTTCTGCCCGCCGATTTCTCCCGTCTCGGCGAGGAACTCCTTGACCTCGAGAAGGTAGGAGTCGACCGCATCCATTGGGATGTGATGGACGGCGTGTTCGTGCCCAATATTTCGATCGGCCCCGACATCATCAAGAGTTGCCGACCCCATTCGTCCATCCACTACGAAGCCCATCTGATGGTGGCTCGCCCCGATGAGATGGCGCCGCTTTACATCGATGCCGGTTGTGAGACGGTCATGGTCCATGCCGAGGCATGTACCCACCTCCATCGGTCGCTCGACAACATCCAGAAGCTCGGCGCCCGCTCAGGGGTGGTGCTCAACCCACACACCCCAGCCAACGTCGTGACCCACTTACTCGAAGTCACTGACCACATCCTTGTAATGACGGTCAACCCTGGCTTCGGAGGTCAGGCCTACATCCCGCTCACCGGCAAGATCGCAGAACTCAAGGCCATGGTGGATGCCGGCAACCACGAGATCGACATCGAGGTAGATGGGGGCATCAGCGCCTCCACCATCGCCGAATGTGCAGCCGCCGGAGCCAATGTCTTCGTCAGCGGCTCAGCGCTGTTCAAGTATGACGATCGCGCTGCGGGCGTCGCTGAACTCAAGTCACTCGCCGAAGCCGCCCGTTCCTGAACGTTCGCTCGCAGCAGAAGATCAGCTATCTCGTAGCCGTCGATCAGAGCATTTCGCCATGCCGAACAATGACGTGGTCGATGATGCCGGAGTCCTTCGCCTCTTCCGCGGTGAACCAGCGGTCACGATCAGAGTCGGATTCGATCTGTTCGTAGGTCTGGCCGGTGTGCTCGGCAATGCGTTCCTGAAGCAGGCGTTTGGTGTATGCCATCTGCTCAGCCTGGATGGCAATGTCAGTGGCCTGGCCCTGCACGCCGCCCAAGGGCTGGTGCATCATGATGCGAGCGTGGGGCAGCGCGTAACGCTTGCCGGGGGCACCCGCACAGAGCAGGAATTGCCCCATCGAAGCGCCGAGGCCCATACAGATAGTGCCGACATCAGGCGCCACGAACTGCATCGTGTCGTAGATCGCCATACCGGCGCTCACCGAACCTCCCGGCGAATTGATGTAGAGCCAGATCGGCTTCTCGCTGTCTTGGCCCTCGAGGTACAGGAGCTGAGCGGTGATGTAGTTGGCAATGTCGTCATTGACGTCGGTGCCAAGGACCACGATGCGGTCCTGAAGCAGACGGTGATAGACGTCGGCCTGCGGGTTGGCGAGCATGGCCGAAGAGTTGAACTGCGAAGAGACGTTCTGCTGCGGAGTCATATATGGAGAGGTCACCGCCCTCGAACCCCGCACTGGCGACGCACAAATTCTTTACTATTCGAACTGTCGTTCTTGCTCAGCCGGACAATGGACCGGCCGCTCGCACAATCGGCCCCAGCAGCTGCCCTGAAAGCGATGCTCAACACGAGCGTGAGCCCCACACTTCAAGCAATGGCCACTCAGCATGGATCTTGAGACCGATACCATGGGGATCAGACCACGCGGACGTGGTGGAATTGGCAGACACGCCAGGTTTAGGTCCTGGTGCCCGGAAGGGTGTGGGGGTTCAAGTCCCCCCGTCCGCAC
>JAACCU010000062.1 GCA_009937405.1 Actinomycetota bacterium
GGTGGATGACAGCGTTGATATTGCCGTCAAGCCGCTCGATGCGCCCGATTGCTGCATCGACCAACTCCAGGGGTGTTACTTCGCGCCTTCGAACCAGTTCGGCCAGGGCAGTGGCGTCCAGTCGGGAATGATCGTCGGTCATCTTGTGACCTCAGGCCAGGGTTGCGCCGTCAACACGCACGTATTCTCCGTTGATGAAACGGGCATCATCAGATGCCAGGAACGCGACCACGTCCGCGACCATCGCCGGTTCACCCATTGGGCCGATCGGCATCATCCGGGCAAGAATGTCATAGTCGACGTTGTCGGGCAGACCAACGTTGACCATGTCGGTCTTGATCCCCCCAGGGGCAACGCTGTTGACCCGAAGACCTCGCTTTGCGTATTCCATCGCCAACGAATTTGTCAGCATCAAGACCCCGGCCTTCGATGCGCCGTAGGCCGCGAACCACGGGTGCCCTGACAGTGACGAGGTGGACGCAGCATTGACGATGTTGCCCTTCGTTTTGAGCAAGTGAGGGATTGCCTCGCGACACATGAGAAATGTGCCGGTCAGGTTGACCCGAAGAATTCGATCCCAGTTCTCAAGCGTCTCCTGATCACTGTGAGAGGTCGAAAGAATGCCCGCCATGTTGATGAGCGTGTCGAGCCTTCCGAGGCGTTCAACGGCAGCCGCCACCGCAGTCTCAACTGATGCCTCCTGGCCCACATCGCATACGACGGCGAAGGCATCAACGCCCATGGCAACCGCCGCCGCCGCAGTCGATTCTGCACCGGCACGGTCAACGTCGAGGCATGCCACCGCACATCCCTCGTCGGCCAACCGGGATACGACCGCTTCACCAATGCCTCGCGCCGAACCGGTGACGATTGCCGCACGACCTTCGAATCGGCCGGCCATAGCGCTCATGATGCCCTCGGATTCTCGAGGCCGAGTTCCGCGCAAGCAAATGCTCGCGCCCACACAGTGTCAGGTTTCCCCACATTGGTGAGCTTCACGTCGCCCAGCACAAGGTGACGAGGCACCTTGTAGCCGGCGACTCGGCCTCGGCAGTGGTCCTGCAGTTCTTCCAGGGAAATAGATCGGTGCTCGGCGAGTTGAACGATTGCGGCGACGCTACTGCCCCACCGCTCATCGGGCACTCCCGTCACGATCACATCATCGATCGCCTCGTGATTACGACAGGCCGCTTCAACCTCTTCAGGATGGATTTTGTCGCCGCCACTATTGATGCTGTTGCTATCGCGGCCGAGCAAGCGCAGCCGGCCGTCGGGTTCGATGATGGCCCAATCACCGGATAGCACCCACCGACATCCGGCGGCATCAGTGGGGAACACTTCGGCCGACTTGGCCTCGTCGTTCAAGTAGCCAAGGGGAATGTGCCCAGAGCGAGCCACCATGCCCGCGACCCCTCCAACCACCGGTTCGAGCGTCTCGACATCGAGAACCGCCGTCTTTGGTCCTACCGAGAAGTGCGATCCCTCTTCGTCGGGAGAATTGTTGGCGCCGGTGCCGACCGCTCCAGTTTCAGATGAGCCGAAGCCGTCACTCAGAATCTTGCCCGGGAAAGCGGCCGCGAGCCGTTCACGAGTCGCCGGAGACAGCATGGCGCCGCCATTGGAAATCGCGAACAATGCAGGCAGCTCACGGGGGTTTCGCTCCATCTCTTCAGCGACCGGGATGGCCATTGCATCGCCCACCAAGGCAACCGTCTGCGAGCCTTCCCGAGCGACCAGATCGAGAACGTCAGCGGCATCGAAACTACGACCGCCGTAGACGACGGCGGTACCACCGCTGAACATGGCGATCATCGTGACCCATTGACCTGCCGCATGCATGAGCGGCGCGGTAGCCGTCATGTTCATCGGCATCGCCGGATCGACAGCGTTGTCGATGATTTGTTCTGGAGAGGTGATCGGTTCGAAGTAGTGGCCGCCGCCCATCGCCGAGAAGAAGATGTCTTCATGGCGCCACATGACCCCCTTTGGCTTGCCGGTGGTGCCACCGGTGTAGATCACGTAGAGATCGTCGGCGGAACGGACCTGTCCGAACCCGCGATCGCTGAGTTGGCCCGCCAACGCGTCTTCGTATTTGGTCATCGAATGGCCGGCCCCGATGTTGCTGCCGTCATTGATCACCAGATGACGCGCCATATCGGCCTCGTGCCCGAGTCGGCCGAGCACTTCGGTGATCACCGGGGCAAACGTTGCCTCCGCGATTGTGCCGGACAGATCAGCATCGGCCCACACATAGGCCAACTCATCAGCCACGTACCGATAGTTGAGATTGATCGGAACCGCAGAAATCTTCCAGCACGCAAGCATCGCTTCGACATGCTCTATTCGGTTGTACGTACACAGTCCAATTCGATCACCCCGGCCGATTCCGGCGGCCAGGAGATGATGGGCCAGTTGATTGGCGCGGTCATCAAGGGACCGTCGAGTCCGACGCTCATCACCAACCACAAGACAACAGTGGTCGGGCCCACCGTCCACCAGAGCCTCCCACAAGCTGGCCAGCTGGAACTCCATTCGCTTTCCCCTCCGAGCCTCTTTGGTGCTTCGTGTTGGCGCGACGGTAGCAAAGAATCTGACGCATCGTCAGATTCACCTCTTACGCTTAAGCAGTGCCCGACAGTCAAAAGTACACAGCGTTCGAAACCCCCACGGAAGACGAAATAGTCGAACTGTCGAAGATGCACATCAGCGCGCTTGAGTCATCCCACGACGACCTTGTTTGGGTCGCTGCAGGCATGTCCCATGTGCTGCTCACCATCATCGGGCGCAAGTCGGGAATCGAACGAAAGACCCCCATTCCCTACTGGCGCGATGCCAACGGTCATCGGATCGTGGTGGCGTCATTCGCCGGGGCAGACAAGAACCCCTCGTGGTTTCACAATCTTGCTGACAAGGTCGCAAACCCCACGATCGCCGTGCGCGAACGCGACTTTGGATACCAAAGCAATGTTGAGATACTCGAAGGCGACGACTATGGCGCGACATGGGCGGCTCTCACCGCCGACCGGCCCTTCTACAACGACTACCAGGCCAAGACGACACGTCGAATCCCGCTGATCCGACTACCCGAGCCCCAACAGTCTTAGAGCGGCGTTGGCCAATCGTCGGCCCGAAGGAGCGCATCCGTTCCGCCGTCGACATAAATAATTGAGCCGCAGAAGAAGCGCGCATCAGGCCCCAGCAGGAACGCGATCACGGCTGCGATCTCATCTGGGTCCCCGGGCCGACCGACGGGAATCGGGAACTGATCAAAGAATTGACCGATCACCGGGTCCTCACGAATCTCAGCCACCATCGCAGTTTCGGTGGCTCCGGGGGCAACTGCGTTCACGGTGATGCCAGCCCCCGTCCACTCTGGCAAAACGGCATTACGTCTCACCCAACGACAGATTGCCGTCTTGGTCGATGGATAGGCGCCCAGGCCACCCACCTCATCACCAATCTCAATCGCCGCCGACTCATCGCCAGCAAGGCAGGCTTCGACCAGCGAATCAGATACTCCCGGACTGGTTGACACCGAATTCGAGGCGCTTGCCACCACCGCACCCTGGGTCGACCGTCGGAGGTGACCGCGGAGTCCAGTGATCAACTCGATGGCCCCAAAATAGTTCAACGCGGTGAGTAGTCCGCCGCTCCGTCCCGGCACGCCCGCCAAGCCGGCGCAGGGCACGACCCCATCGACGACCTCGGTGCGAGCAGTGATCTGTTCGAGCGCCTGGGCGCGACCGACAGACGTGCTCAGATCTGCATCGATCTCGGCGCCAGCGAGGTCGACGCCGATCACGTCGTGGCCGCTCCCGCGCAACCGAGCTGCCGTGGCAGCTCCGATCCCTGACGCCGCTCCAGTGATGACATAGATCAAAACAATTCCCCTGACAAAATCCTGTGGCAACTCACAACGATGCACCGACATCGAAGCCGGTTCGGATAGCACCTTGGATGTAGGTGACCGCGGCAGCATCACCGATGACATGAACCTCGAGTCCCCGTTTGGCGAGCTCGTCGGCGAGCGCGGCTCCCGGGTGCACCTCGTTGGCGATGACCACATGATCGGCGGCAACAACCGCGGCCGCGTCGTCCACCGTGTAGCGAACCGCTTTCTCGTCGATGACATCGACACTGGCGCCGGTGACGAACGTGACGTTGTCCTCACGAGCTTGATGGAGCGTGCGCCATCGACGCGGGTGGGCCATCTCGACTCCGAGATCGGGTCCTTGCTCGAGCACAGTCACGTGCCGGCCCCGCTGGGCAAGAAACTCAGCAATCTCCACGCCCACGAGACCACCTCCGACGATCACAATGTTGTCGCCGAGCGGCATCCAACGCTTCGACAGACCTCTGACCCGCTCCGGGGTTGTGAGATGGAGCCTCTGAGCAGCCTTCACTGCGAACCGTTGCCCGGTCGACAGACCACGAAGCGCCGCCCCGTTTCCGCCGGTAAGCATCATTCGAAGATCATCTCCGGTCAGCACATGATCGAGTTCGGCCCCCGGAATGGGGGGGCGCCCGCGATGCGCCCCGGTGGCAACGACAACCGCATCGAAGGACGCGGCCTCAATCTCGTCAGCTGATGCCTCAGATCCGAGCCCTACGTTGACGCCCAATTCGCCGACGGCGGCCGCCAGATAGTCGATCAGCGTGGCATTGATCGGCGTGGTGACAGCCGAGAATCGGGCGGTGCCACCAAGGTGATCCGCTCGTTCGAAGATAGTGACGTCATGACCTCGGCTCGCCGCAACCCGCGCCGCTTCGAGACCCGCTGGCCCCCCACCAACAACAGCGATTCGCCGCGGCACGTCAGCAGCACGAACTTTGGGAGCGTCGGGACGACCCAGACGCGCATTAACCGCACAGACAGGGCTCTCGTCCCAGAAATTCTCGGCCACACAAACAAAGCAGTTGATGCAGGGCCGAACAAGATCAGGTCGACCGTCCATCAAACGCTTGGCAAGTTGCGGGTCGGCGAGAAGCTGGCGGCCCATGGCAATGAAGTCGGCATCACCCGCGGCGAGTACCTCTTCGGCGGCGGCCGGCGAAATACGACCCACGGCGATGACGGGAACATCAACAGCAGAACGCACGGCCCCGAAGAGTTCCCGGTATTGCACCGGACGATACGGAATGGGTCCGTCGGTGAACGAGACTCCGGCATCGGGGGCTCCGATCGCGCTCACATGGATCGCATCAGCGCCAGCCCTCTCGGCGGAGACGGCGTGCTGGACCGCCAAGTCGAGCGTGATGCCACCATCGACCCCAAACTCCTGCCCGTCGAGCCTGACGATGATGACGAAATCCGTTCCACAGCGGACGCGGATAGCGGAAACAACCTGTCGCAGAAGGCGGGTCCGGCCTTCAACAGTGGTGCCGTAGTCGTCGGTGCGTCGGTTCCAGTGCGGTGAGAGAAACGTTGAGATGAGGTAGCCGTGGGCGGCGTGGACTTCGATCCCGTCGCAGCCGGCATGTTGCAGCCGTGCCGCCGCGGCGGCAAAGGCTTCGACGACCTCAGCGAGGTCGTCGGCGGTTGCCTCATGGTGGGTCGGCGATGCGCCGCCCGTCTTCTCCCCCATTCTCAGGAGCTCGGCCATAGTGAGGTCGCGAATGAACCCA
>JAACCU010000378.1 GCA_009937405.1 Actinomycetota bacterium
ACGCGTGCCTTTCTCGGTGCGGGCTTCTCCGAGGGCCCCGACGACGGCGTCGACTTGCGAGTCGGTGAGAGTGCCGTCATCGACCAGTGGCTGCAGCGCTTCGGTGATGCGCTCACCGAACTCCGGACGAACCATCTCGGTCTCCTCGACCGGGGTGGTGTCGTCCTCGGCACCGGCGATGCCGGGGGCGAGCAGGGTTGCGCCTGCCGCGGCGCCACCAAGGGTGGAAGCTGCGATCAGGCTGGCGGTGAGTTTGGTGGTCTTCATGTACGTATCTCCTTGGGAGGGTTGGGGGTGTTTGCCTCTCTGGAAATGCACTCTCGCAACCCCAAGTAAGAGCATCGGAAGCTGACCTCATGAATTTAGTAAAGAACATGTGAGGGAAGTGTGAGCTCTAAGCTCTCGCCCTGTGACGCAGCAGCCATTCCTCGCCGACCGCCTTCAGGGATTCGGCACCACGATTTTCGCTCAGATGTCGGCGCTTGCAGTGAAGCCCGGCGCCGTGAACCTCGGCCAAGGGTTTCCCGACACCGATGGCCCGATCGAGGTCAGCGAGGCCGCGATCCAAGCGATCCGAGACGGCCACAACCAGTACCCGCCGGTGCCGGGCATCCCATCCCTCAGGCTCGCTGTCAGCGAGCACCGAGCCCGATTCCGCGGTCAGCGGTTCGATCCCGACAGCGAGGTGCTCATCACCGCAGGTGCCACCGAGGCGCTCGCCGCCGCCATGCTCTCGCTGACTGGGCCCGGCGACGAGGACGTGACCTTTGAGCCCTACTACGACTCCTATGCGGCAGGTATCGCCATGAGCGGCGCGCAGCGTCGAGTAGTCACCCTGCGAGCCCCCGACTTCAGCTTTGATCCTGATGAACTCGCAGCCGCGTTCACTGCAAAGACCAAAGTTCTGCTCCTCAATACGCCGCACAACCCGACCGGCAAGGTCTTTACTCGTGACGAACTCACCCTCATTGCCGGCCTCTGTATCAAGCACGATGTCGTGGCTGTAGTCGATGAGGTCTACGAGCATCTCGTCTTTGATGGCGAACACATCCCGCTCGCCACGTTGCCCGGCATGGCCGAGCGCACCCTGACGATCTCGTCCGCCGGCAAGATCTTTTCGTTCACCGGTTGGAAGATCGGATGGGCGTGCGGACCAGAGCCCCTTGTCACCGCAGTGCGGACGGCGAAGCAGTTCCTCACCTTTGTCAACGGCGGTCCGTTCCAGCATGCGATCGCGGTCGGGCTTCGGCTGGGCGATGACTTCTTCGACGGTTACACCGCGGAGATGGCGGCGAAGCGAACCCGGCTGTGCGACGGGCTCGAAGCCGCCGGTTTCGATGTGTTGCGTCCCCAGGGAACGTATTTTGCCACCTGCGACATCACGCCACTTGGCGACACCGACGGCGTCGACTTTTGCCTTGCCCTTCCCCAGCGAGTCGGGGTCGTGGCAGTGCCCAGTCAAGTGTTCTACGACAACACCGATGCGGGCCGACGCCTCGTGCGGTTTGCCTTTTGCAAAAAGGACAGTGTGCTCGATGAAGCCATCGAGCGGCTCTCCGTCCTCAAGGCCAACCGATGACTCTGCGTACCGCCGCTATTCAGCACGACATCATCTGGGAGGATCCCACCGCCAACATGGCGCGTCTTCGTCCCATGATCGAACAGGCCGCTACAGACGGTGCTCGTCTCATTGTCATCTCCGAGATGTGGTCGACCGGCTTCACCATGAACGCCGTCGAGATGGCGGAGGCTTCCGCCGGTCCAACGCCGACGTTCATGCGCGAGATGGCTGAGTCGACGGGCGCGTGGATTGCGGGCTCTTTTCCTGAGCGCACAGACGGCTACGAGCGCCCGACCAATCGACTCCTGATCGCTGGCCCTGGCGGCGAGGATCATCGGTATTCAAAGGTCCACCCGTTCTCGTATTCAGGCGAGGACCAGCACTACTCGGCGGGGCGTGATCACATCACCATAGAGATTGAGGGCGTCCGCATTACGCCAACGATCTGTTTCGACCTGCGCTTCGCCGACCAGTACTGGAATGCGGCGGCCGAGACCGACTGCTACCTTGTCCCCGCCAATTGGCCAGCCACCCGCAGCGCCCACTGGACCTCACTTTGCGGGCGCGCGCCATCGAGAATCAGGCCTACGTTGTCGGCGTGAACAGGGTCGGTTCCGGCAACGGTCTCGACTACTGCGGCGACACGCGAATCGTCGATCCGATGGGTGAGATTACTGAGGCCGCGCCTGGCGTCGAGATGACGATCACGGCCGATATCGACCCCTACGTCGTCGCCGACACTCGGGCTCGATTCCCGTTCATGCTCGATCGCTGAGCTATCCGGCCAGGGTTTCGCGGAGCTGGCGCTTGAGGAATTTGCCGCTGGCGTTCTGCGGAAGGGGTTCATCCACGAAGAAGACGACCTCGGGGTGCTTGAACTTGGCGATGCGGTCGGTGAGATGCGCGGATAGGCCGGCCTCGTCGAGGGTGGCTCCCGGGGTGCGGAAGATGGCGATGGCCACCTTCTCGCCGAGACGCTCGTCCTCCACGCCGAATGCGGCAGCCTCAGCCACCTCAGGGTGTTCGTAGATCGCGGTTTCCACCTCATTGCAATAGATGTTCTCGCCGCCGCGTATCACCATGTCTTTGGCGCGGTCGACGATGAAGACAAAGCTGCTGGCGTCGACGGTGACGATGTCGCCCGTGCGGAACCAGCCTTCAGGCATCGATTCGGCCGTGGCCTCGGGACGGTTGAGATATCCCTTCACAACCGCTGGGCCCTTCACAACGAGCTCGCCGAACCCGCCGGCCTTGACCTCGTTGCCGTCTTCGTCGATGACCTTGTATTCGAACGTGGGCATGATTGGCCCGGCAGAGGCTGGCTCGGCGGTGAAGAACGCGGCAGATAGCGCAGTGATGATGCCGTGGGTCTCGGTGAGTCCGTAGCCGGTTTGGGGCTTGACAGATCCGTCGGCCTTGTCGATCTTGTCGACCAGGTCGGGCTGTAACGCGGCGCCACCGCCGCCCATCGATTCGAGGGTCGACGTGTCGCGGGTCTCCCAATCGGCGTGGAGCAGCATCTCTCGGCTCATGGTGGGAACGCCGGTGAAGATGGTGACCTTCTCGCGCTCGATCAACTCAAGCGCACGGGCAGGATCCCACTTTCGCATCAACACGATCTTGGCGCCGAGGGCGGTGCCGGGATGCAGCACACAGTTGTTGGCGGTGACGTGAAAGAGCGGTGTGGGAACCATGATTGCCGGAGCACCGGGCTCCGGGGCGGGGGGCGAGTCGGCCGGTGCGAGCTTCGCGCTCGCCATGGCCGATGCGGTGTTGGCGAAGGCCATGTGCAACAAATTGTGGATGCAGCCACGATGGGGGAGTTGGGCACCCTTGGGGAAGCCGGTCGTGCCCGACGTGTAAAAGATGCACATGTCGTCGTCAGGCTGAATGTCAGCCTCGGGCAGCGAGTCGGGGGCATTGGCAGGGTCGACGACGTCTTCCCAGCGGCTGGCATCGTCGGGCAGGTCGAGTTGGGTCCGCACAGACATGACGTGTAGCGGCCGCGTGGCCCGCAACTCTGCGAGGAGGGGAGTGACCCGCTCGAGGCGCTCCTCGTCACAGATGAGGACCTTGGGTTCGGAATCGGTGAGGCCGAAACTCATCTCCTGACCCGTCCACCATGCGTTCATTCCCACTGCGGCAGCGCCGAGTGAACTGATCGCCCAGTAGGAGAAGACCCACTCGGGGAAGTTTCGCATGGCGATAGCAACCCGATCACCGGCTCGCACACCGTGCTGGTTGCAGAGCACGTCGGCCAGCGAGCGGACGATGGCGTGCGCCTCGGTGAACGTGTAGGTCTCATCTTCGTAGACGAGATAGGTGGCATCCCCATGAGCCGCTGAGCTCTCCCAAAGCAGTCTCAT
>JAACCU010000379.1 GCA_009937405.1 Actinomycetota bacterium
ACTATCACGCACCTACTAACAAGCGCCGAACGCATTAAGAGCATTCTCCTTGATTTCGCTTAACAATGGCAGATCAGCTGCCCATCTGATCTCGAGGTAACCAAGAAGGACCTTAAGCATCTGATCACCGACGCTCTTCGCGATTTCACAATCCTCAACACGCCCCGATATCCGCCTCGCGATGATGTTCAAGGCCTGTACGAATCAGCACTATGAAATCCACCACGCCATAAATAGTCACCGAATCTTGCTATGCCCTTGCTGAAGTATTGGGCTCACCTCGGTTCATAGCAATCCAGATGCGCTCCGGCGACAACGGGGTATCCAAGTGTTCGACGCCGAAGGCCTGCAAAGCATCAACCGCAGCGCTGACGATTACCGCCCCCGCTGGAGTAATACCGGCTTCGCCCGCTCCTTTAATACCCAAAGGATTACTAGCGGCCGCGTACTCCTCAATACGGGTCTCGAGCCTTGGCGTTTCCATCGTACTGGGGATTCGGTAGTCAAGAAACGATCCCGTTAGGAGTTGACCGGTATCACGGTCATACACGATCTCCTCAAAAAGTGCTTCCCCGATGCCCTGAGCGGCCCCGCCGTGCAGCTGACCCTCAACAATCATCGGGTTGACAACCCGTCCTACATCATCGACGCTGAGGTAGCGCGTTACCTCTAAGGCGCCCGTCTCAGAGTCGATCTCCACCTCGCAGGCGGCGACGCCATTAGGGTGGGCATGCAGCCGTGTCGAGATCTCGGCGGTAGCGGTGAGAGGCGCTTCGGACGCGACTTCGAACAAGCCGACCGAACGCCCATCGGCGGTGACATACCGATCCTTCGCCAGACTAATGTCAAGCGCATCCACGCCGAGTCGCTCTGCCGCTCGGAGACGGAATTGCCTCAGAATATCCTCGCACGCCTGCATCAAGATCGTTCCACCCAATCGCATCGACCGGTCGGCATGTGAACCCGAGCCACCGGCTATGCGATCGGAATCACCGAACTCGATTGCCACTGATTCCATCGGTACGTCCAGTACTCCAGCCACCACCTGAGCAAAGCTGGTCTGGTGACCCTGTCCCGACGCCTGAGTGCCGATAACTGCGCGGACCTTGCCGTTGGCGTTGATTGTCACGTCGGTGCGTTCGTAGGGAGCGGCGCCGGGCGACTCCAGGTAGTTGGCTACCCCGATCCCCGCTAGCTTGCCACGGCGCTCGGCGTCACGTCTACGGGCAGCGAAGCCATCCCAGTCAATAAGACGCAGCGCCGTTTCGAAGTTGTCGCTGAACTCACCGGTGTCGTAGGTAAGTCCGAGCCTCGTTCGGTACGGCAGGTCGGCGGTGGCAATGAGGTTACGTCGTCGTATCTCTGCTCGGTCAAGTCCGATGGCAGCGGCTGCAAGATCCATCAAACGCTCGACGATGTAAGTGACCTGTGGGCGTCCTGCTCCCCGATAAACCGACGTCGGAGTGGTGTTGGTGAGAGCGCCGCGTACTTTCACGTGCATCGCTGGGACATCGTAAGGGGGACCCGCCATACGCAGTAGGTTCGACAACACGGCAGACGACACCGGATGGGCTCCGACGTTGCCGATGTAGTCGAGTTGCAGGGCTAGGATTTTTCCCTCACCGGTGAGCGCCAACGCGCCATCACAGCACGTGTCACGGCTGTGCACGTCGCTTACGAACGCCTCGCTGCGCGTGCCCTCCCATTTGACGGGCCGCTCACATTTACGACCGGCCCAGAGCAGTAACGGATATTCGTTCGAGCACGGGATACGTAATCCGAAGCCTCCACCTACATCAAGCGTCACCACCCGAACTGCAGCGCTGTCGACACCAAGCGCGCTCGCCAACACGCTACGGAATCGATGCACCCCTTGGCTCGGCGCATACAGCTCGTAGCGACCGGAAGCGGGATCAAAGCTGGCCACTGCGCTGGGCGGTTCGATCGGCGAGCCGTGCACACGGTGATTGCGAGTCGACAGGCGGACTACGTGCTCGGCCTCGTCGATCGCAGCCGCAACGAGAGCCAGATCACCACGCTCAGCTTCGACACACTGATTACCGGACTCCCACACATGCGGTGCCCCTTCGCCCAACGCCGATTGGGCATCGGTCACGGCAGGGAGTGTTTCGTACTCGACAACGACCATTTCGGCGGCATCGACCGCAGCTGCTGCAGTCTCAGCGACCACAATGGCAATGATTTCGCCCACATGCCGGACTCGGTCCACCACGATCGGTAGCGCTGCTGGCGGCGGACGCAATTCATCAGCTGACAGGCTCGGCTGGGCTGGGTCGAGATGGTCGGGGAGGCTGGCGGGTTGGAGCAGAGTTGTGAGCCCGTCGGATTCGTAGTCTTCGCCCGTGAGGACACAGAGAACCTCCGCCGCGGCGACAGCCGCGGTCGCATCCACCGAACTAATCTTGGCATGCGCCTCTGTTGATCGAACGAAAGCAACATGGGCCTGACCTGGGAGGTCGACCGTGGCAGTGAAACGCCCGGCGCCCGTTAGGAGTCG
>JAACCU010000380.1 GCA_009937405.1 Actinomycetota bacterium
CAGCGAACCTCTTGGTCGCTGCTCCAGTCTTTCTTGGTGGTGAGTGGGACGGTGGTCATCGCACTGCCTCCGTGATGTTGTTGACCATCTCGGCTGCCGTAAACGGCTGCCCGGTCACTTTGGTGATCGACTTGGCATCGACCAGGAACTCAGCCCGCAGGAGCCGAGAGAGCTGGCCAAGATTCATCTCGGGCACAAGAACATGCTGGTAGCGAGCAAGGATTTCGCCAAGGTTCGACGCAAACGGGTGCAGGTGGCGCAAATGGATCTGCGCAACAGGGGTACCCGCTCGGTTGAGACGACCGGTAGCGGCTGTAATCGCGCCCCATGTGGAGCCCCATCCGACGACGAGTATGTCGGCATCGGGATCACCCGATATCTCCAACGGCGGGATCGAGTCTGCGATCTTTCGGATCCGCTCGTCGCGCAGGTCAACCATGAATCCATGGTTTTCCGGGTCGTAGCTGATGTTGCCCGTACCGTCTTCCTTTTCGATGCCTCCGATTCGGTGCATCAGCCCTTCGGTGCCGGGTACCGCCCATGGCCTAGCCATGTCATCATTGCGGATATAGGGCATGAAGACTTCTTCGCCGTCCTCGTTGGTGTGATTGGTGCCGCTGGCGAACTCGACCGGAATTTCAGTGAGATCATCGACGTCGGGCAGGAGCCAGGGCTCGGTGCCGTTGGCCAAGTAACCGTCGCTGAGCACCATGACGGGCGTGCGATAGCGAATCGCCAGTCGTACCGCCTCGATCGCGGTGTCGAAGCAATCTGATGGAGAGCTCGGAGCCACGATCGGCATCGGTGCTTCACCATGACGGCCATACATCGCCATCATGAGGTCAGCGGCTTCGGTCCTGGTTGGCAGGCCGGTGGACGGGCCACCGCGCTGAATGTCAATCACAATGAGCGGCAACTCGAGGCTTACCGCTAGGCCCAGAGTTTCGCCCTTCAGCGCAATTCCTGGGCCGCTGGTGGTCGTAATTCCGATATGGCCGCCGTAGGCGGCACCGAGGGCGGAGCCGATGGCCGCAATCTCATCCTCTGCTTGGAACGTGCGCACACCAAAGTTCTTGTGCTTGGCAAGCTCGTGGAGGATGTCGGACGCAGGCGTGATCGGGTACGAGCCGAGAAAGATGGGCAATCCGGCCAGCTGCGATCCGGCCACCAAGCCCCACGACAACGCCGTGTTGCCGTTGATGTTGGTGTACGTGCCGGGCTTGAGCTGTGCGGGTCGAACCGTGAGACGACTCGCCGACAGTTCCGCGGTCTCACCGAATGCGTGGCCCGCCTTGTAGGCCGCCTTGTTCGCAGCGACGACAAGTTCCTTGGCGCCGAACTTCTCCTCGATCCAAAGCATCGTCGGCTCTTCAGGGCGGCTGTAGAGCCAAGACACCAAGCCGAGAGCGAAGAAGTTCTTTGACCGCTCAGCATCGCGGGGCTTCACCCCGATGTCTTTACAGACTTCCTTGGTGAGCGAGGTCATCGGCGACGAGAGCATCGCATAGCCGTCGAGGGAGCCATCTTCAATTGGGTTCGACTCGTAGCCGGCCTTTGCCAGGTTGCGTTCATCGAAGGCGTCACTGTTGACAATAACCGTGCCCCCAGGCTCAACCGTTGAAAGGTCAGCCTTGAGGGCCGCCGGGTTCATCGCCACGAGGACGTTCGGTGCATCACCTGGCGTGGTGATGTCGTGATCGGAAATGTGGACTTGGAAGGCTGAAACGCCGGCGAGTGTTCCCGCTGGAGCCCGAATCTCGGCAGGGAATTCTGGCAAGGTCGCCAGGTCATTTCCGAAAAGGGCGCTCGCCGAGGTGAACCGGTCGCCCGTTAACTGCATGCCGTCGCCAGAGTCTCCAGCGAATCGGATGACGATTCGCTCGACCTCTCTAATGTCGGAGCGATCTGCGGTGTTGGTCACGTGCCTTGTCTCCCTACAGCGTCGGGCCAAACCCGAACGGCTCATTTATCATAACGCCAGTCAGTCACAGCGATGTACACGGGCACCCGGACAATCGACGACGATGTTCAGCGGCCGCTCAAGCCTGGCCCCGCGACTTGAGGCATCTCATGTTCCACGCGTTTCGAACCAGGGAGAATGGGCTTGTCCCTGACCAATTTTGCTGTTCCTGAGCTTTTTCATCCACAGAGAACCACGCCCGATGGCGAGCACGAGAGACGGGCAGTGTCGTAGAAACGTGACGACGAGCCGCCCGCCGAAATCCAACCCAACGTGAAGGGCTGGACGCTCAGCCCAAGCCGCGAACGCGGGCCTGCACGTCGGCCAGATCCCTGTCGTGCGATGCCACCCACGTGAAGAGTTCACGGGCTCGGGGGGCGCGCCCAGCGCGATCATAGAGGTCGGCTAGGGCGTAGGCGCGGCGCAAATGGTGCGGCTGAGGACGCTTCGGGACCTTCCAACCCTGAGCAAGCAGCCTTATAGCGGCCTCAAGATCGCCTCTGTCGGCGCGTGCTCCCGCCGCCACGATCCGCCCTTCGACAACGAGCTCGCCGCTCGGCGATGATTCGCCAAGCTCAGCCCACAACTCGTCGACGTCGGTCCAGTGCTTCATCGCTCGATGGCAATCGGCGAGCACCGGGTGCTGCTCGGTCGACCCCGAGATCTCACGGAACGCCTCGAGATGCTCGACGGCTTCCTTCCACTTGCCGGTCCGGTAGTGGGCCAACCCCATAAGTTCGCGCCCCTCCGCCAGCTCCGGGGCTTCTCGCACTACCGGGCGAAGGGCAATTATTGTGTCTTTGAACCGCTCGGATTCGAATGCCTTGCTTGCATCGCGCAGCCGACGGTTCAACGAGGTACACCGTGGCTCGCCAACCATACGACGAAGAGCTACGGCCGGGTCAACGACCTGGGACGCACGCGCCGCCAGAGGTCTGCGCTCGAAGCTCCCGGACACCCGGCTTCGCTTTACCGCAGATGCAGCGGTTCGTTCGAGGTCAGCGGCAGTTGGAAGTTTGCGGCCGGGGCGAGGCGGCATGGCCCGTTGTTCTTGTTCGTTGTCCGCACGGCGTTCCGGAGGGCGCTTGTTGGGCCGATTGTCGTTTGTCGGGGGTTCGTAGTTCATGTTGCCGGCACCGCGGCGAGCGATACGCCCCCACTTCGCAGGCCCCGCGAGGTCGCGATCGGGAAGGCGTTCACCTGGCTTCTTGGCGCCCCGTTCATCTCGACCCCGGCTATCGCGGTCGCTATCACTGCGGCGGGGGCCGCTTTTCGCAGATCCGCCGCGAGGCGGACCGCTCTTACCGCCGCGCTTATCCGCGGGTCGGCCATTCGAAGGGCCGCCGGGACGGGCGCGTGGGGGACGAGAGCCGCTGGACATGGGTGTCGATCCTATCGCCGGCAGTCACTGAGCCGGGTCGGACTCCTTCAAGGGAGTCATCTGCGGCCCAAATGGGCCCAAAACGTACTCAAGCCCCGCCGAAGCGGGGCTTGAGTGTGAGAAATCCGGCGGCGTCCTACTCTCCCAGGGCCTGACGGCCCAAGTACCATCGGCGCTGAATGGCTTAACTTCCGTGTTCGGAATGGGAACGGGTGTGACCC
>JAACCU010000063.1 GCA_009937405.1 Actinomycetota bacterium
AAACGAGCGGCTGCGGCGCTGCGGGCGGTGCGAGGTCACCTGGCGCGGCACGGCGGCCACAGGCTGCTGGGTGTGCGGTTCTGAGGGAATTATTGCTGCGGCGACACGGATCGTCGAAGACGAGCCCGCGGCCTAACTTCGGCCTAGCCAGCGGCTGACCGATAACCTCGCCCTATGACGCTTCACTGGGCCGACAGCCGCCTCGAGGTTCACCGCTACGTCGTGGGCCCGATGGACAACAACGTCTTCGTGATCCGCTGCACCCAAACGGGCGACGCAGTTTTGATCGATGCTGCCAACGAGCACGAAATGCTGCTCGAGGTCTGCCAGACCCTTGGGGTGCGCAAGGTGCTCGAGACACACGGCCACTGGGATCACATCCAGGCCGTCCCCGCGATCCGCGACGCGGGCTACGAGGTCGGCATCACTGCGGCCGATGCCAAGATGCTGCCGAGCTACGACTTCGTGATCGACGATGAGTCAGTCATCGAGATCGGCCAGCTCCGCATTCACACCCACCTCACCCCCGGCCACACACCCGGTTCGATGGCATGCAGCATCGAAGGGGCGCCCCTGGTGTTCAGCGGCGACACGTTGTTCCCCGGCGGTCCCGGGGCAACAGAGTTCAAGGAAGGCGACTTTGCCGCCATCCTGGAGAGCCTCGAAAACCGGTTCTTCCGCGTCTTCGATGCTGACACCGTCGTCCTGCCCGGACATGGCCTCGACACAACGATCGGCAACGAGTCGCCTCACCTCGATGAATGGGCCGCCCGAGGCTGGTAAGCCAGCGGATCAGGCCGCGTCGTCCGAGCCTTGTTCGAGGTTGACCGTCACCCGCTGATAGGCCCGCAGATCGGTGGTGGAGACACCACTCCAGCCTTCTCGTCGCATGGAGCCGTCGCCGCGAACAACCAGCCCAACGTCGACTCGATACGCGAACCCGGCGGTGGCCCCGCTGACAAAAAGGAGGCCGATGAGCGAGAGGAGGATGTAGTCGCGGACATGACCAGTGGCGACAACCGCGAACATGGCCAGGAATACCGCCGAAGCCAATCCGATGCCGATCACAAGCCGGCTCACTGCACGAGCACCGGACGAGTACCCGCGCTTCAACGACCAGAGAACGGCAGTCGAGTCAGCGTCACCCGAACGGGCGGCCTTGATCGCGGCTCGGAGGGAGGCGACATCCTCGGCGGGACGGTTCGGCGCTTTGACAACGTCTTTGCTGTCCTGGCTTTTCCAGCAGTTGATCTGCACAATGCAAGCCTGCCAGCCGGGAACCAAGACCGGCGGTTCATCGTCAAAGATGTACCTGACGTGCTCGATAGGCATCCCGACGAAAAGAGAACGCCCTCATGCGCCATTTCTTGATCACCTTCACGACACTTCTCGCGATCGCCACTGCCGCCACCGCGTGCGGCGACGACCCAGAAGACACTGTCCCCGAAGACACCGTCCCCGAAGACACTGTCCCCGAAGACACTGTCCCCGACGGTGACCAAGAATCGCTCGGTGCCGGCCCCTACCCGATCGCGGATCTGACGGTTACTGCCTTTACCGATGGCAGCGATGCCGCCACAAGAACCGTCTACCGCCTCGCCTGCTTGGGCGACACCGCCACACTGACCGGTGACCGGGTCATGCTCTCGGCCGACAGAATGTGCCTCACCCTCAACGACGACAGCGCCCGGACACGGCTGATCGACGGCTTCCCCGATGGGATGGCCTGCACGATGCAGTACGGGGGCCCCGAACTGGCCGTCATCACCGGCACACTCGACGGTCACGCCGTCGACACGACCGTCGACCGAACCAACGGCTGCGGTATCGCCGAATGGGCTGGCCTGCTCAGCCATCTGCTCCCTCCCTCTTCGACCTGATAACCACCGATCACCCTGCCGGGGTGCCACTGCTTACTCGTATGGACCGAAGACGTGAAGACCCGTATCCTGAGATCCGTTGTGGCAAGTGGCAGCAACGCCGCCAGCTAGCACCAGGGGAACAGGGAGAATCTGATGGGCACCAAAGAAAACCTCGAAGAAGCCCTCGACCTCATCCTTGAAGCCGGCGAACTCATCGAGGCATGGCGCTCCGTCGTGGCCAACGGCAGTGTCGAAGACCCGGCTTACCAGACCACGCTCGCTCTCCTCGGGCCTTCAGTCTTCAACCGCCATGCCCAGGGCGCCATCGCCAGCAGCGGTGAAGTCCCCGGCCGCACCAACCTCGTGGTCGTCACTGATCGCCGTGTCCTGTGGTGCAACAAGAGCCGCCTCAACGGCGAGGTGACCGCCAGCGGCAGTGACTCTCTCGGTTCACTCCACATGGTGAGCATCGTCCCCGCTCGCATCGCTCTCGCAAAACTCCGCTTCACCTTCCACGATCGCTCCATCGTGCACTTCGACCTCCCCTCAGACCACAAGGCCGCCGAGTTCGCCGCCGACATCCAGGGTCTGCTGCTCCCTGCGCCCACCGCAGCCTGACGCCATTCAAGCCGATACGGTTTCAGGCATGTCTGAGACCGTCATTCTCTCCGGAGCCCGCACCCCCATCGCCAAGATGTCGGGCGGGCTTTCCACTTTTTCAGGTACCGATCTTGGTGGTTTGGCCATCAAAGAAGCCCTCGCTCGTGCCGGTGTTCTCGGCGAAGCTATCGACTACGTCTATATGGGCCAGGTCGTCATGGGTGGCGCCGGCCAGGTACCCGCACGCCAGGCCGCCGTCAAGGGCGGTATCCCCCTCAGCGTGCCCTCAACCGGCATCAACAAGGCATGCCCCTCTGGGCTCAATGCCATCCAGCTCGCCCATCGCCACATCATGGCAGGCGAGGGCGAGATGATCGTCGCCGGCGGCATGGAGTCCATGACCCAGGCGCCCTACATCCTCCAGCAGGGTCGCGGCGGGTATCGCTACGGCGATGCCACCATGCACGACTCGCTCACTCTCGACGGTCTCTACTGCAGCCTTGAGCACGAGCTCATGGGTGCCGGCACCGAGCGCCATGCCGCAGCCGCAGGCATGGCCCGCGAGCCTCAGGACGAGTATTCGGCCATGTCTCACGAGCGTGCTGCTCGCGCGCAGAAGGACGGCCTGTTCGCCGAAGAAATCGTGTCGGTCACTGTGCCGCAGCGGCGCGGCGACGACCTCACGGTCAGCGACGACGAAGGCATCCGCATCGGCACCACCGCCGAAACACTCAGAGCGCTCAAGGGGGCGTTCGAGCAAGGCGGCAATGTCACTGCCGGCAACGCCAGCCAACTCTCAGATGGCGGCGGAGCAACCGTCGTCACCACCAGAGCCAAGGCTGAAGCGCTTGGCGTCGAGCCGCTGTGCGAGATCATCAGCTACGGAGAGGTCTCTGGCCCCGACACGTCGCTCCTCACCCAGCCCAGCCGCGCCACCATGGTCGCCCTCGAGCGGGCCGGCCTGTCGCTCTCCGATGTTGACCTCTTCGAGTTCAACGAGGCCTTCGCAGCCGTTGCCCTCGGGTCGATGGCTGATCTTTCGTTGCCCAACGACGTTGTCAACGTAAACGGCGGGGCCATCGCCCTCGGCCACCCGATCGGCATGAGCGGCGCTCGTCTCGCAATCACCCTCGCCTACGAACTCAAGCGTCGAGGCGGCGGCATCGGCGTAGCCGCACTCTGTGGCGGCGGCGGCCAAGGCGATGCTCTCGTCATCAAGGTCTGACCCGATGACGGCTCTCGACAGGGGGGCTGCGATACGGCAGACGCCGGGGCTCCACGGGTGCGAGCCGAACGGACGGATAGTCTCAGATTAATGATTGAACCGCCTATCTCGCTTGACGTCGTCGACTACATCCAAAAGACCCGCGACTCCTACGCAGCGCTTGGCTACCCCGACTACGACTGGGCACACAACCCTGAAGCCCCGACCATCAATCCGCCGGTCCAGCTCGCCGACAGCCGGGTCGCCGTTGTGGCATCCGGTGGCATTTATGTCGAGGGTCAGGTCGCCTTCCACTACAAGGACGACGCCAGCTACCGGCGAATCCCCATGGACGTCAATGTCGATGATCTACGGATCAGCCATTTCGCCTACGACACAACCGACGCAAAGGCCGACCCCAATGTGGTCTTGCCGCTCGAAGCACTCCGAGCGCTCGAAGCCGACGGCACCATCGGGTCGCTTGTGCCCACCGGCCTCACGTTCATGGGCGGAATCTACTCCCAGCGCAAGGTCAGAGAAGACCTGATCCCTGCGCTCACTGACGAGCTGAGAGAGATGGCTCCCGACATCGTTCTCCTCGTCCCCGTTTGACCGGTTTGCCATCAGACAGTTGGTCTGATCGCTCGCCATCTCGAAGCCGAGGGATTCGTCACTACCAGCCTTGCATCGGCCTGGTCGATCACTGCATCAGTCAATCCACCGCGAGCAGCGTTCCTCAACTATCCGCTCGGACACACAGCGGGCCCACCGCACAATCCGGCCGTGCAACGCGAAGTCGTCGAAGCGGCCCTTCGTTTGGTCGAGCACCCGCAGGATCAGCCGGTGATCGAACCGTTGCCTCAGCAGTGGCCCAGCGATTGGAGGGCAACCGCACGCAAGCTCAAGGATGACCGCACGCCTCGCCACGACACCCCCCAGTACGACATCCGCACCTGACAGGCACTTCAGGCCGCGACGACGGCCTCGCCACGGGTCTGTGTCCGCCACATAAACCTGATCTCATCAGCGCTGACTGGGTGACGGCGGTGCATCACGACACGGTTGTCCCAGACCACCACCTCGCCAACCGACCAGTGATGGCGATAGGCGAACTCTGGCTGCGTGGCG
>JAACCU010000064.1 GCA_009937405.1 Actinomycetota bacterium
GGACGAAGGACCCGATGGCGCGGACGAAGGACCCGATGGCGCGGACGAAGGACCCGACGGCGCGGACGATGCGCCCGATGGCATCGTGGTCTGAGTTTTAACTGCGGGCGAGGCGGTGCTCCATCGTCTCAGTTTTTGCTGTCCGGGCTGCCAATTGTCTGGTGTAGTTCGGGACATCTCGGTAGTGCCTGATGCACCGGTTCGGGCCCGGCTCCGTTCGATGTGGTTTTGTTCGACAGCCTGGTGTGAGGCGGCGGTTTTTCTGTTTCTGGTGTGTGTCTGAGTAATTCAGATACTGAAATCAGTATAAACCCACAGAGAGTGCCCGAAAGCAGGTCGAAACTACGCAGTGCGTTTGTGACATTCGTCTCACCGTGATAGCCCGTGGCGTAGAGCAAGGGGGACGCATGGCAATTCCTAACGAACAAGCGGACTGGCAGATTCGGGCAGCATGTCGTGGGCCTCAGGCTGTGGTGTTTTTTCCACCGACGAGGCCCGAGCGACGTGACGAGAAGAACTTCCGCGAACAACGGGCAAAATTGATATGTGGCGACTGCGTAGTTCGCGACGATTGCCTCGAATACGCCCTCTCAATCCGTGAGCAACACGGCATCTGGGGTGGGCTGAGTGAAGCCGAACGGCGGTCGATGGCGACTGTCTGAGCCGGCTGCCACCAGACGATGACACATTGGAGCAGCTAGAGATCGGGAAGTCGCGGGCCGGCGATCCGAAAGTCATCGCGGCGACGCGTGACGCCAGTGTTGTCGAGATGGGTGATGAGCGGGATCGCGAACTTACGCGTGGTGCCCCAAGCATCACGGGCTTGAGCCACGGTTATTCCTTCAGGATTTTCTCTCAGAAGCTTTGCCACCACGAGAGCGGCAGCGTCGATTGCCGAAGCGGCAAAGAACACGCCGTCCTCTTCCACGACATCCCCTCGCCGAACGAGCTCCCTCAACTCTGCTCGATCGATGCCCTCAGGCCCGGGCGGATCGAAGGGTGCAGCCGCCAGCTGATCGACGAACGAGTGCTCGGCCAGAGGGTCGGCGGCCGTAGCAACTCGCACATGGCCGCCGTCAACAGAGAGATCGCTGAGAGTGTCGAGCACGGCTCGTTCAAAGTCATCAAGCGACGCGAGGTCAAGGCCAAGCGGCCCGGCCTGGTCCACGGCGGTGTGAATCCGCTCCGTGGTGGCATCGATCTCGCGTGGGGCGACGGCCCAGTTGCCAACATCGGGCATTCGACGTTCGCCGGTGAGGCGCAGCAAATGATCAATATCGACGCGTCCGCGTTCAGCGATCACCCGGTCGATGTTGCGGTCCGGTCGCGCTTTTGCGGCGGCGACTAATGGATCAACATCGAGGATCTCGCCACCCCCCAACGTGACGCCTTGACCGGATTCGCGGATGATGAAGCGATCGCCGGGCACCAACGGAAGCCCCCGGGGGAGGTGAAGACGGACGAAGCCGCTCTCGCCGGGATCGATCGTGTCAGGGCCGAGTACACGAAGGCGCACCGAGTGTTCGCCGCTGCCGAAATAGGCCACGTGAGCGCCGCGCCTACTGACAGGACGGTCGAGAGATTCCAGGACGTCAAGGGATGCGTCGACTCGACGGGTTACGTGCCACTGATCTGCTCGCACGAGAACGTCCCCGCGGGCGAGTTGATCGTGACTCACGCCACCAAGGTTTGCCGCTACCCGATTTCCGGGCGGGATCTTGGTGCGACCGGCGTGCTGGCTCTGCAGGGCACGCACCCGTACATCTATGCCATGGGGGAGCGCCGTGTACTCGTCATCAACGCGGATGAGTCCGCCAGTGAGGGTGCCGGTGACAACGGTGCCGGCGCCTTTGGCCGCGAAGACACGGTCGATCCACAGGCGCGGTTTCTTGAGGTCGACTGCGGTCGGCGTGTTGTCGAGCAGTTCGTCGAGAGCAGCACCGAGGTCGCCGAGACCAATGTCATCGATGGCATCGACGGGGACGATGGGGGCATCCGCCAGAAACGTGCCGGCAACCCGGTCGCCGATCTCGAGCATGGCGAGCTCGACCAGTTCTTCGTCGGCCTGGCCAACCTTGGTCAGAGCGATCATGCCGTGACGGATACCGAGCAGGGACAGGATCCGCAAATGCTCCTCGCTCTGCGGCTTCCAGCCTTCAGTAGCAGCGACGACGAAGAGACACGCGTCGACGCCGCCGACCCCGGCGAGCATGTTCTTGAGGAAACGCACGTGACCGGGCACGTCGATGAACGAAATACCTCGACCAGACGGGAGCTTGGCGACGGCGAAGCCCAGATCGATGGTGAGGCCGCGGGCCTTCTCCTCGTCGAGGCGATCAGGATCGGTGCCTGTAAGCGCCTTGATGAGTGTCGACTTACCGTGGTCGACATGGCCAGCGGTGGCGACAACGTGCATTAGAGGGAAGCCAGCGCCTCGGCGACTTCACCGTCGTCGTCAGGATGAACAGTGCGCATGTCGATCACCGTGCGACCGTCGATCATTCGGCCGATGAGAGGGCGTTCGCGTTCACGCAAGGCGACACGGCGATCGCCGTTGATGGCCACGCCGGCTGATGGTATTTCGATGCCGGGCAACGTGCCGCCGCCGGGGGTGGACATGACGTCGATCGCATCGCCGATGCCGAGTGCGACGGCGCGGGAACGGAGTTCATCAACAGGAGCAGAGGCCATCCGCCAGAACGGGATGGCCTGGCCGTCGTTGCGAAGGTAGGCGAGAGCCGTGGCCTGGAGCGCTCCCAGGACAAGGGAGCCGGGGCGAAGGGCACGAGCAAGCGGATGGCGGGCACAGGCCGCCACGAGATCGGCGTCGCCGGCGATGATCCCGGCCTGCGGCCCGCCGAGGAGCTTGTCGCCGCTGAACGTCACGAGGTTGGCGCCCGCCTCCAGGGTCTGGCGAGCGGCGGGCTCGTCGGCCAGCCAACCGGGTGGCCCGCCATCGAGCCAGGGGCAACGAGAATCGAGCAGCCCGGAGCCGATGTCGACAACAAGCCTTGGACCCAAGTCGGCGAGCTCGGCGGTGCGCGGCGCTTCGGTGAAACCAACGATTTTGTAGTTCGACTGGTGAACCTGAAGGACGACGCCGACATCGTTGGCCGGGTTGTCGACGGCTTTGGCAAAGTCAGCCCGTCGAGTGCGGTTGGTCGTGCCGACCTCAACCAGGCGAGCACCAGAACGGTCCATGACCTCGGGTACACGGAACCCGCCGCCGATCTCGACCAGTTCGCTGCGAGAGACGACCACATCGCGTCCCTCAGCAAGCCCGGCCAGAACGAGAAGCACAGCGGCGGCACAGTTGTTCACGACGATTGCTGCCTCGGCGCCGCAGGCCTGAGCAAGGAGTGCCGGCGCGGTGGCCATGCGCGAACCACGCTCACCGGTGGAGAGATCGAGCTCGAGGTTCGAGTAGCTCTCAGGCTGTTCCCAGGCCAGGGGAGCTCGGCCGAGATTGGTGTGGAGCAGGGTGCCCGTGCCGTTGATGACGGGCCGGAGCATGCGACGGGCCATGTCTGAGGCGATCTGACGGGCGATGTCCGGGTTGCCGGCGGTGATCGCGGCTCGGGCGGCTTGCACCAGCATCGGGTGAGGCAGGCCAACGTCGGAGAGCGATCGGGCCAACTTGTCGACCGACGGTGGCCGTTGCGAGGGAGCGGGATCAGTCACAGCCCGGTCAGCCTAGGTGGTCGACGGTGGCCGTTATCCCTCGCACCGCGTTGCGATGAAGGAATCTTGCTCCCCGTTCTGTGACCGGATTCACGACGGCGAGGGCACTCACAGGGTTCGGGAGGTTGACGATATGGCCGAAGCGGTAGTCGGTGGCCAGATCTGAGGCGCTGTAGTCGGCGATGCCGAAAGCGCGAAGGCAGTTGAGGTAACGGTCGAGCAAGACTGGTTCGAGGCGGCGTCGATCGTCGGTAGCGAGAGACCCGGCACAGAAAAAGGCGAGGTCGTATGCGCCTCGACTCAGCGTGGCGAGCTGGAAGTCGAGTAGTACGGCACCGTTGACGCCAGAGAGAGACCGGTCAAAGAGAGCATTATCCAGGCGGGCATCGCCATGAACCAAGGTGCGGGGTCCCTCGGCGAAGGCATCGATGGCGATCTCGAACTCGGCTCGAGCAGCCTGGGCAGCATCGAGGATGGCGGCATCGAGCGCACCGCTGAGCTTGGTCACACAGCTCTCCCACGTCTGATCGAAGATATTGCCGTAGCCGGCAACGGTCGAATGGGTGACATCTGGAAGCCATTCCAGATCCGCGAGGGTTTCGTCGTTCCACCAGGCGGCGTGCCAGGCGGCGAGCGCGTCGATCATCGCGAAGGTCTCCGCGTCGGAGGCCCCCGCCAGTTGATCGCCTCGGGAGAGGGCGCCGAGGTCGTTGAGTAAGAGCCAGCCTCGACCCGCCTCGTCGTCCCATTCTTGGGCGAGGCAAATCGGCGTTGAGGCTCGCTCCCAGGGGCGAAGGTCCCGATAGACGCCGGCCTCGCGGCGGTCGTAGCTGAAGTGGTTAACGATCCACTCGTTCTCAGGGTTCGTGGTCGGGAGCTTGGCAACGATGCTCGCGGGCCCGTCAACGCCTGCTGGCCATATGAGTCTGATGCGGCCGAGTGTGCCCAACAGCCCGAAGCCGGTGCCGATCTCTGTGACTGTCACCCTCGTCGGGTCTGCATCGACCACGCCGGCGGTTCGCAGAGCTGCGCCGATCGAGGCCGCGGTGAGGTCTTTGAGTGTTCGCATCTACGATGACCTCGTGTTTCGCATTCTGGCTCTGCTCTTTCTCGTCGTCCCGATCGCCGAGATCTACATCATCATCCAAGTAGGCGCTGCGGTGGGTGGTTGGAACGCGATTGCCCTGATGGTTCTGGTCAGCATCATCGGGGCATGGATGGTGCGCCGCGAGGGACTCAGCTTGATCGGGCGTATCCAGAGCCAGCTCAACACTGGCTCACTGCCGACCAAGGAGCTCGTGGACGGGTTGCTCGTCGTCATGGCCGGTGCTCTGCTGTTGACGCCGGGGTTCCTCACTGATGCCTTCGGGTTGTTGTGCCTGTTCCCTCCGACGCGGGTGATTCTCCGTACGGTGCTGGTCGCCCGGTTCGCAAATAAAGTCCAGGTCGCTGGCGCCGGCTTCGGTACGTTCGGGCCTGGCAATAGCGGTGGCGATGCGAATGGGGTCTTCCGCGGCGGCTTTGGTGAAGTGGTCGACGTCGGCGAAGCAACGATCTATCCCGATGACGACGATGACCCGATCGAGCTTGGTCCGTCTGGCTGACGGCTTCGGCAGCGGAATTTTACCCCTGAGCGGCCACGAGTTCGGCGAGGTGGATCGCCTCGATCGGTGGGCTGAGCAGATAGCCCTGTGCATAGCGACATCCGAGTTCTCGGATCGCATCGAGGTCTTGTGGTGTCTCCACGCCGACAGCGCACACGTCGATGCCGCGATCAGTGATCGAGCCAATGACGAGCTCCGCACGGGCCCGGCCGCGGTCGTCGTGAATCCCGCGTACGAGCCGCCTGTCGAGCTTTACAAGGTCGATTGCGTCTTTGTCGATCAGCTTCTTGTCGCTGGCGCCCAGGTACTCGTCAATGACAACACGCACGCCGAGGGCTCGAAGCTGGGTGACGAGGCGAAGGCCCGCCCCCAACGGTGCAAGCATCGCGGGGTGGAGTTCTAGGTGCACCTGCTCCGATGGGAGATCAGCGTTGTGCAGCGTGCGAGCGAGGGTCAAGGGAAAGCGGTTGTCAAGTACACGCTGGTCCGACACGTTGACGGAGACGAATATCGGATTGTCGCCCCCGGCGGGGAGTGTTCGCAACGCTGCGGCGGCGCGCTGCAGGACTGTCTCTTCGATACGGCGGATGAGGCCGCTGTCTTCGGCCGCGCCAACGAGCTCGCGCGGATTGAGGTGATGGCCGTCTTCGCCGGCGATGCGAAGCAGAGCTTCGCACCCGACAATACGTTCGGTCGCAAGGTCGACGATTGGTTGGTAGTGGACCTCGATGGCGTCGTCGTCGAGCGCCTTACGAAGGCGCTGGTCGACGGTGTTGCGGCGCTCGGATCGGGTGCGAAGCTCGTCGTCGAAAAGTTCGCAACGGTCGCGTCCGAGCTCCTTGGCCTGATAACGCGCAGTTTCGGCCTCCCGGACGAGGTCTTCGGCATTGCGATCGGCACGACCGATGGCAATGCCCACCGACACGGTTAAACCGTTGAGCGGGCTGTCGGTGCCGGCGTCGATGCATGTCGCCCGAAAGCGTTCCCCAAGGGCAGTCGCTTCAGCGACGCCAAGGGCATGGGGACAGACGATAGTGAATTCGTCGCCACCGAATCGCGTCAAGATGTCATCGGGGCGTAGAGCGTCTTCGAGTTTGGTGGCCAGGAAGCGGAGAGCATCGTCGCCGGCGATGAAGCCACGGGTGTCGTTCACCGACTTAAACCGGTCGATGTCGATCGAATACACGGCGACCGAGTGGTTGCCATTGGTCGTGTCCTGGATCGCGCCTTCGAGCATCTCGAGCAAGTATTCGCGACCCGGTAATCCTGTGAGGCTGTCGAGAATCAGCTCGTCATCAGCGTCGCCAACGAGTGTGGTTGCACCGCGTTCGTTGCCCAGAACGACGATGCGAACCTGCCGATCTGGATTGCCATCGGCGCCCTCGACGCGGGCCAAGATCGTGGTGCCGAAGCCACCGGGGCGACCTTCAGCGATGCGGAGAAGGCTCAACACAGTGGTTGCGTCATCGGGATGCAGACCCGCGGGCAGCCCAAGCGCGGCGAGTCGCTGGCCGGTGAACTCTCCATCGGTCTCACGTACCCGGGTAGCTGCTGCCACCCGGCGATTCCACGACGTCATCCTCTAGTGCCTCTCTCGTAACGACCTGCCAGTCTTAATCGGCAGCCGTAGTGAGTGAATTGAGGAGTCCGGGTTTTCGAACATGGACAACGGGCCCTGCTTCTCGGGGTCTCCGTGCACGAGTTCGCTCCGGTATCAGGCTGATTCGTCGAGGTCGAGTTGGTCGAGGGCGGCTATGGCCGCGTCGAGCATGCGGGCGCTGCAGCCCGCCATCTCCATCGGAGGCACGTATTCCTCGGCGATGGCGGTGGCGATCGCTCGCAGAACGTCGGCGGCATCGCCCTCACCGAGAGAGGCTGGTTCGCCGGTATCGCCGCCTGCGCTAACGATTGATTCGATGGGGATGCTGCCGAGGAGCGGAGCACCGATGTCGTCGGCAAGCTGCTGCCCACCACCAGCCCCGAATAGAGCGTGCCGGGACCCGTCCGGGGCAACGAACTCGGTCATGTTCTCGATGACGCCGACGATGCGGAGATAATTTTTGCGTCCCATATCGGCGACGCGAGCGGCCACCTTTTGAGCGTTTAGAGCTGGTGTGGTGATGATTACCATCTCGGCTCTTGGCAGCATCTTGGCGAGACCCATTTGCACATCGCCGGTGCCCGGGGGCATGTCGATCAGGAGGTAGTCGAGATCATCAGACCAGTCGACGTCTTGGCAGAAATGCTGGACCGCACGGTTCAGCATGAGTCCGCGCCACATGAGCGCGGAGTCTTCTTGGGCGACAAGGAAGCCCATCGACACGACCTCGAGGCGTCCTTCGCCGATCTTGCGAACCAGCGGCTGAATCTTGCCCTCGACAGAGAGCAGATCGCCTTCGACGCCAAGCATGCGCGGGATAGAGAAGCCCCAGATATCCGCATCCATCACGCCGACGGCATAGCCTTTTTCGGCCAGAGCGGCAGCGAGGTTGGTGGTGATGGAGGACTTGCCGACGCCGCCCTTGCCAGAGGCAATCATCAAAACTTTGGTGGTCGGCGGGATGGCGGTGGCAGGGGCATCCTGGCTGACGTTGAAGCGGGCCTTGGACATTGCTTCGGCCCGTTCGTCTTGGGTGAGCTCGCCCCAATTGATCTTCACCCTGGTGACGCCGGGAAGGCTGGTGAGGCGGCTGCGGATGTCTTTTTGGATCTGCGCTCGCAGCGGGCAGCCCGATGTGGTGAGTGCGATCTCGAGGACAACAACGCCGTCATCGCTGACCTGAGCGCCCTTGGCCATCCCCAACTCGACGATGTCAGACCCGAGCTCGGGGTCGATCACGCCGCGCAAAAGACCCATGACATATTCGGTCGTTGGAGGTGTAGTTTGAGCCACTACTTCAGCTTAGGGAATATCTACCGATACACTCTGGCTGACCGGTACGCGGGTTTATTCCCGCCCGACACTCACAGGAGCTCACCATGATCACCCTTACCGATCGTGCCGTAGGCAAAGTTGGCGAACTCATCAGCGCTGAAGGCGAAGAAGGCCTTGCCCTTCGTGTCGCAGTGCGCCCCGGTGGATGTAGCGGTTTTTCCTACGAAATGTTTTTCGATACCGACCGCGACACCGAAGATCTCATCGCTGATTACAACGGTGTCGGCGTGGTCGTTGACCCGTCGTCCGCTCAGCTTCTCGAGGGTGCAACCCTCGACTACAAGGATGGACTCCAGGACGCCGGCTTCTCGATCGACAACCCCAACGCCCAGCGCACCTGCGGCTGCGGTTCGTCCTTCAGCTAACGAGTCTCAGCGTTTGCGCGAAGCAACGCTGCATCTCTCCTACAGCGTTGCGATTGCTTCGTTGAGTTCGGCGCGATCCCAGGTGAGGTCGAGCCGAGTGAGAATCTCGCCAGTGGCGTTTGCTGCCAACAAAATGGGCTCGTAGGGGAGCCCAAGCGCAGCAACGATGGGGGATGTGTCGGGAAATCCGCCACCTTCGAACTCGGCTGGGTCGACGTAAACCTCGGCGTGGATGAAGTCGATGCCCGCGTAGCCAGGCGCTGCCTCGATTAGAAGGTCGACGACCGGGCCGCAGATGTCGGTCTGGCAGAAACCCGGTGTGGCGATGAGTAACACGGTGGGCCGGCCGTTGGCCAGCACGTCGTCGAGATTGTGGTCGTGGAACGGGCAGTCGATCGCTCGAGTGCAAATGTCAACGACGCCACGACTGTCGTCGAGTGTGGGCGTACCGATGGCGGGGAGGCTGTCGCCCGGCTGCGGCAGCGAGACGTCTCTGGCTTCGACGATCAGGATTTCTGCGGGCAAAATGTCGGGGTAGTCGGCCAATGACACGACGTATGCACCTGGGTCAGGGAACGTCACCTTCACCGGGTAGTACGGCGTGATGATGCCCGCGCGGTGAGCATCGACGGCGGTCTCAGCAATCACCGTGTTGCCCTGGGTGACAAGAAATTTCAGGTTGTCTGGCGCTCCCGCGCGCATGATGTCAACAGAGTCAGCGACCGCAAACGGCATGCGCTGTTCGACCCCGGCGATCATCGTCGAGGCAGCGCGGTACCCGTCAGGGAATCGCACAACCAAGAACTCGGGTGCCGGCGCCGTGGTGCTGCTGCCTCCGCAAGCGGTGGCGAGGGCGATGGTGGCGGATCCGACCAGGAACGTACGTCGACCTACGTGACTCATGGACAGCGACCGTAACCTCACGATGATGGCAATCGACGCGCCCCGTTCTCTTGAGATCATCGTCGACGGTGAGGTCGTGGCTGTCGATGACGAGACGGCAACCTTGCTCGATGTCCTGCGGGCGGTAGGTAAGACTTCCGTCAAGGACGGGTGTTCCCCCCAAGGCCAGTGCGGCTGCTGCACGGTGCTTGTTGATGGCCAACCTCGGGTGTCGTGCGTGACGCCGGTGCGTAGGGTGCGCGGTCGTGAGATCACGACGGTTGATGGGATCGATGCGGCGGACGTCGATCGCTGGATCGACGCTTTTGCCGGGACCGGTGGCAGCCAGTGTGGGTTTTGTACGCCGGGCATCATCTGCCGCTTTGAAGGGCTGCGGTCGAAAGGGGCGAGCCACGACGACCGCGACGCCGCTGCTGATTCGCTGCTCGCCCACATGTGCCGCTGCACCGGATGGCAGCCGATTGTTGACGCCTGGGTGGCCTTCCCGACAGCGACGGGCGTGGTCCGATCCGAGACTGCCTCCGAGCGAGCCGAACTCGAAGGTGGGTCGGCCCAGTCAACGAACCCTGATGTAGCCATTGGCCGAGGCGGGTTCGCCGACGACTCCGCTCCCGCGGATGCCTTGGTCGCCGTTCTCGACGCGGTCACCGGCGAGTGGGTGGTTGCGCCGACCCGAGCCGAAGCCTTGCGTCTTGCTGGCAAGGTTCAGGGCCGTCGGACCACAGCCGAATTCTCTCCGCCGATCGAGATGCCAGAGGGTGACTGGGTGCGCACGTTGCGCACGAGTTGGACCGAACCCGGCTATCTCGAGACCGACGCCGCCTGGTGCGCTCCGGGAGGTGAGCCGATTTCACCACTAGAAAACGGGGGCGCGTTCGGTGGCAAGGTTGATTCCGAGGTTGGTGTGGTGGCGCGCCGGTTGGCCGATGAACATGGACGGCCTGTTCGAGTGCTCTTCTCGCGTGAGGACGTCGCTTGTCGTGGGCCGAAACGCCCACCCCTTGCTGCAGGGGTGCGCGCCGACGGGAGTGGCATTGTTCGAGTTGCCCGTACCGCTGGCATTGCCGATGTGATCACGGCAGTCGGACCCGGTGTGGAGGTCGAAGAGGTCAAGGTCGCCGGGCCGCCGACATCGGCTGCTATTCGTGGCGCCGGATGGCTGGAGATGGCGGTGTTGTTGGCCGGCCTTCGAGGACACGTTGGATGGATCACTTCGCCCGGCGGCGGGTCCGCCACTGCATCGGTGAGCGAGGATGGCTCGATCGATGTCCGCGTCCGCTGCGGCCTTCCACTCGACGAGACGATCTTACGTAGCTACTGCATTGGAGCTGCCCACATGGGGCTCGGGCTCGTCACGAGCGAATCGTTGGGGGTCGACACGAATGGGGTCATCCACGACCTCACGGTCCGATCGTTTGGGATTCTGCGGGCCGTTGACACGCCATCGATCACCGTCACGATCGAGCCTGACGACGGGCCTCCAGTCAATGGCAGCGATGCGGTGATGGCCGCGGTGGCGGCGGCGGCTTGGCTCGCAAGGGGCTGCGCCCAGGATTGGCCGACTGGCTGACGAGGGCGACCGGTCGGGAATAAACTCGCAAACCCCTGACCGCAAGCCGGGCGTTAGGGTGATGACCATGAGCAAGCCAGTCGGTCCTTACACACCCATCGTCCGCGGCGGCGATCTTCTCTTCACCTCCGGTCAGATCGGGATCGTCGATGGTGCGATCGTCGAAGGCGGGCTTGAGGCCCAACTCCGTCAGGTGTTCGCCAACCTGCGTGGTGTGCTTTCGTCCGCCAACGCGTCGCTCGCCGACGTGGTGAAGACCACCGTCTTCCTTGTCGACATGGACGACTACGCGGTGATGAACGACATCTATGTGGAGGAGTTTGGGGACCATCGTCCCGCTCGCTCCGCCGTAGCGGTCGCCAAGCTTCCGCTCGGTGCCCAGATCGAAATCGAAGCGGTCGCCACCGTTTAACCTGAAAATGTCTCCGGTTACTTACCGTAGGCATAGGTAATCGTTAGCGATCTGGGTTTAAATACCGTCATGGATATTGGCGGCATCATCATGATCGTTGCGCTCGTCATCGTCATGCCGGTAGGCGTGCTGATGAGCATGGTTGTACTGGCCGGAGCGCTCGGCAGCCTGATCGGTGGCAACAGCGATCTTGACAATGTCACCGATGACGGTGAACCAAACGAGTATCTCGCCCTGGCAAATACCAACCATTACGAGTAGCGGTTGGTGTTCGCTTAGGCCCAGCGGCTGGCGCCAAAGCTGTAGCCGACGGACCTCACCGTTTGGATGAGGTTGGCATGTTCTTCGCCGAGCTTGGCGCGCAGGCGGCGAACGTGGACATCAACGGTGCGAGCACCGCCGTAGTAGTCGTAGCCCCACACTCGGCTGAGCAGGGTCTCGCGGGTAAACACCTTGCCGGGGTGAGAGGCCAGGAACTTGAGCAGCTCGTACTCCATGTAGGTGAGGTCGAGTGGCTTGCCGGCAATGAGCGCTTGGTACGTCTCGAAGTTCATCGCCAGCGGGCCATATTCGATGACTTCAGCTCGGGCGATCTGGCCGGACCGCCGGAACTGGTGCTTCAATCGCGCCTCCAACTCCACGGGATGGAATGGGTAGAGGCAGAAGTCGTCGAAAAGATCTTCGCGGAAATCGAGGCTGGCGAGCTGGCCGCCGCCAACCAGCAACAAGACGGAATCGACGTTGACGTCACCGGAGCGGATCGCTCGGCAGAATCGGAATGCTTCCTCGGGCTCGGAGCCGGCCACAATGATCGCGCCGACCCAGCCGTCGGCCGGTTCGTCTCGTCGAGCAGAATCGATGTCGGACGCGCCCTTCCACGCCCAGCCGCCCATATCAAGCGCCTGGACCAACTCCGGCGGGGCCGGGTCGGGGTGGACGAGCAGAGGATCCATCAGATCACCAGCTTGAGAGGTACCGGTCGAGTTCAAACGGGGTGACCTGGGAGGAGAACTCGGCCCACTCGGCCCGCTTGTTTCGCAGGAACCATTCGAAGACGTGGTCGCCGAGGGTGTCGCGGGCAAGCTCCGATTCCTCCATCACGTCGAGGGCTTCATCGAGCGAGCGTGGCAACGGCTCGACGCCGATCTCTCGACGTTCACGGTCCGTCAGCTCGAAGAGGTTCAGGTTTGTTTCGGGCGGGAGCTCGTAGCTCTCCTCTATGCCGCGTAGGCCGGCTGCAAGCAGCAGCGAGTAGGCGAGGTAGGGATTGCAAGCGCCGTCGAGTGCCCGGTATTCGATGCGGGCGGACTCGGCTTTGCCCTGCTTGCGCACCGGCACACGTACGAGAGCCGAGCGGTTGTTGCGCGCCCAGGACACGTAGGGGGGCGCCTCGGACTTCTCAGCGAACCGCTTGTAGCTGTTGACGAGTTGGTTTGTGACTGCCGTGATCTCGCGGGCGTGGCGCAGGATGCCGGCGGTGAATTGCTTGGCCGTGGCCGACATCTGGTACTCGTCGTCGGGGTCGTGGAAGAGATTGGTTTCGCCCTCGAACAGCGACAAGTGCGTGTGCATTCCCGAGCCCTGCACGCCGTTGAGCGGCTTGGGCATGAACGTGGCGTAGACGCCACGTTCCATTGCCACCTTTTTCACCACGAGCCGCAGCGTCATAACGTTGTCGGCCATGTCGAGCGCCTCGGTGTAGCGCAGGTCGATCTCGTGCTGGCTCGGGCTGTCCTCGTGGAACGAGTATTCGACGGGAATGCCCATCGCCTCGATCATGTGGATCGTGCGTTTACGTAGATCGCTTGATACATCGCCGGTGGTGAGGTCGAAGTACCCGGCGTGGTCGAGGGGTTGCGGCGGGCCGTCGGCAGAGTCACCAGAGGCGAAGTAGAAGAACTCGGCTTCGGGAGCAGCGAAGAACGAGTAGCCGGCGGCGCGAGCCTTGTCGAGGTTGCGGCGCAGGATCTGCCGCGGATCGCCCTGGAACGGTGACCCGTCGAGGTTGGCAATGTTGCAAAACATCCGGCCACTTGGTTCGTCGGACTGCGCCCAGGGCAAGAGTTCAAACGTGGTGGCATCGGGGCGAGCGAGCACGTCAGACTCATGGATGCGAGAGAAGCCATCAATCGCGGTGCCGTCGAATTGAACACCGTCGGTGAAGGCACCCTCGAGTTCGGCGGGCGAGATGGCGACCGACTTGAGCTTGCCGAGAACATCGGTGAACCAAAGGCGGATCAGTCGAACGCCGCGTTCCTCGACGGTTCGCAGTACGTATTCTTGTTCGCGTGGCATGTCGGCTCCATCGGCAATTACCGTCAAACAAGCTTGCCTGAGCGGGCGGCCAATTCCCAGGGTGCCGCGCGGTTCGCCGTGTGTGAAGGGTCAAATGGGGTCCGTTCACACACCGTTAACAAATGGGCAACAGCACGGACATTCCGCATTGGAACGATGGCTCCCAACCCGCCAGACTGGCACCTAATCCCCGAGACTGAGACCCCGCGAAGCGGGCGACAACACATCCCGCGAAGCGGGCGACAACA
>JAACCU010000381.1 GCA_009937405.1 Actinomycetota bacterium
CCTGGCGAGAGGTATCGAAGAGCTGCACGGCAGGCAACGGTAGCGCCCCGCACCCCTCGACACGAGCGTGTCGTAGAGGCCGCTGATTTAGCTGAGTTCGGCGTCGAGGCGGGCTTTGGTGGCAGCGAACCACTCCTGGAACTCGGGGCCGTCCCAGCCGCGATGGTTGCCGTCGGTGTACGCAGAGGCGTTGCGGTGGTAGACCAGCGCGTTGAGGCGGTTGGCGGAGCGGTTGTCGCGCTCGGCACGGACTTTGCCCGGTGATCCCATGATTACCGAGTAAGGCGGGTACTCCTTGCCCTCGGGGATGAATGTGCCGCCGGCAACGATCGATCCTTTGCCGATGCGGGCGCCGTCCATGATCGTGGCGCCGATGCCGATGAGGCAGTCGTCTTCGACAATGCAGCCGTGCAACGTGACGTGATGGGTGATCGAGCAGTGGTCGCCGACGATGGTCGGACCGTCGTACGCCGTATGGATCATGACGAAGTCCTGGATGTTCGACATCCGGCCGATCTGAATCTCCTGGATCTCGGAGCGCATCACCACGTTGGGCCAGACCGAGCTGCCTTCACCGATCGACAATTTGCCGTAGAGCTGGGCCGACGGGTGGATAAATACGGAAGGGTCGATTTCTTGCATGTGTAGATGGTAGAGAAAGACGCGCCGCGGGCTGGTTCGGGGGCGCCTCTTCGACCAAAACCGTCAAGCTCGCCTACGGTCAGTGTGTGATGTCACCGGTCAGAGCGATCAGCGAGGACGAGATCGTGGTGTACCGCGAACATGGCGTCGCCAAACTCTCCGGCCTGGTTGCACTCGATCTTGTCGAGGAGATGCGGGTGGCCCTCGACGAGCATGTTTCGAACCCTGGCCAATGGGTGACAGACGCCGGCTTTCGTTCGCAACGGTGCTTCGGGCTCGGCGATCCCGTACTCAGCGGCTATCTCCTTGATCCGGTGCTCGGAGAGAATGCCGCCCGGGCTATGGGTTCGACAACCGCCAACTTCTTCTTCGACCACATGTTTCTGTTCGAGCCGGACACGCCGATCGACGGTCACTACTGGCATCAGGATCTGCCGTTCTGGCCCGTTGACGGGGACCACGTCGTTTCGATCTGGCTCAGCCTGTACGACTGCGAACCGGAGTCGGCGGCGCTCAAGTTCATACCCGGCTCACATCGCGAGCAGCGATTTTATCGACCGCTCGGTTTCGATGGATCACCGATGACGGGCGATCTTGGCGACCGGGCCGAACTTGCAATCGATGCCCGAAGCCAGTTCTTCGACCACGCGGCGCCTGCGTTCCACGAGGACCCCGAGACGCATGGCGTGCGTGAGTTCAGTTATCTGGCGGGTGATGCCGTGATCTTCAACACGCGCACCGTCCACTCGTCTGGTGGCAACAATTCGCCCGACCAGCGCCGCCTCGCCTACTCGGCGCGATTCATCGGCGACGACGCCCGCATGATGCTGCGGCAAGGGGTGTTTCAGGACCCGGCCCTTCTTCCTGACCCCGACGAGCACTTTGCCGTCGGTGCGCCAATGCGCAGCCGGCGTTGGCCGCGGGTCTATCCCATGACCAGCGGGGATGATTGAGCTAGGGCAGCACGCCCAGAGCTACGATTTCTTCCTCACAATGGAGTCCGAATGACCAAAACGCTTCGCTATGGCCTGATCGGTTCTGGGATGATGGGCGTTGAACACATCGAGAACATCAATGCTCTCGATGGGGCAGAGATCGTGGCGTTCTCGGACCCTGACGGTCACTCGCGCGAGGCCGCCGCCGCGGCACAGCCGTGTGCCGTCGCTCATAGTGATCATCATTTGTTGCTGGCCGACCCTGATCTCGACGTCGTCGTCCTTGCCAGCCCAAACCACACCCATATCGACGTGCTCCGCGATGTGCTTACGCAACGCCCCGACCTTCATCTGCTCATCGAAAAACCGCTGTGCACCACCGTGGCTGACTGTCGAGAGGTCATAGAGCTTGCCGAGGGCCGGCCGGGGCTTGTGTGGATGGGCCTTGAGTACCGCTACATGCAGCCGGTGGCCCGCTTGATCGACGAGGTCCGATCGGGCGTTGTGGGCCGCCCCCGCATGCTTTCGATCCGAGAACACCGGTTCCCGTTTCTCGTGAAGGTCGGCGACTGGAATCGCTTCAACCGCTATACCGGGGGCACCCTGGTCGAAAAGTGCTGCCATTTCTTTGACTTGATGGTAATGATTTTCGACGCTGAGCCGGTCCGCGTGATGGCATCGGGGGCGCAGGATGTGAATCATCTCGACGAGTCGTACGAGGGCGAGACACCGGACATCATCGACAACGCGTTCGTGATCGTGGACTTCGAGAACGGGCAACGGGCCATGCTCGATCTCTGTATGTTCGCTGACGCCACGACAAACCAGGAAGAGATCAGCGTTGTCGGTGAGTTGGGCAAGGTCGAGGCACTGATCCCACAGGATGTGCTTCGCGTTGGGCGGCGAGGCGAGCACTGGATCGGGGAGGTCGAGGAGCGTGCGGTCACGCCCGATCCGGGCGCCTTCGTTGGGATGCACCATGGATCAAGCTTCATCGAACATCGGCGGTTTGCCGACTGCATCCGTGCCGGCTCCGTGCCGGAGGTCGGACTCGCCGAAGGTCTGCTCAGCGTGGCGATCGGTGCCGCCGCCCACATGAGCATCGATGAAGGCCGAGTCGTCGGCATGGACGAGATTCTGGGCTAGGTCGGCACCGGCGCGAGCCGCAGTCGGCGGGTCCTTTGCTCAACTAGCGCCCCTGGCAGGATTCGAACCTGCGCGCACGGTTTAGGAATGGCCCGGGAGCGGGTCCGGCCTGATCGACCTCGCCTCGTCCCGTGGATGGGCAACCAGATGGGCAACGCGCCGCCTCGCTTGCGCTCCGCTCCGCCACGATGAGATCGTGCCCGCGTAACGAGTGCTTA
>JAACCU010000065.1 GCA_009937405.1 Actinomycetota bacterium
GGGCAACTGTCTTTGCGTTTGCTGTCATTCGCTGTCCACTTCTTGATGTTCGTTCTAGCCGTCGAGTTGCTGTCGCAGCTTCGCTGCCTCTCCGTCTGCCATTGGTACAGATTCGTCCGGGCCGGGAAATGAGACGCAACGACGTCCTGGTGGAACGCACGTAGCGCATCGACGCTTTCACGATGGACCTGGTCCATGGTCTGGCGCACCTGGCCGTATTGACGAACGTGGCGGGGCGGGTTTGGGTTCTCGCCCGTGATGTCCTCGGTGAAGAGGAAGATGATGTCACCGGCTGGCCCCGCTCCAATTGACGAAGTCAAGAGCGATGTCCGGGAGGTGATCTCCGCGAGCGCCTCGGATGCGACGACCTCCATCTCGACCGCGAACGCACCTGCGTCTTCGAGACGTCGGCAGTCGTCAAGAAGTCCGAGCGCATCGTCGGCGGTCTTACCGACAGCGCGGAGTCCACCCGTCCAGGTGGAGAAGCGAGGCACGAGACCAGCATGCCCCATTACCGGGATGCCCTTCTCGGCGAGCAGCTCAACCGCGCTCAGGCCTCGGATCGTGTAGAGCGCGTCAGCTCCAGCCTCCATCGCCGCGAAGCCGTTTCGCAGAAGATCGTCGTCGGTCGGATGGTCCGTGAGCATCAGTGCAGCAGTGATGAAGGTCTTCGGGCAGGCGCTGCGAACCATCGCTACGTCTTGCGTGGTGATCGATAGCAGGTCGATGCCGGCCTCAGCGACAGCTGTTGCCTGTTCGACGGAGGTGGCGCTCGCTTGGGAGAACTTGCGGCTGCCCTTTCCGGCTCTGAGGCTGGCAACAGTGTGATTACGCTCGGCGTAGTCACCCCCATAGGTGTAGATCCTCGCCGTAGATTCTCCGTTGTTCATGATCGGCCGGCGGCGCGCTGCCGTTCGCGCATTGCAGCGTGTGCTCCGGGTGTGCCGTCGTGGTAGGTGCCGAACACCTTGTCGAACGGCACGAGCGTGTTGCCGTAATTGCACTCGAAATACCGATGGTGTAGCTGATGGTAGTAGTCGCCAGAGAGGAACGATGCACGGTCCTCGTCGATATTGCCGAGCCAAATACGTTCGAACCCGCTGTGGGTCAGGATTGGGGACAACAAGCTGAAGAACAGCAACGACAGGTGCACGACCGGATGGCCCGGGATGAACCACAGCAGCACCGGCGGGCTCATGTAGAGCAGGTGCTCGATCGGGTGCATCGATATGCCCGACCACGGGCCTGGGTTCGGGTTGCGGTGGTGAACCGAATGCGCCCAGTCATACAGCTTGCCCATATGAAGCAGCCGGTGGTTGGCGTAGAAGTGCCCGTTCGACCAGAAGAAGACGAACACCGTGAGACCGATGAGATACGGCCAGTTGTTGGTGAAGTCGCGGTAGGGCGTGCGCTCGTCGGCGAACATCCACCAGCCAATCGCGTCGAATCCGGTCGAGATCGTGACACCGCTAGCGATGGTCCAGAACACGTTGTCCCACGTTTGATGACCGAAGGTAAACCGTTTGCTCTTACGCGGCCATCGTTCGTTGAACTTGGTTGTGGTGCCTTGACCGCGGCGAACATACAGCCACCAGTGGAGGGTCCCGGCCGAGACGGTGACGAGTGCCGCGTTGCGCAGCCACAAGAAGCCGAGCCAACCCGGTTCGAAGGTTTCCATCGACGCGAGCTCGGGCGTGGCGTACCACCAGCAGACCCAGGCAAAGGCAATGTACATCGCTCCCCCAGGCCAGAACTGTTTCCAGGCGAAGAACCTCAGCACCCCGATGGGCTTGGGCGGCGCCTCGAACATCGGAGCCACGGGAATCGGAACGTTGGGCTCCCATTTCTCGTGGTTGAGGTCGGCTCGATCGATCGTGCTCATGCCACGAGCGCCCCGCCGAGTGAGGCGTCGCGGATGCGCTCAATGATCGCCGCGTGGAGCGGGTCGCCATCACCCTGTGCAGCGTCGAGGCCAGTTCGCACGACGCCAACCACATCGCCGGGGTCGGAGACCGTATTGGGCATCATGCACTGGCCATGGCGCTCGTCTAGTTCACTGACGTTCCACAGCGCGACACCCACACCCGCCGCAAGTGCGTCGCGCATGCCTTCGTGGCTGATGACCTCGAGCACCACCTCGTGGGCAATGCCAGCTTCACGGAGGTGGCGTAGGCCAAGCTCGGCGAACGAGCAGTGGTGGCCGAAGGTCACGATTGGTACTGGGTCGGCGTCAGAAAAATCGGAGCCGCGACCCTGCGTCCATTGCAGTTGATCGCGCCACAACACAACGTCGGAGTCGAGGAGCGACTCTTCGGGGATCGAGAGTGCAGCAAGATGGATTTCCGAGGTTGCGAGGCGGTCGAGAACACGCAACGGTTGATCTACCCGAACCCGTAGTTGGACGTCGGGAGCGTTTCGGCGAACCCAGGGAGCAACGTCAGAGATGAGCGGTCCGGCCATACGTTCGGTGGCTCCGATATGGACACGTCCGCGCAGCCCAATCGACTCGAACTGACCGACAGCTTGATCGTGCAGCGCGAGCATCTGCCGCCCCACCGATGTCAGATCTCGGCCAGCGTCGGTCAACACAACCGACCGACCTTCGCGGCGGTACAACGGCACCCCGGCACGCTCCTGCAACCGCTTCAGCTTCCAGCTCACCGCTGATTGACTGACGTTCAAGATCTCGGCGGTTGTGGTCATCGACCCTGTGTCGGCGACCGACACGAGGGCCCGCAACGACTCCAAATCGAACTTCATACAGAATTGGCCTCCGTGAATCGGAAGAAGATACATGACGAATATTGGATTGAATATGTCACTCAATCCCACTTGACTCAAGCATAGTTAGTTGAACATACTTGTCAAGATGTCGAGCCCGAAGCGCCGCAGAGCACGCCCCGACCGCTCTGCGGCCGTTGCCGAAATACCGCCGAACTATGTGCTCGGCATCCCGCGGCACGAGACCCTGGCCGAGCAAGAGGTCGTCGCGATCGAATCACAAGCCGAGTGGCTGCTCGATGAAATCGGCGTCGACATGGCTGGCAACACCGACCTGTGTGAACGGTTCGAAGCAGAGGGGGCGCGAATCGCCAATGGCCGCGTGCACCTCTCCCCTGGTCTCGGGGCCGAGCTCTGCTCGACCGCTCCCTCTGAGTTCACGATGACGGCCCGCAATCCCGCCAGGTCGGTCACCTTCGGCGGCAACAACCTGGTGTTCGGCCCAGGAGACTCCATTCCCTTTGTCACCGACCTCGACCAGGGTCGCCGCTACGGCACCGTCACCGACCACGCCAATCTGACCAAGCTTGTGCAGATGAGCCCAGGGTTGCACCACAACGGTCAGGCGGTGTGTGAGATCTCCGATGTCGCGGTCAACAAGCGACACCTCGATCTGTCGTTTCACCAGCTCACGCTCACCGACAAGCCAATGATGGGCGCAACACTATCGCCGGAGGCCGCGCGCGATTCGTTGGACATGCTCCGCATCGTGCACGGCGACGACGTCGTCGACAACGCACACGTGATGCTGGCGGGCACCAACGTGCAGTCGCCGCTCGCGTTCGAGGCCCGAACCCTTAAGGTCTTGCGTGTCTACGCCGAAGCCAATCAACCAGCGCTCATCACTCCCTTTGTGATCGCGGGGGCCATGAGCCCCGTGACGATGGCCGCAGTGTTGGCCCAGGTGCATGCCGAGGTGCAGATCGGCGTTGCCATCATGCAGCTCTACCGATCTGGTTGCCCTGCGGTGTACTCATCGTTCGTCACCACCATGGACCTCAAAACAGGTGCACCCACTTACGGAACACCAGAGTCGAGCTTGGCCAACGCAGCCGTGCCCCAGCTTGCTCGCCGCTTAGATCTCCCGGTTCGCGCTGGCGGACACATCACCGCATCGAAAGTGCTCGACGGCCAAGCCATGCAAGAGTCGGCCGACGCTTGCACCGCGGCCGTGATGGCAGGATCGAACTACGTGCTGCAAGCTGCTGGCTGGCTCGAAGGTGGCCTGACGATCGGTTTTGAGAAGTTCGTGGTCGATGCGCAACGCTGTGAGGCGATGGGTCGGCTGGTGGAAGGCGTCGCCTTCGACGACAACGGCTTCGCACGCGATGCGTACACCGAGTTGGCCAGCTCCGGAGAGACAACCTTCCTCGGTGCGGCACATACGTACTCCAACATGCGAACCGCAAACATCGATTCCGATCTGGCCGACACCGCTTCATTCGAACAATGGAACGAGGAAGGTTCGATGTCTGTCGCCGAACGTGCGAATGCAAAGTGGAAACGCATGCTTGCCGACTACGAGCCGCCACCGATCGACGAATCGACCCACGCCGCACTCGTCGACTTCGTCGCCGACAAGAAAGACTCGATGGACGATGCCTGGTACTAGAAATGGTCGCATGAAGATTGCCGTCGTAGGTGCGGGCGCAATGGGTTCGGTGTATGCCACCTTGTTCGCCGAAGCGGGCCACGACGTGTGGGCAATCGACCAGTGGGCCGAACACGTCGATGCCATCAATCGCAACGGTCTCCGACTCACCGGGTTCACGGGCGACCGAACCGTCGACATGAGCGCAGTCACATCGGTCGCCGACGCTGGCCAATGCAATATGTATGTCATCGCGACCAAAGCATCAGGAGCTGGCGCCGCCGCCGTTTCGATCGCTCCGTTTGTCGACGCCGAGACAAACGTGGTCACCATCCAGAATGGCTTGGGCGCAGCTGCACGAATTACTGAGCACATTGCGCGCGAGGCAATCGTCGTGGGCGTCGCTCAGGGTTTCGGAGCGGCCATGGTCGGCCCTGGCCACTCTCATCAGAGCGGCATGAAAATGCTCCGCCTCGGCGAGCTGAATGGTGGCGAGACCGCACGACTCGACAAGGTGGCCGCGTTGTGGGCCGACGCTGGCTTTCCTGTGCAGACCTTCGCCGATATCGACCAACTCATTTGGGAGAAGTTCATCTGCAACGTTGCCGTCGGCGGGCCCAGCGTCGTCTCCGGACTGCCGATCGGCGAGCTGCTCGCGAGCAAAACGTGGCGCCCCGTGGCTGTGGGTTGTGCCTCCGAGGCCTTTGACGTCGCCAAAGCCCTCGGCGTCAATCTTTCATTCGACGACCCTGTGGCCTATGTCGACGCGTTCGTCGCCAAGATGCCCGACGCCAAACCATCGATGCTGCAAGACCACGAAAACGGGCGGCGCAGCGAACTCGACGCGATCAACGGCCAGGTGGTGGAGCAAGGACGCAAGGCGGGGGTTCCAACACCTCACAACGACGAGATTTGCAACAACGTGAGAGAAATGGAGCAGAACCTATGAAGGGAATCGTCTTTCTGGGCGACCGTAAGCTCGAGCTACAGGACTTCGATGACCCAACTCCTGGGCCGGGCGAGGTTGTGCTCGAGATCAAGGCCTCGGGCATGTGCGGCAGCGATTTGCACTTCTACCGTGCAGCAGATGGCCCGGCGACGTTCGGCCTCGTAACCGACGGTCCAACGATCGGTGGCCACGAACCTTGTGGAATCGTCGCAGCCGTCGGGGCTGGGGTCGAGACATTCGCGGTGGGCGACAGAGTGATGAACCACCACTACAGCGGATGCGGGTCATGCGTCGACTGCGGCGAGGGTTGGCAACAACTCTGCAGGAACGGATTCGTGGTGTACGGCGCCACCGCCAACGGTGCTCACGCCCCGTACATGGCAGCGAAAGCCGACACGATGGTCGCCCTTCCCCACGAGCTGTCGTTCGCTGCCGGCGCGGCGATCTCGTGCGGCACTGGAACGGCGTACAGCGCGCTGGCCCGAATGCAGCTATCGAGTGACGACACCATCGCCATCTTCGGGATGGGTCCGGTCGGCCTCAGCACAGCCCTGTTCGCCAACCACATGGGCGCACGCGTCATCGCCATCGACCTGTCTTCCGAGCGACTAGCCCTGGCTAAGCAGATGGGCGCCCACGAGCTGATCAACGGCACCAATGCCGATGCCGTCGAAGCAGTGCTGCAGCTCACCGGAGGTCGAGGCGCCGAGAAGACCATCGATTGCACCGGTGCCGCGCCAGCTCGGGCCCAGGCGGTCCGTTCGACCCGAACCTGGGGTGCGTGTTGTTTCGTTGGCGAAGGCGGAACGGTCGAGCTCGACGTGTCGCCCGACATCTTGCGTCGCCAGCTCACCATCATTGGCTCGTGGACATTCTCGAGCGTCGGCCAGGCAGATTGTGCTCGCTACGTTGCCGACCGACGCATCGATCTCGAGCAGCTCTTTACCCACCGATTCGCTCTCGACCAGGCCACCGACGCCTACGAGTTGTTCGATCAACAAACCACAGGCAAAGGCGTCTTCGAGTTCTGAGCTCGACGGCGCCAAACTAGGCACGGCAAGCAGAGAGGCAGAGACATGGAAACGTTCAACCACTTCATCAATGGCGAGGCCGTCGAACCGGCGAACGGCGAGTACGTCGAGACCGATAACCCCTACACCGGCGAGATCTGGGGGCAGATCGCTCGAGGCACTGCTGCCGACGTCGACCGGGCGACCGCTGCTGCTTTGGAAGGGTTCGAGGGATGGAAGGAAACGTCTCCGACCTCGCGGGGCAAGTTGCTCAACAAGCTCGCCGAGCTCATCGAGCGCGACGCCGAGAAACTCGGGCAGATGGAAGTGCGAGACAATGGCAAGCTGATCGCCGAGATGGCAGGGCAGGCCAAGTTCACCGCCGAGTGGTATCGCTACTACGGCGGCCTGGCCGACAAGATCGAGGGTTCGGTCATTCCCCTCGACCGGCCCGGCATGCTCAACTACACCAAGCACGAACCACTTGGGGTCATCGGCATGATCACCGCGTGGAACTCACCGCTACTACTGCTCTCGTGGAAACTCGCTGCCGCTCTCGCAGCTGGCAACACTGCAGTGATCAAGCCGTCGGAGTTCACCTCAACCTCCACGCTTGCATTCATGGAGCTTTTCGAAGAAGCCGGGTTCCCGCCCGGTGTGGTCAACGTGGTCACCGGCCTCGGCCACGAATGCGGCCAAGCAATGGTCGATCACCCCGACATCGTGAAGATTGCGTTCACCGGTTCCGATGCCACCGGGCAACGCATCTACGAGGGCGCAGCGAAGAACCTGAAGAAGGTCACCCTCGAGCTGGGCGGCAAGTCGCCCAACATCGTGTTCGACGACGCCGAGTTCGAAGCGGCCGTTATGGGCGTGATCTCCGGCATCTTCGCCGCCACCGGCCAAACGTGCATTGCGGGCTCGCGGGCGCTCGTGCATCGCAGCGTCCACGACGCGTTTGTCGAGCGACTCACTGAGGTCGCAGGCAACGCAACCATCGGCGACCCGACGTCCTATGACACCCATGTTGGGCCTGTTACCACCGAACCGCAGTTCCAGAAGGTGATGGACTACATCCGCATTGCCAAAGACGGTGGCGCCACCTGCGTCATGGGAGGCGACGTCTACGCCGGCCCCGGAGCATCGGGAACACGATTTGTGCAACCGACCGTGTTCACCAACGTCACCAACGACATGCGCATCGCCCAAGAAGAGGTGTTCGGGCCCGTCTTGTCGGTCATCCCGTTCGACACCGAAGACGAGGCGATCGCCATCGCCAACGACATCAAGTTCGGCCTCGCCGCCGGCGTGTGGACGCAGAACCTGGGTCGAGCACTCCGGGTGTCCGATGCGCTCAATGCCGGAACCGTGTGGGTGAACACCTATCGGGCGGTCGGCTTCAACTCGCCGTTCGGGGGCTGGAAGCGCAGTGGCCTCGGACGCGAGTCGGGCATCGAGGGGATGATGGAGTACGTCCAGACCAAATCGGTGTGGATGGCCCAGGAGTCCTCGGTCGCGAATCCATTCATCATGCGCTGATCGCTCGTCACGCACATGGAATCGCTGCGCATCGCGCTCAACCTGGCCAACACCGAACTCGTCACCGGCCACGGCCCCGACGGCTCCCCAACCGGCCCGGCGCCGGAGATAGCTCGTCGCGTCGCGGCTGCTGTCGACCGCACCCCGGTGTGGGTCGAGTACACGCTGCCCTCCGAGATCGTCGCCGCCGCCCAGAGCGACGAGTGGGACATCTGCTTCATCGCAGCCGACCCTGCACGGGCTGAGGTCATGGACTTCACCGGGCCGTGGACCCGGCTCGAGGTCTGCTTCGCCGCCGCCACCGAGGCCGGGCTCGATGCTTTCGACCCAGCGACCGGACGGATCGCGTGCCTCGACGGCGGGGCCTACACCCTGTGGCTCGAACGCCACATGCCGTCGGCGATGCTGGTTCGGTGCGCTTCCTTCGCCGTGAGTGTCACCGCCGCGATCGAGGGTCGCGCAGACGTCGTGATCGGCGTGCGCCAGTTCTTCGCCGACCTCGACCTGGTCGTGAGCGACGACACCGTGACGACCGTCGACCAAGCCATCGGCGTGAACCTCACCGGCGACGATGGACTCGCTTCGCAGGTGATGTCGTTCATCCGGGCGGAGGACTGACAGTCACCGACCCAGCCGCTAACGGACCGACTACACCCCTGCCCGGACCACGGACGACAAGCGCGGCAACCCACGATCATAATCGAACACTTGTTCGGTGTCGGAGGGGCGAGTTTAACCCAAAGTACACGCGCGCCGTGGGCCGTTGATCTCGTGGCTGCTTAGGCATTTTACCTGGTCAGGCACGTCTTCTGGAGCAGGAGGGCCTTCACCCACACCGGCTACCGCAAACTCGATTTGGGCCGTTTGCCGCAACTATGCGGCTACTCAGACCTCAGAATGGGCTCCATCGGGTCAGCGAGGCCAGCGGTACCTCCGAGGCTTGGGCCGCGGCCGTGAGCCGCTGGATGGTCGTGCGTGTAACTGGGCGGGCTCGACGCGGTTGAGCAGTCAGTTCTACGAGCAGTGCCATGTCGACGCGGATAACGCCCCCTCCCGCCGGCGGGAGTGCCATGCCGGCGATCTGGGAGTCGATAACGAACTGTTCGGGAGCAACGCCAAGCCAGCCAACCAAGGCCAGGACTCCATCGGCCTCTGCGTCAGACGCAGTTGCGAAACGTCGAATCGTCGATGTCGCCACACCAACTTCCTTCGAGATTTGCGACCATGTGAGGTGACGCGCTGCGCGCGTGTTCTCGATCGAGCGACTGAGCAGTTGCAGGTCGAACTGTCCTCCATCTTCGCTCATACTCCCAAGCGTAAAGCGGCCCTGGCAGCCGGGATTACAACCCTTAACCCACGCCACACGGGCCACTGGATTCTGCTGGGCGCAGCGGCGTGAGCCCCCAGCTCGCAGAACTTCCGTCATCTGAGGCGGTCACCGCTGGGTCTGCCACGCAGCCAGTGCCCCCAGCACGATGCAGGCGGCGAGAACGACAGGCATCCAGTACCAGTCGCCCGTGATCGCACTCACCAAGGTTCCGAGACCGATGCCGGCGCCGGCTCCAACACTGACGAATGCTCCGTTCGGTCGATGCTTCGACCTGATGTCCTGGTTCATCGAGTTCCTCCGAGGTTCGGTGTTGGTGCCTAACGCTAGGGCTGCGTTGAGCCGACCGGATCAGCCGCGGGGCTGATCCGTGTCAGCTCGGCGGTGGAGAATCGAGGAGTGCGTGTTCGTGGGCGAAGACGATGGCGGCGGCTCGGTCGCGCAGCGCGAGCTTGGTGAGCACCGAGCTCAGGTGGGTCTTGACCGTGGCTTGACTGATGAACAGTTCGTCGGCGACTTCGGCGTTGGTTGCGCCTCGTCCGACAACCCGCAAGACGTCGAGCTCTCTTGGGGTCAGCCGCTCGAGATCAGACGGCGCCGGCCGGTCGGCGCGACGGTAGCTGGCGAGTACGCGAGCGGTCACCGCGGGGTCGAGCCAGGCATCGCCCTGGGCCACCCGTTCGATGGCCCGGATGATCTCTTCACCAGGAGCGTCTTTGAGAACGAAACCCGCTGCGCCGGCATGCAGTGCGGCGGCGATCGTTGCGTCGTCGTCGAAGGTGGTCAGGACCAGCACCGGTGGACCGTTGACACGACGAACCTCACCGGTCGCGGTCGCACCGTCCATGCGTTTCATCCGGATGTCCATCACCACAACGTCGATGAGGTGACGCTGAAGGGCGTCGAGCACCTGATCGCCGTCGTCGCATTCGGCCATCACCTCAAGGTGCTGGCTGGTCTCCACCACCCGACGCAGGCCCTGGCGAACGAGGGCCTGGTCGTCGACGAGCAACAATCGGATCATGCCGGGATCCTCGCTTTGAGTCGCCAGGACCGGGCCCCCTCGGTCGGTCCGGCCTCGAACGTGCCGCCGACCGCGGTGACACGCGCCCGAGCAACGGCCAGCCCGAGACCACTCCCCTGTTCTGCGTTGCCGCCGCTGCGGCTGGTGTGGTTGAAGATCTCGAGCTCGACAGCGCCGTCGGTGGCACCAATCCGCATGTCGATCGGCCCATCTCCGTGTCGCACAGCATTGGTGAGGCCCTCCTGGACCAGCCGATAGGCGGTGACCGAGGCGAGCTGAGACAACCCGTCGGTGTCGATGTCGATCTCAGAGCAGATCTCCACACCGGTGTCAGAGAAGCTCCCGAGCAATGCCGCGAGATCACCCAGATCAGGCTGGCTGTGCAACGAGGGCCCGTCGGCGTCACGCAGCAAACGCACGATGCTGCGAATCTCGTGCATGCTCGCCCGCCCGTTGCGTTCGGCCTCCTCGAGCGATTCGATCGCGGCCCCTGGATTGGCCGGCAACGACAATCTCGCCGCGTTGATGTGCAACATGGTCACCGCCATGGCGTGCCCGACGATGTCGTGCACATCAGCCGCCACTCGCTGGCGTTCCTCAACGATCACCGTGTCCGCGACACGTTCCTGCGCGGCTCGAAGCTCAGCCACCGCGAAAGCGAATCCGACCACCAACGCAACGACCCCAGCCGAGACCACCAAGGTCCCCGCTGCGCCGTCATAGGCCCGACTCACCCCGACCAGCGTCATCATCGCGATCAGCGACCAGTACAGCCACGCCGGCTGGAGATGGGTCCACCACCTGCCCCGCTCGCCCCGTACACCCAGCAGTCGGTGCAGACCTTCCACCGCGCCGACCCCGCCGACGAGGTAGAGCACCCACGCCCCCACAGCAGTCTCGTCGTGAACCACCTGACCGCTCGCCCACACCATCAAGCCCACAGCGAACACCACCGAACCCAGCCAGACCTGAGGCGAGACCCACCGCACCGACGAGCCCCCGCCCCAACCGGAGCCGGACCCCGCTTCCCGCACCGACGTCATCTCGACCATGCATCCAGTATCCCCGCACACCGTTCACCTCACATCAGCTCCAGGGATGAGAACGATCGGCCACAACTCGACGACACGACATACAGTAGCACTGCGATATCGGCCGCCAACCAAGAACCGTCACAGAACCACCGTCGGTTCACGCAGGAGAACGACCATGAACATCATGTGGGGCCTGATCATCGCCATGGTCGGCGCGCTGTTCATCACCTGGGGTCGCACCAAGTCCGACTTCGGCCTCTACCGACTCCTCGTCGCCCGCTCACGAATCCTCTGGGGCGACCGAGTCCACGGCTTCTACCAAGTCGCCGGCGCTCTCATGATCGTCGCCGGAGCGGCAATCGCAATGACCGGCTGAGCGGCCAACGACCCCCCGTCGCACGAACCGGGGCCCGAAGTTGATCGAACACTTGTTCGGTGTCGGAGGGGGGACTCGAACAAACCTCCCGTCGGCGGCATCTAGCGTCGTCCTGCGGTAACCAGCGCCCTACAGCGGCATCTAGCGACCACCGAGACCGCTCGTTACCGCTCCAGGGTGCCAGATGCCATTAGCAAACCATCAGCAACGCGACACCCTGTGAACAGAAACAGCCGAGAACGTGACCACCTCACGTCAGTCCCAGCTGAGGTCGATGTCGATGGAGACGAGTTCGATGGCGCCATCAGACGCTAGCTGGCCGACAACGTTGAGCGCCCTGACCAGCACCCCGCTGGTGAGCAAGACCCGATAGTCACTTCGACCCGGGATCAGCTCGGGGAGATCGTCGAACTGCACGGCAAATCGGTCGACGACCCGCAACAGCTCGATCGTCTGGAAGTCCGCTGTCGACGGTTCACCGTTCGGTCCTCGCTCCGAACCCAGCTGACGGTCGAGATCCTCGAAGAACCCGTACGTCGCCCGAACCGGACGCCGATCGGTCAAGACCGCTGAGTCGGTTCGGTCTCTTCGATCCGACGCAAGATCCGCTCACGGCTACGAGCCAACAGCTCCTGGGGAGCCTCCGCGAGGTCCCATGTGATGCTGTCCTCGAAGATCGCGTCGACCTCGGAGGGGTCCATCGCCTCGAGTTCAGCCGCAGTCCGCACTTTCCGGGTCATTCCATCAGGCTACTCGACCCATGTGACATCGGCGGCCGCCCCTCGCCAGCCGAGCCTCGGGAGCGTGACGCGTGTACTAACGCTTGTGTCGGAGGGGGGACTTGAAC
>JAACCU010000066.1 GCA_009937405.1 Actinomycetota bacterium
ATCAGGATCACCGTGCCCAAGATCGCCCAGGAGACCGAGACCACGGCCTGGCCTTCCGGCAGGTGCACGAGAACCGATCCAAGCCAGATGAGCAGCAATCCGAGTAGACCCAACGCACCAACCTGCTGAGTTGGTCGATGCCGTGTCAACCAGAGACCGAACCCGATGGCGACGATGATCGAGAATCGCGCAATGTCGGGGCCGTAGGCCGTGTCGTCGGTCCAGGCGTTCACGCCATCAACCAGCACAAAGACCGCAGCAGCAGCCAGCAACACAGCGGCGTTGATGAGTACTCGGATGCTTTCGCCCAACGTCTTGCTCACCATGATGAGACCGGCGCCTTGCACCGCAACAGCGACGAAGGCAGCCTCGGCCGACAGCAACACGGCGAGTCCGACGGTGAGGCTCACGCTGGCCCCGAGCATGAGGGACACGAAATGGGGCGAACGAATCGCGGCGCGAAGTCCGATGGCGAAAACGGCCATCACAGCAGCTGAAACGAGTCCCGTCGACCCGATTGCAGTGTCCGTGTCCATCTCGAAGGTCAGGCCCACAACCAAGACAGCCCAGGGTGCAACCGCAGCCGAGAGTTGCACCTCGAGTTGCTGCCAGAGCGACCCGAGTTCACCAATGCTCGGAACCCAGAGGAGCGACATCGTCACAGCGCCGGCAACAGCAAGCGTCCAGACCTGCTCGGCTCCGGTGTCGGCGACCGCGGCCAGCCAAACCAACCCGCCGAGGCCAACAACGTGGGCCAGGAGACGGAGTCCGAACCAGTTCCGTTCAAGCGCAACAGCAATGGCGACGGCAACCAGCACCGTGAGACCCACGGCGGTGGCGGTGAATGGCAATGGCGGCTCGGCCTGCCCGACCACCAACCAGCCAATGACACCACCCGTCACGGCGACGATCCCAACCCATTCGGATGGGACTATCCGAGCAAGGACAAAGCCGCCAAGGCCGACGACGACAATCGCAGCGAACGCCGCGTCGATGCTCGCTTGGTCAACGAAGAGATTCGATGCGCCCGTGGTGAGAAGAGCCGCAATACCCCCGGAGCAAAGAGCGCGCGACCACGGCAGCCGGGTGGGGCGTAGATGCAGGCCGCCCCCGATGAGCGCGAGTGACATCGCCACAGCGCCGGCAAGTTGAAGCTCAGGACCGATCCATCCCTCGCTGATGGCCGTGCTCACCGCGAAACCAACGGCTAGGACAACGAGCGAGACCCCGCCCCACTTCAACACCGCTTCGCTATCGAGGTTCAGCCCACGTGGCTCACGAAACTCGCGCGGGATGGACGACGCCAGCGCAACTGGCTGAGCCCCTGGCAGGGGCGGCGGAGGCGACGATGAGAGGGCCTTAGGCGGTGTTGGCTCCGCCAGCGATGACGCCGGAACCGCAGCGGCCGACTCCTCAAGCATCTCCTCTAGACGCGCCACTCGAGATTCGAGGGCATCAATCCGAGGGTTGGAGGTTTCGCTCACTACACCATCCTGACAGAACCCCGGCAGGCGCGGCCAGAGTCGAACGTATCGTTCATTGTCGACAATCATGTCGACAACACTCCAGGGGCTGAGTACCCTTTCCGCCCAACCTCTCAGGGGGATAGCTGGAGCTCATGACACAGTCCGAGGGTGGAGTCCAGTGCATGATGATGCGCGGCGGGTCATCGAAGGGCGCGTACTTTCGGGCTGACGATTTACCGGCCGAGCACTCCGAGCGTGACGACCTCCTGCGTCGAATCATGGGGACACCAGACGCCCGTCAGATCGATGGCATCGGCGGCGCTCATCCGCTCACCAGCAAGGTTGCCATCGTCTCTCGAAGCGCCCGGCCAGATGCCGACGTGGACTACCTTTTCCTTCAAATCGGCGTCGAAGACGCCATGGTCAGCGATCGACAGAACTGTGGCAATTTGCTGGCCGGCGTGGCACCGTTCGCAATCGAACGCGGGCTCGTCTCCGTCGACTCGGCGGCTTCCACCACAACCCTTCGAATCCATATGGAAAACACCGGTTCGGTCGCCACGGCAACCGTCCATGTGTATGACGGAATGCCCGTCTACTCGGGTACGACCGCCATCTCGGGTGTGCCCGGTGCGGCAGCGCCAATCCGACTCGAGTTCGCCGATATCGCCGGGGGAACCGCAGGATCGCTGCTCCCGACCGGCTCCGCCCGTGACCGTGTGTCTGGTGTGGACTGCACACTGATCGACAACGGAATGCCAGTCGTGGTGCTGCGCGCCGACGCGGCCGGCATCACCGGGTACGAGTCCTGCGCCGATCTTGAGGCCAACCCGTCGCTGCTGAGCTTTCTTGAGGCGCTCCATCTGGAGGCGGGTCAACTCATGGGACTTGGTGATGTCAGCGCAGCCACCGTGCCCAAGATTTGTCTCGTAGCGCCACCCCGCGCCGGTGGCGCGTTAAGCACCCGCACGTTTATTCCCCGCCGATGCCACGATGCAATCGGTGTGCTCGGCGCCGTGTCGGTCGCTACTGCGGCGCTGCTTCCCGGCTCACCGAGCAGCGAGGTCATGGCACCCATCTCCGGCGACTCAGTGATCCTTGAACACCCGACCGGCCTGTTCGAAGCCACGATCGAGATCTCCCGCCGCGGCGGCCAGGTCGTCGTCGAGCGCGCCGGGATCGTGCGCACTGCTCGCAAGCTCATGGACGCGGTCGTCTACCCCCGCAGCGACTGAAGGGAATCGATCGTGGCTCTCGCGAACCCGCCGCACACCGACGTCGTCATCCCCACCGTCGCCGGGCCGATTCCCAACGCCTCGCAACCGACAAGGTTTGCCCCGCCGCCGCTGGCCTGCGACGCCCACTGCCATGTTTTCGGCCCATCTTCGAAATTCCCGTTCTCTCCCCGCCGCACGTACTCGCCCCCCGACTCCGGGATCGACGACTTCGAACACTTGCAGGAACGGCTCGGTCTCTCACGGGCAGTCTTTGTTCAGGCCAGCTGCCACGGGACTGATAACGCGGCGATGGTCGATGCCATCCAGCGTGGTCAGGGTCGCTACGCCGGAGTGGCCATGATCGATGACACCTTCAACGATGACGACCTCCACTATCTCCACGAGAACCGCGTACGCGGGATTCGATTCAACTTTGTCGCCCACCTCGGCGGCGCCCCGGATCTTGAAACGTTCTGGCGACTCGTGCAACGGGTCGAACCGTTCGGTTGGCATATCGTCTTGCACTTCGACGCCAAAGACCTTCCGGTCTATGACGAGTTGCTTGACCAGATGCCAGTCCCGTACCTGATCGACCATATGGCCCGTGTTCCTGCGGTCGACGGAGTAGATCAGCAACCGTTTCAACACCTCCTCAACCTCATGCGAACCGACGAGCGCTGCTGGGTGAAGATCTCGTGCGCCGAACGTCTCACGGCAGGTAAGACGGCGCCCTTCGACGATGTGATCCCATTCGCCCAAGCCCTGGTCGATGCGGCCCCCGACCGGCTTCTGTGGGGCACTGATTGGCCCCACCCGAATATGGCAACCATGCCCGATGAGGGCGCTCTGCTCGATCTTCTCGCCGACTATGTGCCCGACGAGGCCACCCGCAACCAGATCCTCGTCGACAACCCGCAACGCCTCTACGACTTCGGCTGAGACGCTATTGTCAACAATCGGCTCCGACCACGTAACGGGAGATCATGGCCTCAACTGATGAGTCGGTCACAGATTCTCTCCGTGACGACATCCTGAGCGCCGTTTTTTCCCCCGGAGATCGGCTGGTAGAGCTTCAGCTCACCGACCGCTATGGATGCGGCCGCGCCACCATCCGATCAGCGCTCGTTGCCCTCGAGGCCGAGGGTCTCATTAGTCGCGAACTCAACCGTGGGGCAACGGTGCGGCGCATCTCCGTTGACGAAGCCATCCAGATCACCGAGGCGCGCTCGGCGCTGGAAAGTCTGATTGCCGCGCACGCCGCCCGCAACGCCAGCGATACAGAACGGGCCGAAGTCCTGTCGCTCATCGACCAGATGCGGGCCGCCGTCGCCGACAACAAAGCGGTCGGGTACTCATCGCTCAACCGTGTCTTTCACCGACGACTACGCGAGATCAGCGGTCACGGGGTCGCCGCCGACCTGGTCGACAATCTCCGGAATCGAGCCGCCCATCACCAGTACCCGCTTGCCCTCATGCCGGGGCGCCCGGCTGAATCCGTCGACCAGCACGCGGCAATCGCCGAGGCGGTTGCCTCAGGCAACGAAGACGCAGCTGCTCAGGCGATGCAGGCGCATCTCGCGTCGGTCGTCTCCACCCTTCGCCAGTGGGGCGACGTGCTCACCGGCTAAGACTCGACCCACTGCACACCCATGGCCACAAGCTTCTCGCGCAGGCCATAGAAGTCGAGGCCGAGTTCTCCCGCCTCAAGCCGAGCACGAGTTTCGCTCTCCTTGGCCAGACGAGCGTTCGATTGGTCGAGGGCCCATGCGGCTTCGCTCCGAGCCACGATCACCACACCATCGTCATCGGCACACACGACGTCGCCTGGGTTGACCACCTGTTCACCCATCCGGATCGGCACATTCACCGACCCCGGAGTGTTTTTCACGGTGCCCTGACAAGAAACATGCTGGGTCCAGACCGGGAAGCCCATCTCTCGAAGATCGGCTGTGTCGCGTACACCAGCATCGATCACCAGACCGCGCACGCCGCGCTGCAGCAACGATGTCGCCAACAGATCGCCGAACATCCCATGCGTCGACGGCGCAGTATTGGCCACGACCAAAACATCACCTGGCTGGCACTGTTCAACCGCCGCGTGCAACATCGCATTGTCACCCGGATGGCTCAAGACCGTGATCGCAGAGCCCGCGATCCGAGCGCCGTGCTGAATAGGGGCGATGTGGGGCCCGACATAGCCGCGGCGGCCGATCGCCTCGTGCACCGTCGCAGTGCCAACTGGGGCGAGCTGGTCGACGAGGTCGCCGGCCGCCCGTTCGATCGAGGTGACAACCACATGGCGAGGTCCGTGCGAGTTGGTCATGGGGTAGCTCCTAGTCGAGGATAAACACGACGGATGTTGTGCTCGCAAATCTGAGCGCGCTCATCGCTCGTCAGGGCGGCGCCGTCGACATAGATCTTGGTGTCGTCAAAGTAGTTGCCGGTCTCGGGGTCGATGCCACGAACGGCACCGACCATCTCGGACGCGAACAGGATGTTGTCGGTTGGCACCACCTCGACGAGGAGATCGATCCCAGGTTGGTGATACACACAAGTATCGAACCATATGTGGTCAAGTAGCCCGTCGAAATCCCAGCCCTTGTCTTGGGCCATCCCCCGGAAGCGGCCCCAGTGATAGGGAACGGCCCCACCACCGTGGGGGATCACCCAACGCAGACCGGGAAAGTTTTTCATGAACCCGGAGGTGAGCGCTTGGACGAAGGCAGTGGTGTCGGCACCGAGATAGTGCGAGCCGGTCGTGAAGAAGTGGTTATTGCACGAGGTCGAAACATGGATCATTCCCGGCACGTCGAGCTCGCACATCTTTTCCCACAGGGGCCACCAATAGCGGTCCCATAGCGGCGGGCCCGTCCAGAAGCCGCCGGTCGGGTCGGGGTTGACGTTGCAGCCGATGAAGCCCATCTCCACAACACAGCGCTCGAGTTCGCGTACCGACGAATCGATCCCCACACCCGGCGATTGCGGGAGTTGGCAGACGGGAGCAAAGTTGTCGGGGTAGAGATCGCACACTCGACGTACCAGTTCGTTCTGATGCTCGGTCCAGAACCGGGAGGTGTGCTCGTTGCCGACGTGGTGACCCATCCAGCTGGCTCTCGGGGAGAAGATGGTGAGGTCTGTGCCTCGCTCGCGTTGCAGCTTCAGTTGTGCTCCTTCAAGGCTCTCTCGGATCGCATCATCAGAGACTCTGAGTTCACCCTTCTCCCCTACATGGTGCGGGTCGGCCTCGACTGCGGCCGTCTGCGCCTCGCGCCATTCACCCACAGGCGGCGGCGTTGTGGTGTAGTGCCCGTGGCAGTCGATGATCACCGTTCTCCCCCAAAGATCACGTTCGCTCAGATTGTCGACAATCTTGTGCACAGGATGACATAATTAGCGGACATTCTCCACGCAGAGCTGCCCCAGAGGAACAGAGATGCGCACCAACGTCGTGATCATCGGAGCCGGACCAGCGGGAGCGCTGCTCTCCCAGATCCTCCACAACGCCGAGATCGATCATGTGGTTCTCGAGCGCCAGACACGCGACTACGTCCTGACCCGA
>JAACCU010000067.1 GCA_009937405.1 Actinomycetota bacterium
AGCGGTTTCCAACACCGGCCGGTTGGCGTCAAGGGCAAAGCCGAATAGCACAAGAACGAGTGCAGCAAACGGGACGATCTGGCTCAGTGTGACCCGGGACCGCCACTCAATCCGGAGGTCTTTGGCGGCGACCAGCCAGGCATCACGAAGCATCGTCGCACCCAGAATCTGGTCGGGTCATCTGGTGGTCGGCGGTGATGGTTCCGCCCGCAACCGTGATGTGGCGGGTCGCCAGATCACCCGTACGGTCGAGTTCGTGCGATGCCATAACGACGGTGGCACCAGCGTGAGCAGCATCAACAACGAGCTGGTCGACAAGGTCACGCCCGCTCTGGTCAAGCCCGGCATGCGGTTCGTCGAGCAGCCAAAGAGAGGGTCGTCGCACCACCACGCCCGCCAGCGCGACTCGTCGGCGTTGCCCGGCGCTCAAGCGGGCGACACTGACGTCATGAAGACGGCTGGCCACCCCGAGGCGGTCGAGGGCCGGAAGAACCGACTCCGGGGCAACGCGCGAGGCCGCGGCCCAGAATTGGAGGTTCTCCAGCACCGTGAGGTCGTCATAGAGGGCGGTGTCGTGGCCGAGAAGTCCGACGGAGCGGCGTACGGCTGCCCGATCGACGCTGAGGTCGTGGCCCAGCACTTCAGCGGTGCCTGACTCCACCCGAAGGAGGCCGGCACAGACCCGCAGAAGCGTCGACTTGCCGGCTCCATTTGGCCCTTGGACGAGCACGATCTCGCGGGCGTCGATGTCGATATCGACACCGGCAAGGGCAGGGAAACGACCCAACAGGGCGACAACCCCTCGCAACCGGACCATGGACACCTCGCAACGCTACCGCCGCGCCCGTTTCGCACCGTCGCCTGACTGTAGGATCTCTTCTACGCGAACTGGACCCTCACGAGTAATCGGCGACGCGCCGGTGGGCAGGCCATGACGGCCGACGAGACCCTCAAGACCGACGAAAGGACCGCGCCCGTAGTGCCAACGCCGCGGCTCTCCATCGTGCTCGGCAACATCGGACGGGCATTGATCCTCGGCGGCATCATCACGTTCTTGTTTGTCGGGTTCCAACTCTGGGGCACCGACATCCATGAGGCCCAGTCCCAGGACGACCTCCGAACCGACCTGGACGAGCGGTTCGATGCTGCCGCAGATGTGCTCGACGAACTGCTGACCAATCCAAGCCCAGAAGACGCTGACGAGCCAGACGAGGCAATCGAGGACGACGCACGTGCCGTAGATGACATCGGCGACGCTGACGACACAGGCGTACCACTGCTGCCGACGACGTCTTCAACTCTGCCTGGAGGCCATGACCCGGATGTACTTGCCCTCCTCTTCCCCGAGGAAGGGGATGCGATCGCTCGTCTCGAGATCCCGTCTATCGAGGTCGACAAGATCACCGTGCGTGGCGTTCTTGTGGCAGATCTTCGCAAGGGGCCCGGTCACTACTCTCAAACGCCGCTTCCTGGGAACTCCGGCAACGCTTCGATCGCCGGGCACCGCACCACCTACGGTGCGCCATTCAATCGCATCGACGAATTAGTGCCCGGTGATGAGATCACGGTCACCTCGGTCCAAGGCGAATTCACCTACCGGGTGATGGATCCCGTGGTTGCCTACGCCGACCATCTCGAACAGATCGATGCCGTTGGCGATGGTCACATCATCGTGCAACCAACTGCGGGCTGGGTACTGGAAAACTTCGGCGACGACCGTCTTACGCTCACCGCTTGTCATCCGAAGCTGTCTTCGCGGCAGCGAATCATCGTTGCCGCGGAGCTCGTGACTGAGGTGGTGGCTCTGCCCGAATGGGTGATCGAGGCTCAAGCTGAACGCGAAAACAAGACACTCATCATCGCCGACGAGACGCAGCCATCGACCGAAGACAGCACCGAGGCTGCCACTGACCAGTCGGGGATCGATACCGGGCTCGACCCCGATGTCATCGAGGCACCGCCATCCCGCGCTCCAGATCTCGACGAAGGACTCAACGGCGAGCGAGACGCAATTCCTGGTGCCACAATGTGGATGCTCGCCGGAGTCGCGTTCTGGTACGCCGGTGGATGGTTCGGTCGCAGCAAAGCCAACCGTCGAGCTAGTCGTCTGGCGCTGCGGCTCGTAGGGCTCGCCCCCGCCATCTTGTGCCTCTGGTTCTCGTTCGAAATGATCGACCGGGCGCTCCCTGCGGGCTGACCTCGCCCATCACCGATCTACGCTGGAGGTTGTGCGTCGCCACCCCCGTCTCCTGCCGCTCTGTTTCGGCCTTGCTGTCGCCGCGTTCGTGGTTGCGTCGTGTTCCGATGACACACTCGCTGATCAGCCAACCGACCCGGCCGCAGCCGCCGATGCGGCACTGACTGCGACGGCCGCCTTGCCAACCACAACCAGCACAATGCCGGTCAATACGCCGCCAACCGACACCCTGCCCACGGATTTTGACCCGATCGACGAAAACACGCCATCCATCGATGAGCCCTACGAGGCACCTGGACCGGGCACGGTGATCAGCCACTACAACCTCGGCGCCAACGACTGTTTTGACCGGGAGGAGCAGCTGATCTCGGGGCGGAGCTTTGTCACCACGACCCGGCTGCCTTGCGAAGAACCACATCGTTTCCAGGTCTTTGCTCAGCTGGATTACCCGGCCGAGCATCCATCGGTTTACCCCGGCGATGACGTCATGGAGGACTTCGCGCTGCAGTCGTGCTACCGACACTTCGAGCCGTGGGTTGACGCCGTGTATGAGACCAGCGAACTCGAGATCAGCGTCCTCACCCCGAACCAGATCGAC
>JAACCU010000068.1 GCA_009937405.1 Actinomycetota bacterium
ATCGCCGCCATGATCGGTGAATCTGACGAGGACGAACGATGCGCTTTGTTCCTCCGTCAACTAGACCCGGACTGGCCACCACCGAGTTCGTGACATTTGCCGGGGCAGTGCTTGCCGGCGGCGAGAGTCGCAGGATGGGGAGTGACAAGGCATTCGTCACCGTCTCCGGGGTCGAGATGGTGACGAACGCAGTCCAAGCGCTCACTGCCGCCGGGGCTTCGGCGGTCACCGTCGTTGGAGGCAACGCTCGTCGCCTGGAAGATCTTGGCTTGCCACAGATCGTTGATGAATTTCCAGGGGAAGGTCCCCTTGGTGGAATCATTAGTGCGCTCAGACATTTCGCTTCTGCCGACGACGGTGTCGAGGTTGTCGTGATCATGGCGTGCGATTTAGTGAGTCCGTCTGACGCCGCGGTTCGTTCGGTCGCCGCTGCCCTCCACGACCCGGCTGTCGATGTCGTTGTGCCCGTGGTTGGCGACCATGCGCAGTGGCTTCACGCCGCGTGGCGCATTGGCGCCCTTGATTCACTCGCACGTGATTTTGCCTCTGGGATCCGTGCGCCTCAGAAGGCCACCCAGAACCTGACTGTGCGCGAGATTCGCGGCAGGAAGGCGTCGTGGTTTCGCGATGCTGATCGACCTGAAGATCTCCCTCCTCAGAACGCGCACTGAAGCCCAAATCACCGACGTTTCACCCGGCTACCGTTCCCGTTCGCTACGATCTCTCTGCCTTGAGGAGGACCGATGGATATTCCAGAAATCGAGATCGCCGAGCTTGAGCGTTGCTTGGCTGGTGGATCACTTCTTCTCGATGTTCGAGAGGACGACGAGTGGGCTGAGGCACACATCGACGGCGCCTCCCATATTGCCCTCGCCACGATTCCTGACCGCCTCGACGAGATCTCGACTGACGTGCCTATCTACGTGATCTGTGCCCGAGGTGTGCGCAGCGCTCGAGCGGTCGAGTTTCTTCGGCACCATAAAATTGAGGCGATCAACGTTGTAGGCGGCATGATGGCTTGGCTTGATGCGCAGAAACCATCCATTCCCGGGAGAAACTGACTCCCCCGTGCGCCCGCACCGCTTCATCGACACCGATGCTGGCCTTCGGGAAGCACTAGACCAACTCGAGGGCGAGCCCCGGTACGCGCTCGATACCGAGTTTCACCGCGAGCGCACCTACTGGCCTAAGGCCGCGTTGCTTCAACTTGCATGGCCCGGTCACCTGATTCTCATTGATCCACTAGCGGTCGACCTCACGCCACTTGCTGAGTTGATGAACAGCGAAAGCCTGGGGGTGCTGCATGCTGCGAGCCAGGACCTGGAAGTACTCGAGCTGGCATGCGGGGCCTCGCCTCGACACCTGTTTGACACCCAGATCGCTGCTGGCTTCCTCGGAATGTCGACACCATCGCTGGCTGCTCTTCACGAACGAGAACTCGGCGTTGACCTGCCCAAGGGAAACCGACTGACCGACTGGCTGGAGCGACCGTTGCGGCCCGCCCAGCTCGACTATGCGGCGGCAGACGTCGAGCGTCTGCTCGAGATCCACGACCTACTTACCGCTCAGCTCAACGAGCGAGGTCGACTGCCGTGGGCGGAGGAAGAATTCAACATCCTCCTCGCTCGCGATCGCGGTCCTCGCGACCCGTTCGAGGCATGGCGCAAGATCAAAGAAGCCCGCCACCTCAAGGGCACTGCCTTGAGTGTGGCCCGCACAATTGCAGCGTGGCGTGAACGTAGGGCGGCAGAAATTGATCAACCTGTCCGCTTTGTGTTGAGCGATATCGCCATCGTGGCCATCGCTCAATCAGCACCAGCAGACTCCGAAAGCCTCGGAAAGGTGCGTGGCGTCGACCGAGGCATGGCCAAGGGTGCGCTCGGCGAGCAAATTCTTGGAGCCATCCAAGCGGGGAGCGCTGATGGCTGGCGCCCACCTCGGTCCAACCGCCCGAAGGACACCGGCCAAGACCTCCGTCCAGCAGTAGCGCTCGTTGCTGCCTGGGTGAACCAGCTCGCCCGTGACCAAGCCCTAGACCCTGCTCTCTTGGCGACAAGAGCAGATGTGGAGGCTTTGGTACGAGGCGACGAGGACGCTCGTTTGGCCTCGGGTTGGCGCAAAGAGATGGCTGGAGAACCGATCACCCGCCTCGTGGCAGGCGATGTGGCCCTGGCGTTCGAGAACGGCAACGTCGTTCTCGAAGAGCGTAGTCGCAAGAGAATTAGCTGATTTTTCTCATTCCCCTCCAGTGTCGTTGTTGAACGCAACTGTTTGGCTACAATCGATGTTGTGTGACACCCGCGACAAGGAGCTGTAGCCATGAAGAAGGGGCGACACCGGCGGTATGAAGAAGCCCGTGAGCTGAAACGCTCGCATGATGGCGACTTCGACAATTTGATCGACAGCTTCAGTGAAGCTGATGACGGCGACGTGAAGCCAGAACATGCTGCGTGGGAAGACGAGTTCAAAGTCGCTGACGACGACTGATCTCAGGCCACGGAGCTAGCTGCCCGTCTCGTCCAGGATCTCGTCGAGTTTCAAAATATCGTCGGCGGTAACCACGCCGATGAAGCTGCCATCGC
>JAACCU010000006.1 GCA_009937405.1 Actinomycetota bacterium
ATGCTCAGCCATCGCGTGGTGACGTTGCACCCGCGAATTCATGGTGGAATTCTCGCCAACCGGGAGGACCCTGAGCATCACGCCGATCTGGCCGCCAACAACATCGACCCCATCGATCTTGTGGTCGGCAACCTCTACCCGTTCCGCCGCGAACCGGGTATCGAGATGATCGACATTGGTGGTCCGACGATGGTTCGCGGTGCGGCCAAGAATCATGCCCATGTTGGTGTTGCCGTCGACCCGGCCGACTACGACGGCATTCTCGAGGAGCTTCGGCTCAACGGATGGTTGAGCGCCACGACTCGGCGCCGTCTCGCCCGTGCCGCGTTTGCTCACACCGCGGCCTACGACGCAGCGATCGTCGACTGGCTCGATGCCACCGACGACACGCCAACCGCACTGCCGCCCACCGTGCATCTTGCGCTCGAGCGAGCTGCCGTTCTCCGCTACGGCGAAAATCCCCATCAGGGGGGTGCTCGCTACCGGCGTATTGGCGAGCCGAGCATGTGGGACTCGGTTGAGCAGCACAGTGGGGTGGCGCTGAGCTATCTCAATCTCTTCGATGCCGATGCTGCGTGGCGACTCGCGCACGACCTCGGCACCGATCCCGTGGTTGCCATCGTTAAGCACGCCAACCCATGCGGTGTAGCCATCGCCGACACGCTCGCCGCCGCGTACCAGCAGGCGTTCGACTGCGACGCCCGAAGTGCATTCGGGGGAATCGTGGCTACCAACCAGATCATCGACCTCAACACCGTCGAGGCAATGGAGGTTGCAGCTCAGGCCGACGTTGTGATCGCCCCGGGCTATGCCGACGGTGTCGTTGAACGCTTGATCGCCAAACGAAAAAACACGCGACTACTTACCGCGGTTGCACCTGTGCCCTCAGCCAGCGAGTCGATCGAGTTGCGCCAAATCCACGGTGGGTTCCTGGCTCAAGAGGCGCACCACTTCAGCTCGACGGTCGCCGACTGGCAGGTCGTGAGTGAGCGGCATCCAACGGAACAAGAGTTGACTGACGCGGCATTCGCCTGGCGAGTTTGTGGCCACGTCAACTCAAACGCCATCGTGCTCGCCAAGACCGGGGTTGCGGGGGGGATTGCGGCCGGGCAGCAGAACCGGGTCGAGTCGGGCGAAATCGCGGCCGCTAAGGCGGCCGGGCGTGCCGAGGGAGGCGCCTGTGCCAGCGACGCCTTCTACCCATTCCCCGACGGGATCTATGCTGCCGCCGACGCCGGTGCCTCGATCATTGTCCAGCCTGGCGGCTCGATCGGTGACGATGCCACGATTGCCGCAGCCGACGAGCGAGGTGTCGCCATGGTGTTCACCGGCGAACGTCACTTTCTGCACTAGGCGCGGGTCAGAGGGGGGCGATGACGAGCGAACCGAAGTCACAAGAGTGGGCAATGAAGGTCCACGGCACCCGCCGGGGTTCGGCGTTTTATGTCGTGGTTCGTCTGCTGATTCGCCAGATCCTCGCGCCCTGGCTTCGTTTGCAGACTGCGGGCACCGAGCATCTGGCGACTCCGGGACCGGTGATCCTTGCACCGGTTCATCGGTCGAATCTTGATGGTCCCTTGGTTGCGGGCGTCGCGAGGCGACGCGTGCGCGCACTCGGGAAAGAGTCGTTGTTCGATTCTGCGCTGAGCGCATGGGTCAACTCGGCGCTCGGGGCTATCCCGGTTCGACGAGGCGGCGCCGATCGTGAGGCAATGCGAGCTGCTCGTGAGGTGATCTCAACCGGCGAGATGATGATGGTATTCCCTGAGGGACCCCGCCAGAGCGGCCCGACCATCGATGGCGTTTTTGACGGCACGGCGTATCTGGCCAGCAAAACGAATGCGCCGATTATCCCGATCGGGATAGCAGGCACCGAGGCGGCAATGGGCAGTGGCACCAGGGGCATCAGACGGGTACGATGCGCCGTTGTGGTCGGCGAACCGATCGAGCCGCCTGAGGGCCGTATGAGTCGGCCGGCACTGGCTGAGTTCAGCGCCGAGGTGGCTGAGGCGCTGCAAACCGTGTTCGACGCAGCGTAAGCGCTCGCCGACTCTTGACACCGGTCGAACCCAGCCGGGTCGGGCCGGGTCAGGTCGCTTTTTGGGCGATACGATCGCCGTCATGGCTGAAAAGATCACGATGCAAGAAGACGGCACGCTTGCTGTCCCAGACAACCCCATCATTCCGTTCATTGAAGGTGATGGCACCGGAGTCGATATCTGGCCAGCCGCCAAGCTCGTGCTGGATGCCGCGGCACACAAGCACGGCAAGAACATCGAGTGGACGGAAGTCCTGGCCGGTGAGAAGGCCTTCAACGAGACGGGCGACTGGCTCCCGCAGGCGACCATCGACAAGTTTGAGCAGTACCTGATCGGTATCAAGGGCCCGCTGACTACACCGATTGGCGGCGGTTTTCGCAGCCTCAACGTGGCTATCCGGCAGATCATGGATCTGTATGTCTGTCTTCGTCCGGTGCGCTGGTTCAGTGGTGTGCCCTCGCCGGTCAAGGAGCCGCAAAACGTCGACATGGTGATTTTCCGTGAGAACACCGAAGATATTTACGCCGGCATGGAGGTCGAAGCAGGCACGCCTGAGGCGCTCAAGATGATCGAGCTACTTCACGACCATTTCGGTTGGGAGATCAAGGAAGGCTCCGGTATTGGTGTAAAGCCGATCTCCAAGAACGGTTCGCAGCGCCTGCAGCGCGCATCGCTTGAGTACGCGGTCAAGAGCGGCCGCAAGCGTGTGCACTGGGTCCACAAGGGCAACATCATGAAGTTCACCGAGGGTGCCTTCCAGAAATGGGGCTACGAGCTGGTTCGCGAGGAGTTCAGCGACGTGGCCGTCGGTTGGGACGACTGTAATGGCGACCCTGGCGACAAGATTCTCGTCCAGGACGCCATCGCCGACATTGCCCTTCAGCAGGTGCTCACCCGCCCTAAGGAGTTCGACATTATTGGCACGATGAACCTCAACGGCGACTACCTATCTGACGCGTTGGCCGCTCAGGTTGGTGGCATCGGCATTGCTCCGGGCGCCAACATCAACTACGTCACCGGTCACGGCGTATTCGAGGCCACCCACGGCACGGCCCCGAAGTATGCGGGCCAAGACAAGGTCAATCCGTCTTCGGTTTTGCTCTCCGGCGTCATGATGTTCGAGCACCTCGGTTGGAAAGAAGCAGCCGACGATATTGTCGCCGCTGTCGAGACTGCCATCGCTGACAAGGTCGTCACATACGACTTCGCTCGCCTCATGGAGGGCGCCACCGAGGTCAAGTGCTCGGAGTTCGCCTCCGCAGTCGTCGACCGTCTCTGACAACGCATACCTGGGGTTTATCCCCGGTGTGACTTGCAAGATCGGTTCAAGATTGTTGAGGGATCTGGGGCGGTCAGACGGGTAGTCCTAGGCCTGATCACCGCGAAGGTCGTGCTTGTAGACTCGTTGGACAGAGTTTTGCACGGCGTTGAGAATGAAGCCTTTATGGCTGTCCCGGCACGGGCTCTGCTCGAATCGGCATATTGAGTGACGTCGTGTGCCACAGGACCATGGCCGTCTGCGTGATTCCCGAGAATTCGCCTCCGGTTGGCCGGGGGCCGCCGGGTAGGTTGGATCGGTGAGAAACCGGGGCGAGCAGATCGATCACATGTGGCGGCGCGGTGGCCGGCTCATCATGCGTTCGTTACGCGCCCATCCTCGCCTCCATGCCACCGCCATGATCGGAGCAGTGGCGTTCGTGTTCGCCTCAATCGGTGGAGCGTGGGTCCTCGGCCGAGTGACTGACGATGTGGTGGTGGCTGCGTTCGAGGATGGCAGGGTCGACGGTAGCGATGTCTGGTTGGGCATGGTGGCGCTCGTGGTGATTTCGCTGCTCCGTGGTGGCAGCGTGGTTGTTCGCCGCTGGTTTCTAGCCAAGGCTGAGCTCCGCACCCAGCGGGACTGGAGACGGTCCCTGGTTCATCACTATTTGGATGTACCGCTGCGTTTCCACCGCACACGCCCAGCGGGCGAACTTCTTGCTCACGCCGACCTTGATCTCACGAACGCCACGATGGTGCTGAAGCCGCTCGCGTTCGCTTTGAGCGTGGTGCTCCTGGTGATCGTGGCGCTGGCCTCGCTGTTGCTGATTCACCCACTCCTTGCGTTGCTCGGCGGGGTGGTGTTTCCATTACTGGTGGTGATGAGCCAGGTCTACACCTCGCGGGTCGAGGCGCCGTCGGCTCGAGCCCAGCAACGAGTCGGCGATGTGTCGTCAGTTGCCTACGAGAGCTTCGAGGGCGCCCTCGTGGTGAAAACCCTGGGCCGGGAGAAGGCAGAGGTCGAGCGGATGAGGGAAGCATCGGCTCGTTTGCGTGACGAACGAATTCATGTCGGGCGGATGCGCGCCGTCTTCGAACCGGCGATCGATGCCCTTCCCAACGTCGGCGTCGTCTTGCTGCTTCTGGTTGGCGCCAACCTGGTTTCTCAGGGCGAGGCCACCCCCGGCGATCTCGTCCTGGCCGCCACGCTATTCGGCCTGCTTTCCACACCGTTGCGAGTGTTTGGCTTCTTCCTCGAGGAGATGCCGCGATCGGTCGTTTCGCTTGACCGCGTCGATCGGGTGATGGAGGCCGAGGCCGAGGATCGTGTTGGTAGTCGCACGCTTCCGGCCGGAGCACTCGGTCTGGTGGTGCGCGATCTCTCAGTGGTTCACGACAATCAGAGGGTCCTTCGAGATGTCGACCTTGATGTGGCGGCGGGTGAGACGATTGCCATCGTCGGCCCTACCGGGTCAGGCAAGTCGACACTTGTCGAAGCGGTAGCCGGGCTCCTGGATCGCACATCGGGCGACGTTCGGCTTGGCGATGTTTCTGTCGACGATGTTTCTGCCGAAGATTGGTCTGCTGCGGTGGCCCTGGCGTTCCAGGAGAGCTTCCTGTTTGCCGATTCCGTTCGCGAGAACGTGAGCCTCGGCATAGTGACCGATAGCGATGCACGCCATGCCCTTGTCACGGCGCAAGCCTCCACGTTTGTCGATGAGTTGGAGTCTGGCTTCGACACGGTGGTGGGAGAACGTGGCACCACGCTCTCGGGCGGTCAGCGCCAGCGTGTAGCCCTTGCTCGAGCGATCGCTCGCCGCCCCCGACTGCTGTTGCTCGACGATGCCACGTCCGCTGTGGACGCAACGGTCGAATCCCAGATCCTCGACGGATTACGAACCGATCTCGACGTCACGTTGATCGTGGTCGCTCACCGTATATCCACGATTCTGCTGGCCGATCGAGTCGTTTATCTAGACGACGGCCAGGTGATGGCTGTTGGTACGCACGACGAGCTACTCGCCCGTGCGGATTACAACGCGCTAGTAACCGCCTACGAACAGGCGGACGACGTATGACCGCGGTCAATGAGCCCATCGTGCCGGCGGCTACCGCCGCCTCCTTGATCGATGACGACTCAGCGCCCGATATCGGGGCGTGGCAGGTTCTTCGTCGCGGTATCGCCACTTCGCCTGAGCTCAAGACCGGGCTGGCTGTGACCGTGATGCTGGCAGTGATGGCGGCCGCTGGTCGTCTCGTGATCCCAATTCTCGTGCAGCAGATTCTCGACCACGGGATCCTTGGCCAAGACGGGTACCGAGAGGGGTTTGTGGCGAAGGCTGCGATTGCTGCCATGATCACTGTTGTCGTCGTCGCGATAGCAAGCCGAATTGCATTCGTGCGGCTGGTGACGATGACCGAGTCGGTTCTGCTTGACCTGCGGGTGCGAGTGTTCGAACACATCCACAAGCTCAGCCTCGCTGACCACACAGAGTCCCGAAGCGGTGTGCTCGTGGCTCGAGTTACCTCCGACATCGAAACACTCGTGCGCTTTACGCAGTGGGGAATGATCAGCTGGATCATCGACACAGCGATCATCATCGGCACGCTCGTGGTGATGGCGGTGTACAGCTGGCAGTTGACTCTGGTGGCTGTTGCCGTGCACCTGCCGTTGTTACCGTTCTTGCGGTGGGTTCAGGAAAAGCAGTTCGTGGCGTACGGACTTGTCCGCACTCGTGTGGCGGAGACACTTGGGCACACTGCCGAAGCAGTGAGTGGTGCTCCCGTGATCCGGGCGTACGACTACGGCGACCCGGTTCGAGCTCGGCTTGACGACTCGATCGATCGTCAGTACCAACCACAGCTTCGGAGCTCAATCTGGTTCGCGGGTCTTTTGCCGGTGGTGGATTTCGTTTCGTCGGTTTCGCTTGCTGTCGCCATGGGCATCGGTGTCTGGTGGCGGGCGGATCTTGGCGTCGAGGTGGGCGAACTTGTCGCCTTTATTTTCCTTGTCAACCTGATCCTGCAGCCGATCTCCCAGCTTGGTGAGGTGCTCGACCAAACCCAGACAGCGCTGGCTGGCTGGTGGAAGATCTTGCGGGTTCTGGACGTGCCAATCGCGGTTGTCGAACCTGAGGATGGTCAAGAATTGCCGACGGGACCGCTCGGCGTAGAGCTCGAGGACGTGTCGTTTCGTTATCGAACGGGTCCGATGGTGTTGCGCAATATTTCCTTGACGATTCCTCCGGAGACCAATGTTGCCGTCGTTGGTGAAACGGGTTCCGGAAAGACCACGACTGCGCGTCTCTTTGCCCGGCTCGCTGATCCGATCGGTGGCGTTGTCCGCATCGGGGGGATCGATCTTCGTGACATTCACCCCGACTCCCGCCACCGTTCGATCCGCATGGTGCCCCAGGACGGCTTCTTGTTCGATCGATCGGTCCGCGACAATATTCGGTTTGGTCGTGGTGATGCCACCGATGATGACGTCGAGCTTTCGATCGACGAACTGGGCTTGCGCCAATGGGTGGAGTCACTGCCCGAGGGACTCGACACTGTTGTTGGCGAGCGAGGTGGCCGTCTTTCTGTTGGTGAACGCCAGCTCGTCGCTTTGGCCCGTGCCCAGGTGGCTGACCCCGGTCTACTGCTGCTCGATGAGGCTACGTCAGCGGTCGATCCCGAGACGGAAGAAGCATTGGCTGCGGCCCTTGGCCGCCTCGCTGCTGGTCGAACAACGATCTCTGTTGCCCACCGCCTGTCGACCGCGGAACGTGCCGATCTTGTGCTGGTCTTCGACGCTGGGAAACTTGTCCAGCAGGGTTCGCATTCGGAGCTGGTCGAGATCCCGGGGATCTACCGTGGGCTCTACGAATCCTGGATCGGTAACACCCGCTCGTCGGCCATCGACTGAGCAAGCCATAGGCGGTTCAGGATTAGGGCAAACAGGGCGAGGACGACTGGTGCAAGTGGGCTCATCCCAAGAGGCTCTTTGAAGAGCTGGATCAAACCGACGACCCAGATCGCCATTGTGGTCCGAACGTCGATGAGTTGACGGTCGAGCATGATCAGCACCGCGAACAAGGCGAGGCTCGAGTCGTAGTAGATGGTATGGAAGCCAAGAAGCATCAGGCCTGCCGCGGTGACGGCGAAGCGGCTGTCGAGGTCAAGCCGCTGCTTCCCCCAGAGCCATGACAGGGCGAGGCCGATACCGACGGAGATTGCGCCGCCGACGATCATCGCCATGGTGGAGTCGGCGCCGAGAACGGCGTGGAGGAAGCCCACGGGCGCGATTTCGTTGGCGGCGTTGACCTCAGCATCGGCTTTAAGAAGAGGTCGGACGCCAGTGATCCAGGTTGAGATCCAACCCGGACCCGCCATGGCGGCGTTAATGGCGTAGACGATGGTGGCACCGATGCACGCAGTGCCGACTGCCCGCCAGTGGCGGCCGAGGAACAGCAACCCGAGCATCGGTAGGGCGTACTGGGGCCGAAAAAGGAGGAGGGCAACAGCGACGCCGGCCCATTCTTCGTGGTCCTCGGCGAGGGCTCGCCAGATTGCTGCCAGAAGGAGAAGGGTGAGGGCTGTGTTTTGCCCGCCGCTCGTGCCAACGAAGATCGGATAGGCGGTGGCGGTGGCACCGAGGATGAGAGAGAACCAGCGATCTAGGAGGCTGATCATGGGACGAATCAATATGAGCGCCCCAACGAGCGCCGCCACCATGAGTGCCGTGTGGATGACATACGCAGTGCGATAGGGGAGGCCGGAGAACGCCGAGTATGCGCCGGCTACGTAGGGGGCGTAGGGGTACATGATGAACCCGTCTTCGCCGCCGAGTAGGTCGATCTGAGCGGCGGCTTGAACCGCTGGTTCGTAGAGGCCATCGATGTTGCCTTCGGCGACGATGGTGCCGGCTGAGTAGAAGGCAGGGAAGTCGCCTCCGACGCGACCAGTGGCAGTGTCTGATCCGCTGCCTGCGGTGATGACGATTACGAATGCGGCCGCTATTGCGATGAGGATCAGCCGTGGATATAGGGTGAGTCGCCGCTGCCAGGCTGCATCAAGTCTCATTGCGGTGACCAGGGTACCAATCGACTGACGGCCAGGCGGCTGAGCTAGGTCTGGGCCGCTTTGCTGCTGTTGCGATGCCGTTTTACGGCGTACATGGCTTCATCAGCGGTGGCCAGCAGTTGCTCAGCGGTTAGTCGACCGACTGCGACAGATGTACCGATACTCACATCGATCTTGATGACCAGCCCATCGACATCGATGGGCATGATAATGGCATCGCGGATACGGGTCGCGATGGATTTGGCCAGCACCAGACCTGAGTGGGGGAGTGCGACAACAAACTCGTCGCCGCCGAGACGACCGACCAGATCATCGGGACGGATCACTTGTTCGATTCGGTGAGCAACTTCAATGAGAACTTCGTCACCGGTCGCATGACCGAACTGGTCGTTGACCGGTTTGAAGCCATCGAGGTCACAGAAGAGAACCACAATTTCGTGGTCGGAAGAGACGCGGGCCATATTGTCGAGTTCGACTAGCAGCGCCCGTCGATTGAGAACGCCGGTAAGAGCGTCGTGATCGGCCATGTGACGAAGTTTGTTCTGCGTCGCTTTGTGGTCGCTGATGTCTGTACCGCTCACGACGAAGCCATTGATGAGCGGATCGGTTCGTAGATCTGTGACCGTCAGATCTAGCACGATCTGGTGTCCATCGGCGTGGACGAACGTGTATGCGGCTGAGAACGATTTGTCGATCGATGTGAGGGCGTCGCGAAAAGCAGATTGGTCGGAGGCGTGGACGAATGCGAAGAGTTCGTTACCGGAGACAACGCCGAGGTCGTAACCCAAGAGGCGGGTGAGTTCGGCATTTGCCGAAGTAACGCAGCCGTCCTCGTCGAGCTTGATTAGTAGCGAGGTGGCGTGGTGGACGAGCGCTCGGAGTAAATCAGTGTGACCGGATCCGAACTCGAGGCCTTGACGGTCAGCCGTGTCACGGATCCCGACGATGATGCTGGGGTCGCCGCCATCTTCTGCATCGATGGACCGGCCGCGAATCTCGCAATGACGCCATCGGTTCTCGGCGTCTTGGATTCGCACGTCGATGAGACGGCCGACTTCTTTTCCGGTGACGGAAGTGAGCGCTGTGGCGGTGAGGGCATGGTCGTCGGGATGGAGGAGTTCGAAGACTGAGATCCCCGTTAACTCCGATGCCTCCCTGCCTGCGAAATGGGCAGCTGCGTGATTGACCCACTGGATATCCCCGTTGCGGTGAACGACCACCACGGGATCAGGAAGCATCTCGAGAACCCGGGCGAGGTCCTTGGGGTGTGTGGGCATCGGTTTCTATCGGTAGTCGCCTCCATGATCAAAGCACATTGGCCTGCAGATCACTTCATTCTTTCGGTTTTTGTCGGTTCGTGCATTGCTGGACGTCACTGCCGCGAAGCCGCGCTGGTAACGTTTGCTCCGTTCGCGTATCCGCTATCGGAGAAGTCCATGAAGACCCCAGTTCGCGTCACTGTCACCGGTGCCGCCGGCCAGATCGGCTACAGCCTCCTCTTCCGCATTGCCAGCGGATCGTTGCTCGGCCCTGACCAGCCGATCATCCTCCAGCTTCTTGAGATCCCGCCGGCGATGGGTGCACTCGAAGGCGTTGCGATGGAACTCAACGATGGGGCCTTCCCCCTGCTCGCCGGCATTACCCAGAGCGACGACCCGAATAGGGCCTTCGCAGGGGCCAACATCGCCATGTTGGTCGGTTCTCGTCCCCGCTCCAAGGGCATGGAACGCAAGGATCTTCTTGAAGCCAATGGCGCCATTTTCACCGTTCAGGGCCGTGCGCTCAACGCCAACGCTGCTGACGACATCAAGGTGCTTGTGGTCGGCAATCCGGCCAACACCAACTCGCTTATCGCCATGAACAACGCGGCCGACATTCCTGATGCCCGCTTCACGGCGATGACTCGCCTTGATCACAATCGTGCGAAGGCGCAGCTGGCTCAGAGGCTTGACGTCACCGTCAACGACATCGCCAAGATGACGATCTGGGGCAATCATTCGGCCACCCAGTACCCCGACCTCTTCCACTGTGAGGTCAATGGTGAAAACGCTGCCGCTGCCGTTGACGACCAGGACTGGCTTGAGAACAGCTTCATTCCTACCGTTCAGCAGCGTGGTGCCGCCATCATCGAAGCACGCGGTCTCTCGTCGGCGGCGTCGGCGGCGTCGGCTGCCGTAGACCACGTGCACGACTGGGTGCTTGGCACCGATGAGGGCGACTGGGTTTCCATGGCCATCCCGTCCGACGGCAGCTATGGCGTGCCTGAGGGATTGATGTCGTCGTTCCCGGTGACCTGCTCAGATGGTGAGTATTCCATCGTTCAAGGTCTCGACATCAACGAATTTTCCAGGGGCCGTATTGATGCCACGGTGGCAGAGTTGGCCGAAGAGCGCGACACCGTCCGCGAGCTTGGCCTGATCTGATTTCTTGTTGACCCAGTTGGCGCCTGTGGCTTGGCCTCTTGGTAGGCGGGCACTGCCAATGCGCGTCGAGGCTAGACCCCGAACTACACGGTCAGGGGGTGAACAGTGTCAGCCCCGCGAGGGCTTCCCGGGCGGCCATGAGGGCGTTGAGGTCGCCGCCGATCTGGAGTTCTCCATCCAGGAATGCTCGCTGGGCGGAGACTGTGCCGTCGTTGATTCCTTTGGCGGTGGCCAGATTGGTGACGAGTCGGACGTCGGCGGTAGCGGCTTCTCCGCGCACGATCTGGACCGTGCCGCCGGCGATGATTGTGTGCCAGACGACGGTCGAATCGGTCGTGACGGTTTGCTGAAGCGTCATGGTGATGACGGGGGAGGCAATGGTGCCGGCCGCCCGTTCGATCATTGCATCAAACCATTCATCGGTCAGGAAGTTGGCCACAGGGGAAGGCTACGGCCTCGCGCTCTAGCCTCGGTCGGTGCCATGTTGTTGTACGCCCCTATATTTTTGGGTGTCTGTGCGTTTGCAGGGTTCGTTGTGGCGCTCCTGCGAGACGAACCGTGATTGACCTCGCCATGGTCGACGGCGACGGCCCGTTCCGAGACGCCGTTGATCTGATCGACATCGAATGGGTCGATCCACGACTGGGCATGGCGGGTTTGCTGCGCACAGTTGCGCAACCTGAGTCCGGCTGCACCTGGTTTCTTTCGACGGTGTGCCAGCGAGAAAAAGAGCCGGTGGTTGTGCTCGCCTACGACCTGCCACTGGTGACACATGCCTTTGAGTTTCGGGGGCCTGGGATTTGGGCGGACATTGCTTGTGAGGAAGCGGCGGAGCGCTGGACGGTCGGGCTTGAGGCGTTTGGGCTCGCCGTTGACCCCAGTGAAGTCGTGACCCCGAACACTTTTGGTGACCGCGTTGCCTTGGGCCTTGATCTCGACGTCGAAACTTCGAGTGGGGTTGAGTTGGATGGCGGTGGATTCATGCATGAGGTTGTTGTTGCCGGCGAAGTCCTCGTCGGCTCCGACGCGTTCGAGATCGACGCGGTGGGCGTGCGCCGCCGTCGATGGGACGATTGCGTGCCCGTGCTTACCGCGCCCACCCCAGGCATCGAGGTGGTGGGCCGACTCGCGGTGCGATGGCCTGGGCTGGCGTCTGCGGAGATCCGCGGCTGGGTCCTCGGTAACCGACCCGGGTGGGTGGGGCTGGCGGCCTAGTCAGTGCGATGCGCTGAAACGCTCGCTGATCCTGGCGATGGCCATGACGAGTGCGGCCGCCGCGATGGCGAGCACAAGTGGGCCAGCAATCTGATCGATTTCTGGCCACTCGAGGCCGGTGCCATCGATGACTTCGGTCGCGTCCTCACTGATCACGCCTACGCCGTTGGGCCACGGCCAGACAACGCGCAGCGAGCCGACCATGAGCCCGATGAGAGCGGCCATCACGAGGTCGAAGGCCCGTTCGAGAATCCATCCGAGCACCGACGAGAATAGGGCGAGTCCGATGGTTGCGCCGATGGCCACGAAGATCAGATCGGCGAACGCTCGGTCATCGACGGCTCCGAGGACTGGGGCATACATCCCCATCATGAGGAGGATGAATGAGCCACTGATGCCAGGCAAAATCATGGCGCAGATGGCAAGACTTCCTGCCCCGACAAAGACGAGTGCAGAGGGGTCCTGTACCGGCCCGGATTGATATCCGAGCAGGAAGCACACAACGACCGCTACGACTGCCATGACCAGGACATGGGTGAACATTCGCTTTCTCAGCATCCCCCATGCCACGAAGACCGATGCCACAACGAGCCCAAAGAAGAGGCCGGCCATCTCCTCGGGGTTGTCATGAAGTTGTGTCTCTATCAGGTGTGCCAGCGAGGCGACAGCCACCAGGATGCCGAACAGCAGTGGGATGAGGAAGAGAAAGTCGAGCGCTACGACTCGACGCCGGAAGCCTTTGATGTCTCCCGTGGCCAGGGTGCCAAGGGCGCGAGCGCCGTCACGGATGCTGTCGATCAGCTTCTGATAGATGCCGAAAACGAGGGCGATAGTGCCGCCGGATACACCGGGAACAACATCGGCGGCTCCCATCACGAATCCGCGGGCGACTTGGGCGAGGATCTTGGGGATCACGGTCGCTGAGGGTACCGTCGCTGCTCATGATGAACGCGGCACACGACGCAGCGCGAGGAAACCTTGTCCGGGTGGGTGACGTCGATCTTTGGGTTGACGTCGACGGTCCTGACGGTGGTGACACTGTCGTGCTCATTGCCGGGGCCGACACCCCCGGCTTTCGTTGGACCCGCGCAATCGTGGATCGACTGATCGGCGACGGCTATCGGGTGGTGCGGTTTGATCACCGAGATTGTGGGCGCTCGACCCGTTTTGGCTCGTCGGATGCGTATCGGCTCGACGATTTGGCCGCCGACATCGTTGGCCTTCTCGATGAGTTGGGGGTCGGCGCCGCTCATCTTGTCGGACGGTCCATGGGTGGCATGGTTGCCCAGGTGCTGGCGCTCGACCACCCCCAAAGGGTGCGATCACTCAGCTTGTTCGGCACCACGCCCGGTATCGGCGACGAGCGTCTCCCTGGCCCCGATGAGGACTTCATCGAGAAGATGACCTTCCGGCTTTTCGAAGGTCCGCCACGTGAAGCCGAAGATCAAGTCACCTGGATAGCGGAGCTTGCTGAGTTGATGAACGGCACGCTCTACCCGATCGACGTCGAGGCCGAGACAGCGTTGGCACTTGCCGAGGTCGAGACGGGCTGGGTTGCCGAGACCGGGCACGGGGTTGCTGCGTTTTCCTCGAAGTCGCGTCTTGATCGGTTGGTCGAGATCGCAGCACCGACGCTTGTTGTGCACGGGTCCGCTGACGTTGTGCTGCCGATTGAGCACGGCCAGGCGTTGGCCGAGGGTATTCCTGGCGCGGTGTACATCGAGGTCGATGGTCTCGGTCACGAAGTTCCGGACGGACTTATCGCAGAGATGTGGCCGGTCCTGCAGCACCATCTGCGATCCTCGACCGACTGGACCGGGTGATGACGCGAAACGAGACATCCCGGGGCGGGGATGTCTCGCTCGGAGGGACGTTGTAGCCCGCTGATGCTGGGTCTGAGGCTCGTCCATAGAGCGCTTCTCTGGCTGCCTCTTGAGCAGAGCGGGTGCTTCGAACGGATGAAATCCCGTCGGTGGATTCCGAATAACGGAACGTGTGACGTATGTCACCGTCGCGCCGTCCGGGCCGCGCGTCAAGGGGAATTTTGGCGTGGTTCGAGCTACTGGCTTGAGAGCGACCGGTTCTTGGTTTTCGACTTGATGTAGTCCCGGTTCATCATGGCGATGAAATCCAGGGGAATCTCCTTCGGGCATGCCTCATGGCATTCGCCATGGTTGGTGCAGGAGCCGAAGAAGTCCTCCATGGTCTCGACCATATTTTCCGTGCGCTTCCACCGTTCGGGTTGGCCCTGAGGCAACACGTTGAGGTGGGCGAGTTTGGCCGAGGTGAAAAGTTGGGCTGCCGAATTGGGGCATGCCGCGACGCAGGCGCCGCAGCCGATGCATGCGGCCGCGTCCATCGCCATATCGGCGACTTCCTTCGGGACAGGGATGTCGTTGGCATCGGGGGCAGTGCCCGTCGGCGCCGAGATGTAGCCGCCGGCCTCCACGATGCGGTCGAAGGCCCGGCGGTCCACCATGAGGTCTTTGAGCACCGGAAAGGATTGCGCCTTCCAGGGCTCGATGACGATCTCGTCGCCGTCGTTAAACTTTCGCATATGGAGCTGACAGGTCGCCGTGGCTTTCTCGGGACCGTGGGCCTGCCCATTGATCATCACACCACAGGTGCCACAGATGCCCTCGCGGCAATCGTGGGCGAATGTGACGGGTTCGAGGTCGTCGCCGATTAAGCGTTCGTTGACGACGTCGAGCATCTCGAGGAACGAGGCGTCCTCAGGGATGTCGTTGGCGTCGACCTTGAGGAATGCACCTTGGGCGTGCGGTCCGTCCTGGCGCCAGATCTTGAGCTTGAGGTTCAGCATTTTGCTCATTCTTCGCTCCCTCTACTTGTACGAGCGCTGTGTCAGCGCCACGTTCTCGAAGTTCAGTTCTTCCTTGTGCACGGTTGGCTCGGTATCTGCGCCGTTCCATTCCCAGGCCCCGACGTAGGCAAAGTTTTCGTCGTCGCGTAGGGCCTCGCCTTCTGGCGTCTGTGACTCTTCGCGGAAGTGACCGCCACAACTTTCTCGGCGATGCAGGGCATCGCGCACCTTGAGTTCGGCAAACTCCATGAAGTCATCGACCCGGTTGACCTTTTCGAGCATGGTGTTGATGCCGTCGGGGCTGCCGAGGACCTTGACGTTCTTGCGGAAGTCTTCGCGCAAAGCGGGGATCTCAGAAAGTGCCGTTTGGAGGCCGGCCTCGTTGCGAGCCATGCCGCAGTACTCCCAGACGATCTTGCCGAGTTCGCGATGGTAGTGCTCGACCCCGTGGGTGCCGCCTGTCTTGGAGGTCCACTGCCGGGTGCGGTCGTCGACCTGCTGCACCGCTTCGGTGAATACTGGGTCGTCGGTGGGGACCGCACCATCACCGAGCTTTGGAGCCAGATAATCGCCGATCGTGTAGGGCAGAACGAAGTAGCCATCGGCCAAACCCTGCATCAGCGCCGAGGCGCCGAGCCGGTTGGCGCCGTGGTCGGAGAAGTTGGCTTCACCGAGGGCGTAGAGGCCGGGCACCGTGGTCATCAGGTTGTAGTCAACCCAGAGGCCACCCATCGTGTAGTGCGTGGCTGGGTAGATGCGCATCGGTTCGCGGTATGGATCTTCACCGGTGATCCGCTCGTACATGTCGAACAGGTTTCCGTAGCGCTCCTTCACTGCTTCGACGCCGTCGCGGCCGATGGCGGCCGCGAAGTCGAGGTAGACGCCGTTTTTCAGTGGACCGACGCCGCGACCCTCATCGACGACCGTCTTGGCGTTGCGGCTGGCAACGTCGCGAGGGACGAGGTTGCCGAACGCCGGATATTTCTCTTCGAGGTAGTAGTAGCGCTCGTCCTCGGGCACCTGATCGGCACCGCGAGCCTCATCGGCGTTGCGAGGGACCCAGATGCGTCCATCGTTGCGCAGCGACTCTGACATCAGCGTCAGCTTTGATTGGACCTCGTCCGAGGCTGGGATGCAGGTTGGGTGAATTTGCGTGTAGCACGGGTTGGCGAATAAGGCGCCTTTGCGGTGCGCCCGCCAGCTGGCTGACACATTGCACATCATGGCGTTGGTCGACAAGTAGTAGACGTTGCCGTAGCCGCCGGTGGCAAGCACCACGGCGTGGCCGCTATGAGCGCTGACCTCACCAGTGAGCATGTCGCGGGTGACGATGCCGACGGCCTCGCCATCCTTCTTCACAATGTCGAGCACATCGGAGCGGTTGTAGAGCGTGACTTTGCCGAGCGCGATTTGTGCGGCCAGTGCCTGGTACGCGCCGATCAATAGCTGCTGCCCTGTCTGGCCTCGGGCGTAGAAGGTGCGGCTGACCTGGGCGCCACCGAACGAGCGGTTTGCGAGCAAGCCTCCGTACTCGCGAGCGAAGGGGACACCCTGGGCCGCGCATTGGTCGATGATGTCAACGGATACTTGCGCCAGGCGATGGACGTTGGCTTCGCGGGAGCGATAGTCGCCACCCTTCACCGTGTCGTAGAAGAGTCGGTGAACGGAGTCGCCGTCGTTGCGATAGTTTTTCGCCGCATTGATGCCACCCTGAGCGGCGATCGAGTGCGCTCGACGAGGCGAGTCGTGGTAGGTGAAAACCTTGACGTTGTAGCCGAGTTCAGCAAGCGAGGCGGCAGCCGAAGCACCGGCCAGACCGGTGCCGACGACAATGACGTCGAACTTGCGTTTGTTGGCCGGGTTGACGAGCTTGACCGAGAACTTGTGGTTGTCCCACTTCTCAGCGATCGGACCGTCCGGAATCTTTGCGTCGAGCATGACCATCAGCCCTCCTCCCCATGGTTGTCAGAATCGAGTTTGTCGAATCCCCCGACCTCGACGGACCGGTTGTCCTCGTCTATGAGGCCGGCCTGAACGGCGATCGGGAAGCTCAGGTTGCCCACCAGGATGAGACCGGCGATGCCCGTGGCGAAGCCGCGGCGAAGGCTGTTATAGGTGGGGTTGTTAATGCCAAGCGTTTGAAACATGGACCAGGCGCCGTGATAGATGTGAACTGCGAGAGCGACGTTGGCGACGATGTAGATGATGGCCACTGGCAGAGCACTCATCGAGTCGTAAACGTTGTGGTAGACGTCGCCACGGACCCAGTCGTCGCTGAACCAGCCCCAGGTCAGGTCGGCCAGGTGGTACAGCGTGTAGAGCAAGATGATGGGGCCGGTCATGCGCATGGTGCGGCTGGCGAAGTTGGCGGCGACATAGTCGCGCTTGCCGACATAGCTCGAGTCGGCCTTGGCACTGAGCTTGGTGAGGGAAACGGCCGAGTGGATGTGAGCAGCGAACATGCCAATCAGGCCAAGACGCATCGCCCAAAGGATGAATGTACGTGGCACGAGGTGTCCGCCGAGATCGCGCAGCGCTTCGGCGTAGTGATGGATCTGTGACGGGCCCTCATAGAGGTGCATGTTGCCGATCATGTGAACGACAACGAAGCCGATCAGTCCGATCCCGGTGAGGGCCATGACATACTTTTTGCCGATGGCCGTCTGGTAAATATTCAGCGGCCACGGCAGTTGTTGTGGTCGCCGTCGAATCGGCGGGACCGAGTGGTCAGCGCCACTCGAGATGGTTTGCGCCATTGCGAAACGATCCTTATCTCGTGAGCTGCGTGCTTTCCGGCTCATGTTGAACGGGATTGACGGTACCTGTCCGCTGGTTGTAAGGCCTAGTTCAGCCCACGGAAGTGCGATAGGTATTGGCGACGGCAAGATCGATGGCATTGATTTCGAGATCGAGGCGGAGTTCGCCGGGCGTGCTTAGTGGCGTGAATTTGAGATCGGCGATGAACTCGCAATGGTCGCCGCTGACATCGCCCCCCCACCGTGAACTCTGCGTTCTGCCGTCGGGGAACGTGAGGGTGGCGCGTATTTCGGCGCCGGAAATCGGCTTGTGGAGATCTGAAACCACATGGATGGCAACGCTGTGCGCAACATTGGCTCGAAGGACCCGGGGCAGAGGGTCGGCCACAATGATCACGGGTCGACACGCATCGATCAGGGCGTCCCAGCCGGGCTTGGATCGGCGCTCGTGGTCGAGTACGCCGAAGCCTCCGGCGCTCGATTGGTCGGCGAGATAATGCAGGCAGAAACCGCCGGTCGGTCGGTATTTGAGTCGTCGGAGCGTCTCGATGGTGGTTCGGATCACCTGGGCTTGGGCCTGTTGCGTCATCAGGGCCCAGGTCTGGCCGTCGTCGACTGCGGCGGGGGGCACAAGATGATGAAGCGACCGGGCTGGTCCGCCGATTGCGCCGGCGATGGCTTCCCAGTTGAGTGCCGGCCACCGAGGGCTCAACAGTTCCGGGAGTGAAGGATTGACCGTGGCGGCACCGAACGCTGTCACGAATCGACCCATCCGCGGGACGCGGGCGAGCGCAGAGCCGAGATCGGCGGCCGTTCGGTCGTGCCAACCGAACCACAGGTGGCTGGTGGTGCCGTCGAGTTTGGGCAGGTGAGGAGGCACATCGGTGTGGTCGACCACGGGCCGGGAGCCATCGGTGCGCTGGAGCACGCGACGGATTGAGGTGTCGAGGACGGCTCGGTTCCAGGACGGCCGTTGCTGACCGACGACCGGCGGCGTGGCGAGGCGGACGACGGGCTGTCGACGCGGTTCGTCGTGGGCGCACCACAGGGCGATCGATGGGTGATGACCGAGGAGGTCGACGGCTTCGCGGGCTTGGCGGACTGCCTGGCCTCGTACACCGCGCGCCATCACCCCTCGGATTGGGAGATCTTGCCAGATGAGCAGGCCAAGTTCGTCGGCCGCCTCGTAGACCTCGGGCCGAGCAATGTGGGCCACGAGTCGCACCAGATCGAGTCCGGCGTCGCGTGCGGCCCGAAGATCAGCGATCACTTCGATAGGAGAGGCGTCGGCGAGGCGCGGTTGGGTCGGGAGGTGGTTGATGCCTTTGACGAAGAGCCGAGTGTTGTTGACGTGAAACGTCCACTTGTTCATGCGAACGGAGCGGAACCCGATCCGGCGCTCGCGATGATCATAGACCTCGCCGTCGACCTCGAGTTCACAACGCAGATCGTGCAAGGGCTGCTCGCCGAGCGCATGGGGCCACCACAGCTCGGGTTCGGGAACGTCGATTGTCCATTCGACTCGGTTTTCGCCGGCGGCTGCGGAGTGGTGGAGTTCTTCGGTGTGGCCGGCGACAGTGGCGCGGAGGGTGACCATGCCGCCTTCGGGGTGATCGATCACGCAGCGAAGGGCTAGACGGGCGCGGGCGGCGTTGGCGTCGATACAGATCGCCCGAAAGTGTTTGATGGCCGACGGACCAGATTCGAGTAGTGACACGCTTCGCCAGATACCGCCCGGGTTCATGCCCGCTGCGCCGCTCAGCTCAGGGTCGAGGATGGCTCCCATGAGGTTGGTGCGTTCGTCGGGATTCCCAAATCTGGGGCAGCTGACATCGACGGCAAGTAGGTGCGTATCGCGGTCGGCCATCAGGTCGGTGACCTCAAAACGTGGGGTACGAAGTAGCCGTCGGTGTCGCCGACGTAGCCGCCGTTGAGCCAGATATCACCTTGCTGGGAGATGCCGTCGAAGCGGAGCCAGCGGCGACGCTCATCGTCGGGTTTGGGTGCGTGGAATCGGGTGCGATGCAGCATCGCTCGCTCGCTGGCCATCTCTGGGACGTGGGCCCAGTGGCCGGGAACTTCGATTGGATGCCAACTGCGATCGTCGAGTTCGGGCTCGTGGAAGGTGCGTCGCAGCTCCTCAGACGGGGGTGTTGCTCGCCACGTCCCCGACAGGTCCATCCCTAAACGCTAGCTCCCCGGGTGACGGTGCCACGCCTGGGAGTGCGCTTGGGCCGTCTGGGATGGGCTGGTGGCCGCGTGTAGGGTCGCCGCCATGTCGAGACCTGAGACACTTAGTGCCCTGCGCGACAGCGGGTGGGAGTCGATCCCAATCCGTGAGGAAATCCGCCGCAACGCCGTCGCCAAGATCCGAAACGACGAGCCGATGGTTCCGTCGATCCTCGGCTACGAGAATACGGTTAACCCGCAGCTAGAAAACGCGCTTCTTGCCGGGCACGACATTGTTTTCCTGGGTGAGCGTGGACAGGCCAAGACCCGGATCATCCGCGGTCTGACCGCCATGCTCGACGAGTGGATGCCGATCGTGGCCGGCTCTGAGATCAATGATGATCCGTATGCGCCGGTTTCTCGTCATGGCCGCGACCTCGTCGCGGAGATGGGTGACGACACGCCGATCGCGTGGGTCCACCGAGACGATCGCTACAGCGAGAAACTCGCCACCCCGGATACGTCGATTGCTGACCTCATCGGCGAAGTCGACCCTATCCGTGTTGCCGAAGGCCGCTATCTCAGCGATGAACTCACACTGCATTACGGATTGGTGCCGCGCACCAATCGTGGCATCTTCGCGATGAACGAATTACCTGACCTCGCCGAGCGGATCCAGGTCGGTCTACTCAACGTGCTTGAGGAACGCGATGTGCAGATCCGCGGTCACAAGGTTCGCCTTCCGCTCGATGTGATCCTGGTCGCTTCAGCCAACCCAGAGGACTACACGAACCGGGGCCGGTTGATCACCCCGCTGAAGGACCGCTTCGGTTCGCAAATCCGCACCCATTACCCGCTTGACATCGATACCGAGGTCGCGATCATTGAGCAGGAGGCCGACTTGTCGGTCAGCGCCGATCTCGACCTCACGGTTCCGGCCTTCATGACTGAGATCGTGGCAACGGTCACTCATGCGGCACGGGCCAGCCAGCACATCTCTCAACGCTCTGGAGTGTCGGTCCGTTTGTCGATTGCGAACGAAGAGATTCTTGTGGCCAACGCGGTGCGCCGTTCGCTTCGGTCGGGTTCGTCGCGGGTTGTGCCGCGCATCGTCGATCTCGAAGCACTGCCGGCATCGACCTCCGGCAAGGTTGAGATCGAGACTCTCGAGGAGGGCCGCGACGGCGAGATTCTCGCCAGTCTGGTCAGCAAGGCGGTGCTGGCCGTGTTCAAGGACCATGTTCCCCCTGACACCCATCGTGGCGTCGTCGATGCCTTCGAAGAGGATCTCGTGGTCGATATTGGCGAGGACGTCACCGACGATGCCTACGTCCGACTACTGAAGCGGATCCCAGCGCTCGAAGCGCCGGTTCAAGCTTTGTTGGCCAGCGAAGACGACGCCGAGTCTCCGGCAATGATCGCAAGCGCCTGCGAATTGGTGCTCGAAGGGCTGCACCTGGCCAAGCGTCTCAACAAGGATGCTGCTGCAGGTCGCGCCCAGTTCCGCGGCCGCGGCTGAGATTGACTTTCGCGGCTTCAGGGGGAGGTCATGTGGGCGGAGTCAGCGCTACTAGTGTTTCAGTCATAGATTTGACGGCCGATGCTGGTGCGACCCCATCAGACATCTACGGCACCCACCTGATGCTGCAGTTGAGTGACGTCGAGGATGTCTCGGCGTTGGATGATCCAGAACAGATCGGATCGTTTCTGTCCCGGCTCGTCACCGGGATCGGGATGAGAATTCTCGATGGCCCGCACACCAAGACCGAGGTGGTGGATGACGCCCGATACGGTCATTCGGGAGTGGTTCTGCTCTACGAGTCGCACGCCGCGATTCACACGTACCCAGCGCTGCGGTCGCTCTTTCTCGACGTCTTCTCATGCAAGTTGTTCGATGTCCGCTCTGTCGTCGAGATCTCTCACGAGGCCTTTGGCGACTTCAACATCGCCGAGTCCAATGTGCTCGACCGAGGTCACCATTGGGCGTCCGATGCCGAGATCGAACTCGGACGGTGGCTGGAGTCGCGCTAGGCGTCGAAACGCGCTGAGCCGACACGTTGGATCGGGTCAGAGGGCAGCGAACGTGTGGGCGGCGGTGCGGGGGGTCCGGTCGCGGCGGAGGAGGCCTCGCGGGGCGGTGAAGCCCTTCTTCCATTCGTAGCCGTCGATGCCTGCGTCGTGGAAGTACCCGGCCAAGCCGAATTCGTCTCGGGCGTCTCGTACATGCTCGAGGCAGCGAGCGAGTTGGTGGTCTTGCCATGCATCGTCGTCGGTGGGGATGCCGTGACCGGCGACGACGAGCCGATGGTCGGGGAGTGCCTCGTGTGCGCGGTGGATGGCTTCGCCAAGTTCATCGGGCTCTGGCACGAAGCCGCTGGCGTCGCGTCGTCCGCCCGTGGGCCATGCGCCCAGGTTTCCTTCCACATCGACCCCAACCGGATGGTCGTGGACGATTCCGACATAGTCGACGCCGGTGACAAACTCTGGCACGTCGATCGCGGCATGGCCATCGACTTCGAGCATGCCGTTCGCATGGGCACGGAGCCAGGTGCCCCAGAGCAGGTCGTCCCAGCGTCGAGTGGCCTGCCGGGCCTCGGGCGCGATGCGTCCATCCTCCAAGGCGATCGCATGGAGTGGATCGGCGCGCCACGCAGTCATCACTGGCTGCCGTCCCGAGCTCAAAAGTCGCACCGCCTCGTGGGTTGCGAGCACGCTGGCGATGACGGCCGCTCGGAGCACATCGGGGTCCTGCTTCCCGGGTGGTCGTGAGCCGAGTCCGTAGCCGCGGAGCGCCCAGCCGATGGGGTCGTCAATGGGCACGAATCCGTCAGCGAATTCGTCGAGTTCGCCTGCTACTTGGTCGACGTATCGAGACCAGAATCGTCCTCGGGCTGAGGCGTCGAGATGTCCGCCTTCATCTTCGGAGTACCAGCCCGGCAGGGAGGTGGACTGCAGGGTGAGCCAGTTTCGCAGTCCGACGTCCCGGCCGAATGAGAGGATGTCGCGGTACCGATCGAGCGCGTCGTTGTCGATGCGGCCGGGTTCGGGTTCGACGCGCGCCCATTCGATTGTGAGTCGCCAGTCAGTGCATCCCAGTGCGGCGTATTGCTGGAGGTCGTCGCGATAGTCGGTGTGAAGGCCGAAGCCGTCGCCTGATTGGGGAGCGCGGCGATCATGTTCCCAGGTTGACCAGTCCGCTGCAGGAGCCACCCCCTCGGCTGAAACCGAGGATGAAGTGACTCCACGCAGGAACTCAGCATTGGGTGAAGACACCGGCGTCAAATACCACGCGGTCGCCCACGCGGGTCTGGAACAGGGTTTGGTCGCCCTCATGCCACAGGTGAATGTCGAGTCGTTCGCCGGGCAGGACCGGCGATTTGAAGCGCCCACCTATCGATCCGAATTTGTCTGGGTCACTGTTGCATACTGTGTGTAGCAGGGCTCGACCGGTGACACCGAAGGTGCACAGTCCATGCAGGATGGGGGTATCGAAGCCGGCGAGCGCGGCGAACGATGGGTCGGAGTGGAGCGGGTTGCGGTCACCGTTGAGTCGGTAGAGCAGGGCTTGGTCGGTGCGAGTGTCATAGCCGGCAAGTTCATCGGCGGTTCGTGTGGGCAACGTCCAAGTTGATGCGGGGCCACGTTCGCCGCCCCAACCGCCTTCGCCACCGATGAACAGGCCGGCGCTGGTGGTCCAAAGCGGGTTGCCTTCGGTATCTCGTGCGTGGGTTTCGAGGACGACGAGGGCGGCTTTGCCTTTGTCGTACATCGCGGCAACCTTGCCGTGGACGATGGCGGTGCCGGCTGTGGGCAGGGTTTGATGCAGTGTGACTGATTGCTCGCCGTGGAGCAGATGCGCCTTATTGAATTCGCCATAGTCGATGCCGCCTCCACCGCCGAGCACGACGACCTGCGTTGGGAACGCTTTCTGGACGAGATCCTTGCTGTTTTCGGTGGTGAACTCGAGTTCGAACCCGGTTGGGTCAGTGGCTCCCGCTCCGACCCCGAGGGCGTAGAGGAGGCTGTCCTTGGAGGTCCAGGTGATCTCGTTTTCGGGACCGACTGAGCCAACGGCATCTGGGTTTACGGGCATGGGAGCTCCTTAAAGGGGGGTGTCGAGGGTGGCGAGTGCCATGGCGGTGATGGTGGCGGACAGTTGGGCTCGTCCCAGCGACCCGTCGTCGTTGGTGGCGAGGCTGGTGATCAGACCGATGGCACCGCCGACGAGCACCCGCGCCTGTTCTGTGCTGAGTTCGGGACGGGTGGCGGTGAGGGCCTCGACCCATTCGTTCGACCATGACCGTAGGCGCCGGCTCATGGGTGAGCGCCGCTCTGACGACAGGTGGCGGGCTTCGCTCATCCACACAGCGATCAATGCCGACCGGTTGAGCGCGCAGGCAACGTAGGCGCCGATGTATGCCGCGAGCAGAGCCCGCGGGTCGCTGGTTGAGTTGCGGGCCGCTCCGTTTGCGGCATGAACTTCGTCGGCTGCGAGCTGGATCGCTTCGAGCAGGATCTCTTCTTTGGAAGAGAAGTGGCGGTAAATGGCAGGACCGCTGACGTCGACGGCTTTCCCGATGTCGTCGACGCTGGTGGCGGGATATCCGCGTTCGCGAAAGAGGCCGATGGCGGCATCGAGAATGAGTGCTCGACGGTTCGAGGGACGCGTTGCAGGTCCTTCGGAGGTGAGCTGATCGGCAGTCATGGTTAGCGAACGTTAACAACTTTGACGGGTCCGCGTCTGAACGCACGAAGAGAGGTCGGGCTAGGTTGCCGGGATGGCCTTCCGCCGCGGTAACCGCACTCGTCGCGAGGTGCCTCACTTCAGCTATTCGCGCTGGGATGGCACCCAGACGGGGTTTGACGTTGATGCCGACCATCTGTTTTCCGAAATGGCTGATGATCTGCTTTACCACGGCGATGTCAACAGCGCGCTTCGCCAGATGATGCAGGGCGGAATGACCGATCGTGATGGCCGTAAAATGGAGGGCATCCGCGACATGATGGATCGGCTCCGTGAACGGCGGCGCGACATTCTTGAAAACCACGACCTCGGCGGCGTCTTCGACGATATCGCCAACGAACTCCGCGAGTTGGTCGACGACGAACGCAAGTCGTTGGAAGAGATGGTCGACCAGGCCGGTCAATCCGGTGATGATCGTCGCCAGGAACTGGCCAGCGATACGTCGGCCATGAAGAACATGGAGCTCTACATGCTGCCGCCCGACCTTGCCGGTCAGGTGAAGGGCTTGCAGAGCTATGACTTCGAGTCTGACGAAGCCCAGCAGCGATTCAACGAGTTGATCGACAAACTGCGTGAGCAGATCATGCAGCAACAGCTTGATCAGATGGCCGAGGGCATCAACGAGATGCCGCCCGAAGAGATGCAGCGGGTCAAGGACATGCTCGCCGAACTCAACCACGTGCTTGAGCAGCGTGCCGCAGGAGAGGAGCCCGACTTCGGCGGGTTCATGGCCCGCTTCGGCGACCTTTTTCCGGAGAACCCGCAGACGCTCGACGAACTGCTCGAGATCATGGCGCAGCGCATGGCGCAGATGCAGCAGATGATGAACTCGATGTCGCCGGAGCAGCGTCAGCAACTCCAGGAACTCAGCAATCAGCTGATGGAGGACATGGACCTTCAGTTCCAGATGAGCCAACTCTCCGATAATTTGCGTGAGCAGTTCCCGCAGATGGGCTGGGGCCAGTCCTATGACTTTGAGGGCATCGACCCACTCGACATGCCGCAGGCCATGGAGATGATGGGCGAACTTGGCGACATCGATCAGCTCGACAATCTGCTCCGCGGGGCCACCAACCCCGGGGCCTTGGCCGAGGTCGACATCGATCGAGCCCGAGATCTGCTGGGCGAGGAGTCGGCTGAGAGCCTTGAGCGCATGGCGGAGATCGCCCGAATGCTCGAGGAGTCGGGTCTGATCGAAAACAAGGAAGGCCGTTACGAGCTAAGGCCACGGGCGATCCGACGCATGGGCAACGGTGCCTTGGATGAGATCTTCAAGCGCATGTCGCCTGACATGCTCGGCAAGCATCAGCTCGAGCGAACCGGGCAGGGTCATGAGCGAGATTTTGACACCAAGCCCTACGAGTACGGCGATCGTTTCAACCTTCATATCGAGAAGACGCTGCGCAACGCGGTGGCTCGGACTGGTGGCGGTATTCCTATCCAGCTTCATGCCGATGACTTCGAGATCGAACGCACTGAGCAGCTGACCCGGTCAAGCACGGTTTTGATGCTTGACGTCTCGATGTCGATGGCCATGCGAGACAACTTTTTGCCGGCTAAGAAGGTCACGATGGCGCTTCACTCGCTGATCTCGAGCCAGTACCCCCGTGATTTCCTGGGCATGGTCTCGTTCAGCGAAGTTGCTCGCGAGTTCAACGCGGCAACGTTGCCCGAACTGTCGTGGGACTATGTCTACGGCACCAACATGCAGCACGCGTTCCAGGTCGCTCGTCAGATGCTCTCGAAGCAGACTGGCACCAAGCAGATCATCATGATCACTGATGGTGAACCGACAGCCCACATCTCCAAGAGCGGGCAGCCGTACTTCAATTATCCACCATCTCAAGAGACGGTGGATCTCACGTTGGCCGAGGTGGCGAAAGCCACCCGTGAAGACATCCGGATCAACACATTCGTTCTCGACGTGACGCACTATCTCCAAAACTTTGTGGAGCAGATTTCCCGAATGAACGGCGGGCGGGCGTTCTTCACCACTAACGAGGATCTTGGCGATTATCTTCTGATGGACTTTGTCGATCAGAAACAAAGCGTGCTGCGGGGCCGAAGGTAGGGATTAGACGGAATGACGCCTCAATATCGCCGCCAATCAGCCGATAAACGGGATGTGAGAAGCTTTGGATCGCGTCGGCATGAGCCGGAAGAATATTCGTCGGCCTGGCACCGAGAAGCGCTGGCGTTAATTGAGAAGTCGATAGAACGCCTCGAAAATCTCGATAGCGCCGACTTCGAGGCAGAGTTGACCAGCATCCTTCAGGAGTTCTCCGAAACAATCGGGGTCACTGCCATGGTCGAATGCAATGGCACGGTCGGCGACGGTGTGCTCTGGTTTGATCCAGAGTCGACCAGCATCGACGAACTTCGTGCCTGGGTCGAAATGTTTGACGCCCTCCCGCAGGTCAACGCTATGACAACGCAGACGTCAGCCAACGGTCGCACGGCCGCCATCGTGCCGAACCCGCCTGGCTCGTTCGCTCGCTTCATGATGATCCTCGCCTCCGAGAAGGACGGCATGACGGCGGACGCGGCCGGCCTCTGCGAATTGATGTCGCTGGCGGTGTCTTCGGCTCGCTGGCGTGCCGGTTCCTCTCGTGAGCCCGCCCCGGGGCGCGGCTTTTCAGAGCTTGTGACCTCAATCCTGAGAATCGAAGGCAATGGTGGCGATGATTCTGAGGCGCTTCGAGAAATCTGCGAACTTGCGCGATCGTCCTTTGCCCTCGGCGTAGTCTCCTACTGGAGTGCTGACGGATCCATGTTCACGCTTCTGACGAAGGGTGTGAGGACTGCTGCCGGGTCCATCGACGACAATGCTCCCTCTGTCGAAGTTGATCTGGGCGCCAGCCGCGAACTGCTTGAAGCTGGGCACATGCTCGTCCCGCTGAGTTTCTTCGGTTCGAAGAACACGTTAGATCACCCCGCTGATGCGGTGGCGTTAATCGTGCCGACCTATGGGCCAGGTGGCGTGGAAGGCGTCGTCTCCTTGAGTAGCCCCAGTCATCGAGAGTGGAGCGACGTTGAGTTGAGGGTTGTGCATGCGATCGTGCCAAGCATCCAAAAGGTAGCGCGACGCGTTCACCCCCCTGTTAACTCGTCGACTCTCGATGCTTTTAATCATGCGACGCGGCGTATTGGTGTGGCGGCCATGCAGATGGACTTCCAGGACGAGGAGGCCTTCCTAGGCGAGGTCACGTCCACCATGATCGAGCTCTTCGGGCTCCGTGCCGCATCTGTATGGAAACAACGCGACGGCGAGATCGAGCGAACATATGCACGAGACGCTAATGGGCACAAGAAAACCGGTGAGCGGCGGGTAAAGATTGATCTTGAATGGGTCGGCGGCATGTACGACCGTGGCTATGGGTTCGCAGACAAGGTCATATTCGCGGAATCTGTAGACGTTCACATTGAGAATGGGCAGATACTGACCGTCCCGCTCACCGCGGACCGCAATGACCTCTGTTTGCTTGCCTTCGTCGGCGGAGGGCGCCAAGAATGGGGAAGCGTCGAAATTGATGGTGTAGTAGCGCTGGCGGCGGTTGTAGCGCAGACTCTCGTTCGGTTCGCGATAGGGCGGGCGGCTGCCGAACGCCTCCGGCTTGAGACGCTCTCGCACGAGATCGCCAACATGGCCGTCGCGGCGCAACGCGAAGACATCGATGACGTTTACCGCAAAATATTGGTTCGTATCACCGACTTCTTTGGACTTTCCGAAGCGCAAGCATGGAGTTACCTAGACAACGGAGCCATCCTTCGTTCGGTGTACCGGCCCGATGGTCGAGGGCAGGTTGAGCCCGGGTTCTCGGCTCCAAACCCTATGCACATGCCTGAAAGAGGGTGGGCGGTCATTCGTCTGGGGCAACTCACCTACCCGTATCGACTGGACCCGCCCGATACGAAAATCCTTATGGTGTCGTATCGCCCTGGGCTTGCACCGCATGGCGTGTTGGTGTTCGTGGATCCACAAAATCGCGTCTGGAACGACGACGAGATCAGCTATATGCAAGGCATTGCCGCCACGATTGGGCAACTCTGGGACCGAATGACGCTGGTCGAAGTCCTTAGTAGCCGCCTGCTCGAGCATCAGCGTCGGTCACAACAGATCCTGCACCAAATCACGGCGACCTTTATCGACTCGGCGACGCTCAACGTCAGCGAGGCAATGGTGGCTTCTTTGGAGCAAGTTCGCTCGTTCATCGATTGCGATTCGCTTGCTTTGTTCGAACTCGACCATGTAACGCTCCAAATCGAGTGCTCGCACGAGTCCACTCGCGACGGCCAGATGTTGCAGTCGCAGTACGCCCCGCTCAACCGTGACGACCCCGTCATTGCACGCGTTCTCGACCCTGCAGATGGCCCGAATTGGTCTATCGGTGAGCTATTCGGAACAGATCACAACAGCGTTAACCTGCACGTCGCTCCGGTTGTGGCTGGTCGAGACATTCTTGCGCTGTCGGCGCTAGACCTCCAAGGCAACTCGTTGGATGAAGAGTCCGCTCGGATGTTGGCCTCGTTCACGGACATTCTCTCCCAGTTTCGCGCTCGCCTCGTGGTCGAGACAAATGTTCGTCTGAGGACTGAGGGCGACCGTCTGCTGAGAGAGGTTGCTAGCGATTTTGTAGCCCGTTCTGTTGAGAACGCCGACGAGGGCATCTATGAAGCCATGGAGAGAGTCGGTCAGCTTCATGCGTGTCGCTCAGTGGGACTGTGGGAGTTTAACGATGAGACAGGTGCAACCCGGCGGTTGGTTTGGATGGCCGACGGGATCGACGATTCTGAAGCCTCACCCGGCCGAGTAGAGGTTGACAATCCTGCGCTTAAATTTGCTAAGACCATCGAAACTGCGAAGTGGTTCGAGTCGCCTGCCGAACATTGGGGGGACTACACCGATACGGCGCGATTTCTTTGTGTCGCCCCGATACGCGAGGATGGGGAGGTCGTCGGCTGCTTCTCGAGCGAGACGTTTAGAGAGTCTGTCTCGACCGAGATGTGGAACGAGTCTGAGAGGTTGGGCGATCTCACCGTTCAGGAAGATCTGTTCGCTTCGCTCTCCGCGCTGGTCAGACAACTCTGGAAGCGCCTCGACGCCGACCGGGCGCTGGGCATCGAGTTGGCGATGGCCGATCTTCTTCGCCAGTTGGCCACGTTCCTCACCGCTATCCCGGCCGAGGATTTTGGTGGCGACGAGCGGGCCCTTGGTTGGCTTGCCGACAAACTCGGCCTTGAGCACCTCTCTTTGTGGACGGGGGTTCTCGACCATGCGAACGTCACTGTGAGCCTGGCCGGCGCCTATAGCTCAACGGGAGCGGTGATTTCAGATGATTTGAAACGCTTCGTTATCGGCATCGATGACCTCGAACTCAGCAGGTTGAAAAGCCCCGGAGTATGGGCGCCCGGTGAGGCTTGGTCCCGAGCCCAAGCCATGATCGAGTCGTTGGGCTATCGGGGTGACCGCCAAGCCGGGCTGGCTCGAAGCGAACAGTCCGAATCGGACAGCAACTATTTTATCTTTTCTCGCGACGGGTTCGAACCAATCACCGATTTCACGGTGTCGGTCCTCGATTCTGCGTTGGCGCTTGTGAGTCAGTATCTGGCTCGAGCGAGAGCGGAGCGTTCGCTGTTGACCTCGTTCGCTGCCGCGCCGATCGCTGTCAGTTTCCGTACCATGGAAATGACGTTCATCTCCTGCAACGCCGCCTATGAACAACTCACCGGCCGCACGGCGAAGGAGATGGTGGGGACAGGCCTCGACCGTGTGGTGGTCCCCGAAGAGGTCGGCCCCATTCTCATCGAACTCGATCGTGACCTGGCCTCCGGCAAGATAGAGCGAGAGTCGAATTTCAAACGGCCTGACGGAACGACGCTTTGGGTCGATGTTCTGTCGACGGTGACCACGGTCCCAGGTCAGACTGAGCCAGTCGTGATCACCTACGCCCAGGACAGGACCGAGCGGCGCCGCAGCCGGCAGCTCCTCGAATACCAGGCAAGCCACGACGAACTGACCGGTCTGCCCAATCGCCGAGCCTTCGTCGACCAGACCAACACTGAACTCGCTCGGTCCAGCAAGTGCGCCGTGATCATGCTCGACCTCGACCGCTTCAAAGACGTCAACGATTTGCTCGGTCATAGTGCTGGCGATCAATTGCTGATCGCGTGTTCTGACCGCATCCGGCTTTCGCTGCGCCCGGGCGATGCTGTAGCCCGGCTCGGCGGCGACGAATTCGCGGTCTTGTTGCGAGGGCCCGTCGATCCTGGTTCTGCCGGAGTCGTCGCAGAACGGTTGTTGCGTCTGCTGCGTGAGCCTGTCCGTATCGACAACGAAGAGGTACGCCCGTCCGCCAGTGTTGGCATCGCCATCCGTGAAGAGGGCGACAAGGTTGAGGATCTCCTACGCTACGCCGACGCCGCCATGTACGAGGCAAAGGGTCTCGGCCGTGACCAGTGGGTTTGCTTCGATCAGCGGATGCGTGAAGCAGCCATTGTGCGCCTCCAGACGGAAACCGATCTTGGCCGAGCGGTCGAAAACGGCCAACTCGAAGTGTACTACCAGCCTGAATTCGATCTGAGAACAGGCGCCATCGTCGGCGCTGAAGCACTCCTCCGCTGGATCCACCCGGAACAGGGGGTCGTGCCCGCCAGCGGTTTCCTCAGTATCGCTGAGGAAACCGGACTCATTGTCAGCCTTGGCCGCTGGGCACTCGGTCAAGCCACTATGCAAGCCGCGGAGTGGCTCGCTCAGGGTCACGACATGGTTATACGTGTCAACATTTCTGCTCGCCAGCTCCGCAATGCATTGGTCGGGGAGGTGCAGGAGGCGCTCGCCGCAGCGAACCTGCCCACCCACCGACTATGCCTGGAGTTGACCGAGACCACGATCATGGATGATGTGGACGGGTCCGCTCAGGTTCTCCAGCAGCTCCGTAAAATGGGCGTGAAGATCGCCGTCGACGATTTCGGCACCGGATACTCGTCCCTCCCATCTCTGAAGCGGTTACCTCTCGACATCTTGAAGATTGATCGAGCAATCGTCGCTGGTGTCAGCGTCGACCTCGACAACACCGACATCATGCGCTCAATTGTTGGGCTTGCGGAGATCTTGGGCCTTGACGTTGTGGCCGAAGGCATCGAGAATGAGAGCCAATTAGCTGAGCTTGTTCGGCTCGGTTGCCACCGTGGACAGGGCTTCCATGCGGGCCGCCCCGCTCCGGCTAACGAGATCGACCTGCTTCTCGGGATGGCCGGTCGGTTGGAATAGCTCGTCTTCGTTGAAAAATAAGGGGTCCCGCCCTTTACAACATGGTGATTACAGTGGTGTAATTACATAAGTGGCAACGGGCGGAGGAGATTCGGGTTCGGATCTCTTGCGTTGCTATTTGGAGGACTCACATGGCCATTTATCACGAAACCGATAGCGAAGAGAAGTCCTGGCAGGACTACGCCAACTGTCTCGGCGTTGACCCTGACCTGTTCTTCCCCGAGCGGGGGGCCTCTACTCGAGAGGCGAAAGAGGTGTGTCGCGGCTGTGTCGTGCGTGAAGACTGCCTTGAATATGCGCTGCAAAACGGCGAGAAGTTTGGCATTTGGGGTGGGATGAGCGAGCGTGAACGCCGCCGCATCCGCCGCCAGCGTGCCCTCGCTCGTGTCGCTGCGGCTGCCCAGGTCGACACATTCTCCGCATAGGTGAAACTGGCTATACGGACTGAAGAGTCCGGGCCTCATGCGACCTTTATAAAGCTTGCGCTATGATCGCGTTCATGGGCAGCCTTTCCAGCAGTGAACTTCTTATTATTCTTCTGATCATTTTGCTGATCTTCGGCGGTGCGAAGCTGCCGAAGCTGGCTCGATCACTTGGCCAAGCACAGAAGGAATTCAAGACCGGCCTTAGCGAAAGCCAGTCTGACGAGAACGCGTCTGACAAGGGCGCGTCTGACAAGGCCGGCGACGCCTGATCGTCGGCACTGCATATAAGTCCGATAGTCCCTGCCGGCGCTGAACTGATGGCTGACAAGGCAGGCCGAATCCCAGAACCCGGTGTCCCGACATGGGACGGGATCGCCCGCGATCACCTCGGATTTATGTATTCCGTCGCCTATCGGCTGGCGGGGAACCAATCCGACGCCGAAGACGTTGTGCAAGAAGCGCTCCTCCGCGTGAAACGTGGTTTGGAGAGCTACACCCCCGGCTCTCTTCAGGGATGGCTTGCCCGCATCGTGACGAACGTATTCCTCGACGAAACCCGGCGCAGAAAGCGCCGGCCCCAGACTCACCTCCCGGATGATCCGGATCGTGTGCTCGCCGGCGCGCCTGGCGCCGATGAAGCACTGGCGATGGAAACGTTGCCTGATCATCTCCAGAGAGCGATCGCGTCGCTCCCCGAAGAATTCCGTACCGCAGTCGTACTTTGCGATGTTGCCGGGCTCAGCTACGCAGAGATCGCCGAACAGCGCGGTGTCCCCGTCGGGACTGTGCGCTCCCGAATCCATCGAGGAAGGCTCCAACTTCGGGAGGTGTTGTCGTGAACATTGACGACGACCGCCTGAGCGCCTACCTCGACGACGAGCTCGCCTCCGCTGAACGGGACGAGGTCGATACCGCGCTCGCTTCCGATCCGGCCGTGCAATCGCTGCTCGCCGAACTCGCCGAGATGAAGGCGGTGTTCGGTAGTTCGATGATCGAGCCTTCAAGAACGTCCATCAATCGCATGATCGGGGCCGTCGAACGAGCTGACGAGCCAAATCCGTTGGCCCCCTCATCAGTTGTCGACAGCGCCTCTCGCCGACGGGTGCCGACCTTCGCCGCTATCGCAGCGTCAGTCGTGATCATCGCCAGCGTGGTTGGTGGCGTCGGCGGGACCGCCTCGATCCCTGCGATTGGTGACCTTGTCGCCCGTCACGAAGCAGCAGCATCAGTTCTTGACTCGGGGGCAGAGTTGGCGATGAACGACGATGCGATGCACGAGATGATGGACGAAGGTCCATCAATACCGGACGTGCTTGATCTGACCTACGCCGATCAAGATGGCTCGCTCGTGCACGCTGTCTTCGAATCGCCCGACGGTGTACTGCTCTCGCTCTTCCGCCAAGACGGTGACGCTGACCTCAATGAGATCGGCACCGAAATGGGGACCGGGGAGATCATCGACATGGGTGGCCATGAGATGTGGGCCAGCGATATGGGTGAAACCCATGTCGCCGTCATCGACGGCGACGGTTTCACCTGGACCATCATTGGTAATGCCGAGGCCGATCACATGATGATCATGATGTCGGACCTGCCGGGGCGCTCGCCCAGTATTGGTGAGCGCATCGGCGACGTTGCCGACGCGATCATCCGTCCTTTCCGTCTCGGAAACTGATTTTCGCAGAGGCTACGCAGCAGTCGCCAGCCGGCGCGCCCGCAGAATGCGGCGCCTCTGACGCTCAGAGCAGCCGCCCCACACGCCATGATCGATGCGGTTTCGCAACGCGTATTCCAGGCAGCGTTCCTGCATCGGGCATCCGTCGCAAATCTTCTTTGCAACTTCGACACCGACCCCATCAGAGGGGAAGAAGGTGTCAGGGTGTTGAGCGGCGCAGTTGCCTTTTGCCATCCATTTGGTGTCCATTCGGATCTCCTTGGTTGGGCCGCCGCCCAGCGGCCCGCTTCGTGCGTGGTAGTAGTACGCCCAGATCTGGGGTAAAGTTCCCGTAAAGCGTCTATCGGCTCATTCGCTTCACAATCCTGAGAACCCTTTCCCGACAATTCCACGACCCCGAGATCGTCGGTATCAAGCGGAATCCAGAGCACTACACTTGGATTTCATGACGGATACCCCAGAAGTCGCAGTCGAGGAACCCCCGATCGGGCAGGCAACTATCGTCTACCTCGGCCCCTCGGCCCCCCATTGGGAAATTCGCCCGGTTTTCGGCGAACGAGCGGTCATGGACTCGTTCCGTGACCGAATAAATGCGCGTCTTTTGCTGCTGCCGCCCCACGATCCCCAATTTCGACGCAATCGTGAACGTGTTAACCGCGATGGTGAACGCGAAAATATTCTTGTCGAATGGGACCTCGGCTACCCCGAGGACGATGGGTCCCAAGGCTGAACTTCGGCTATGGCGACCATCGGTGTCGACCTTGGTGGAACAAAAACGATGGCGGTCCTTGTTGATGATGGCGTCGTGCAAGCCAAAGCCAAGAGGGCCACACCGGTCTCCGGTGGACCCGACGGGGTGATCGACACGATCGTCCGCGCTGTCACCAAGATTGATCCCGATGGTCGCGCCTCGGCGATCGGCATCGGTGTGCCCGGGCCCGTCATCCCCGGCACTGGGGTGCTTCCTGCCGCGCCAAACCTTCCCGGATGGGACCACGACGTACCAGTTGGCGACCTGTTGACTGAACGGCTCGGCCGGCGACCCATTGTGGTCGACAACGATGTCAACGTCGCCACGCTGGCGGAGCACCGTTTGGGAGCGGGGGTGGGTGTGGACAACCTGCTGGGTGTCTTCGCGGGCACGGGAGTCGGCGCCGGTCTGATCCTCGACGGGGTCCTCCGCCGCGGGCCCCGAGGTCTGACCGGTGAGATTGGGCACTCCTTCGTGGCCTTTCGTGACTTGACGTCAAATGGCCCCGGCCGGGGCGAACTCGACGACTACGCCGGACGACGATCCATGGAACAGAAAGCCCGTTGGCTGGTCGAACAGGGCGAAGACACCGTGCTCTTTGATCTCGCCGAAGGTGGGCGACTCAAGTCGCGGATCTGGGCCGAGGCGATGGATGCTAGTGATGCACTCTGCGCAAGGATTCTCGACGAAGCGGCCGCCGCTCTCGCCGCGGCGATTGCATCAGCGATCGTCTTGATCGATCTCGAGCTTGTCGTGCTCGGCGGGGGACTGGTCGAACGTTTGGGTGAATCTTTCCGCAAACGGGTCGAAGAAAAACTCATGGAGCGTTCATTCGCCGGCATCGCCACTCCGATTTGTGCCCCAAAAATGGGTGACACTGGCGGCGCTATCGGCGCCGCCCTTCTTGTCGAGAGCTACGGCTGATGGTTGCCGTCGATCCGGTGGCGCGACCAGCTCGTGTCGCCCCAGTCCGTGTTGGAGGCTGGGATCAAAACGACACCCCTGTCTTCAACCGAGAGCTGAGTTGGTTGGCCTTCAACGCCCGGGTCCTTGAGCTTGTCGCCGATCCGGCGGTCCCGCTGTTGGAGCGAGCGGCATTCCTCGCGATTTTCTCTGGCAACCTCGACGAGTTTTTCCAAGTTCGGGTTTCGGGTCTTCATGATCAGGTAGCGGCCGGCATCACCAAGCCCACGTCCGATGGCCGACTACCGGGTCAACAAATTGAAGAAATTCGTGAGGTTGTCGGCCAGCTGACCGCACAACATCAGAGTGCGTTCGTCGACGACGTCCGCCCAGCCCTTCATCGTGAAGGAATCAGTCTGGTCGACTACGCCGATCTTGACGAACAGCAACGCGAGGACACAGCGGTGCAGTTCCGCCAGCGGATCTTCCCCGTTCTCACTCCGCTCGCCGTCGACCCCGGTCACCGGTTCCCCTACATCTCGGATCTCTCACTCAACCTTGCGGTGCTGGTCTGTGATCCGACGGACGGTCGTCGGCTCTTCGCTCGAGTCAAGGTTCCCAACACGCTTGCCCGATGGGTCCACATTGGCGACTCCTATGTGCCTCTTGAGCAGGTGATAGCGGCGCACCTTGGGCTGCTTTTTCCGGGGATGGAAATTCTCGAACACTACGCTTTTCGAGTTACGCGCAACGCTGACCTCACACTCGAAGAGGAAGACGCCGACGACCTCCTCGTCGCGGTCGAGTACGAATTGCGGCGTCAGCGGTTCGGGCGAGCCGTCCGACTAGAGATCTCAGCATCGATGTCCGAGGAGGTGCTCGATCTTCTTTTGCGGGAGCTTGACCTCGACCCGACCGATGTCTACGCCAGTGTTGCGCCACTCGATGCCCGCTCTCTATTCGAGATCGTCGACATCAAGCGGCCAGATCTGCGTTGGCCCAGATGGCAAGGGGTTACTGAGCCGGCGCTTCTCGTCGACGATGACGAACCCGCGGACTTCTTCTCGGTCTTGCGGGGCGGTGACGTGATGGTTCATCACCCGTATTCGTCGTTCAGCACGTCGGTCATCGAGTTCATTCGCCAGGCCGCCCTCGACCCTCACGTGCTGGCCATCAAGCTCACCCTCTACCGCACCTCCGGTGACAGCCCGATCATCGACGAACTCATCGGCGCCGCGGAGCGGGGCAAACAGGTGGCGGTGCTGGTAGAGCTCAAAGCTCGCTTCGACGAGGCGGCAAACATCGGGTGGGCGCGCCGACTAGAGCAAGCGGGTGTTCACGTGGCCTACGGGTTGGCGGGGCTGAAGATCCATACAAAGACTGCGATGGTGGTGCGAGAAGAGGCCGATGGCATCAGGCGCTACTGCCATCTCGGCACCGGCAACTACAACCATCGCACCGCCCGGATTTATGAGGATCTCGGACTACTCACCGCCGACCCTGTGATCGGTGATGATCTCGCCGATTTGTTCAACTATCTCACAGGCTACGGCCGCGACATCGGGTATGAACGGCTGTTGGTTGCGCCCGAAGGGTTGCGGGCCGATCTCACCGACCTGATCGATCAGGAGATCGCCTCAGGTCGCGGCCGGATCGTGATGAAGATGAACGGCCTCGTCGATGCACCGATGATCTCGAAGCTCTATGAGGCTTCACAGGCAGGCGTCGATATTGACCTCATCGTCCGTGGTGCGTGTTGCCTACGACCGGGCGTAGCCGGAATGAGCGAACGAATCCGAGTCCGTTCGGTGATCGGTCGGTTCCTTGAACACAGCCGGATCTTCCAGTTTGGGAACGGACGAGGGCCCGGTCAGCCGATCACCTACATCGGCTCGGCGGACCTGATGAGCCGAAACCTGAACCGGCGAGTTGAAGTGCTGGTACGTATCGATGACCCCGTCCTTACGGGTCGGCTTCAGGAGGTTATCGATATCGGCCTCACCGATGACCAGCTGGCATGGACCCTTGATGGAGATGGTGTGTGGACGCGTCGCTTGGGCCCTGCCGGCATCAACTCACACGTACGACTCCAACACCTCGCTACCGCTCGATCTCGTGTCTAAGGCCACTGATCAGCTCCGCGCTGACTACCCACATGTCGAAGTTTGGGCCGCGGGCGGACTTATCGGCCGGCTCGCTGCCGCCCAGATCGAGGTTTTGCTCGCTCACCGTGCCAACCATCGTGACTGGACGTTCCCCAAAGGGAAGCTCGATGAGGGGGAGACACTGAGCCGTTGTGCCCTACGCGAGGTGCAAGAAGAAACGGGTATGGCCTGCACAAGCCATGACCGCCTACCGCCAGTCTTCTACCGAGATGCGCGAAATCGTGACAAGGCCGTCGTCTACTGGACCATGACGGTCGATGCCGGTGCCTATGTGTCCAACGACGAGGTCGATGCGATTGGTTGGTTCGATCTGAACTCCGCTGATGCAGTCTTGACCTACGCCCACGACCGCGCCTTGTTGCAAGGAGTAGACGTCGAGCGATTCCGCTCTACGATGCAGAAGTGACTGCCGAAGGCTGGCGCCCCCTGCGACCTCCGAGTCCTGACCAGAGAGGCTCAGGCGCGTTCGTCGTTTCGCCGTTCATGCGGCTCGCCCGAGTGCACGCCTTTGGCGCTGCGTCCGATGCGGCAATCGCCGTCACACTCGCAGGCAGTGTCTTCTTCTCCATTAGCCCCGACGATTCGCGCGGACGGGTGGCCCTATACCTGCTCCTCACTATGGCGCCCTTCGCCGTAGTGGCACCGCTCATTGGACCAGTCATCGATCGGGTTCGAGGGGGCCGGCGAATGATGATCATCGCCACGGCATTCGGTCGTGGGGTCATTGCCTTCTTGATGATCGGTGACGTTGGCACGCTGTGGCTGTTCCCTGAGGCATTTGCCCTTCTCGTTCTCCAGAAGAGCTACTCGATCGCCAAGAGCGCAGTCGTCCCAGAGTTGGTTCGCGCGGATCAAGACCTTGTGTCGGCCAACAGTCGACTGGCGCTCATCAGCGCGGTGTCGGGTATCGCCGGTGTGGCTATTGCCGGCGTCTTCTCACTGATCGGTGGCCCGAGTTACTCGGCCGCCATCGCCATGTGCGGGTTCATCATCACCACAGTGATGGCGTTCCAGACTGCACCGATCGTGGTTGCGGCTGAGCCAACCGCCCGTCTGGAACGAGAAGAGCTTCGCGACGCGACGGTTCTACTTGCGGCCTCAGCCACCGCGATCCTGCGCGGTCTCGTTGGTTTCGTGACGTTCCTGCTGGCGTTCGAGTTTCGTGGCGGTAAGGACGGGTTGGATGTCAGCACTCTCGGTTCGGCCGCCGGCGGCGCCACCGCGTCGGCACGCGATATCGATATCGCCGGTGACCCTGCCGCGCCCGTATGGCACTTCGGAGTGGTGCTGGTGGCTGCAGGAATCGGTGCGCTCGTCGGGGCGAAGATCGCCCCATCGGTTCGGCAGCGGATTCCCGAGGAACGGATGCTGGTCACCGCGCTCGGGGTTGTATTCTTTGCGGCGCTCTTCGCCACATTCTCCGGCAACCTGTCCGGGGCCACTGTGCTGTCGTTCGCTATTGCGTCGTGCGCCGCCACCGGAAAGCTTGCGTTCGATTCACTGGTTCAACGCGCTGCGCCTGATGCCAACTACGGTCGATCGTTCGCCCGTTTCGAAGCCCGTTTCCAGTTCGCATGGGTGGTCGGGGCATTCATACCGGCGGTCATTCCGCTGAACATTGTTGTTGGCGGTATCGGCGTCGCCGTCGCGTCCGGGTTCGCCATCGTGTCCTATGTGCTCGGCCGACCGGGTCGTGCGATGTTGTCGTGGCGGCCGAACCAGACGAAATCGGCGGAGCCGTCTGATGAAGAGGTCGCCTTGGTGCCCCTGGAGGAACCTTCTGCCGAGTTTGAGGAGTTCACCGACGACGATCTCCGTCCGTCACAGCCTCAGGCGCCGGCGGGCACGTCGGAGTGGGCGGGCAGTTGGGACGCGGCAGCGCCGATCGTGTCATCTGTTGAAGGTGTATACGTCGAGCCGCCCACGGGCAACGCAGCAAAATCGGGAGACGAGACCGGTCCGCCGACTATTTAGGATTCGCTCGGTAGATCGATTCGGGCCAACCACAAACCGGGAGCATCGACTTCTGTGGTGGTTGGCATGTGGGCTGGATTTGACCAAAGGCGGCTGAGGCCCTCCGGGCCGGCTCGCTCAACGACGCCTGCCGCGAATGTGGCACCGCGGTCGTACTGCGCGGCATCGAGTTCGAGGCCGAGTATCCGCTCAACGAATCGGTCGTTCGTGTTGGCCTCTGCGCGGCGGCGACGCAGCGCTTCTGACAGCATGTCGTAGGAACTAATCAAGGTGGCGCCGATGGTGTCCATCACATGGTCGACATAGCCGGTGATGGCAGCGATCAGAGCGGTGAGTTCAGGCTGAAGGGTCTGCTGGGCGGGCGAGCGAACGGCGCGCAGCACCGCCTCAGGGTCTGACATCATGGATTGGAGTTCGGCCAGACCTTCGGGCCCGTTGGAAAGATCGACAGACCCGAGCTGCTTTTCGAGCGCTTCAGGGTTGGTCTCGAAGGCACTTGCGTGACGGATCAACAGATTGTCTAATCGGTCCCGCACATGGGGGACGCCGAGCACGGCATGGTGAGCGACCTCGTGCAGGCAAACCCACAGCCGAAGGTCTTCTCGGTTGAGAGACCAGTCGTCGCCGAAGGCATCGACGTTGCGAAGCAGTATCAGCAAGGGCTGGTCGGCCGGCCGCGGAACCGGAAGCTCATAGCCGCCAAGTGCTCGTTGGGCGATGTTGCCGACCATCGAACCGGTCGTCATGCTGAGCATCATCGGACCGATCATCTTGCTCAGCCCTTCGAGCATCGATGCCATTGGGTCGCCACTCGGGATGTCGTTGGGTGCAGTCATCCCTGCTGCCATCGATTCCGAGAGCGCAGCAAACAAGGTTTTGTAGTCGCTCACTGTGCGATCAGCCCACTGTGACCGGTTGCCGACATCGACCTGAAGGGCGCCCCCTCGTGCCACCGGGAGGTCTGTCACTTGTGCGACATGCAGCTCGGCCACTCGAACGAGCTGCTCAACCGCGATGCGGTCGCTGGGGGCGATATTGGGTTCGGTCTGTCCGTCGTTGGCGATCGACCGGGCCAATTGCCGGGCCGCCTCGGGGCCGCCAGACCCGGCACCTTGCAGCATGCGCATGAACTCGCCGAGGAACGGCACACCCCCAAATGGGTCGTCGGGTAGCGGTCCGTTGGTCATAGCAGGCATCGTAGATGGGTGATCTCAACAATTCCCAGCGGCTTCGGCCGACCCACTCGATCGATGGAGGTGGTGTGGTGACTCGTCGCGTCGCTGTGACCGGAGCCGCAGGTTCGGTGGGAACACGAGTGGTTGCGCTGCTCTCGGAGTTGTCCGACTGCGATGTGCTGGCCATCGACCTCGTCGAGCTTGATGCCCCCCCGATGGTTGAGACGAAGCGGCTTGATCTGACGTCGGCGAATCTTGTCTCGGCATTCACTGGGATCGATGCTGTGGTTCATCTGGCCACCACAGTGACGCCGGGCGAGATCGATGCCGCCGGCGAAGCGCTCGAGATGACGATTCTTCGCCGGGTGCTCGATGCCGCCACGGAGACGGATGTGGCTCAGATGGTGGCGCTCTCGACGGCCATGGTCTACGGAGCGTGGGTCGGCAATCCAGTCCCGATCACTGAAGATGCCGCCACTCGACCGAACCCAGACTTCAGTTGGGCAGTCCTGCGCGGGGAAGTAGAGAACGCCACGCTGGAGTGGGCGACGGGCCGGGATGTGGCGGCTGCGGTTCTCCGGCCGACGGCAGTCGTTGCCCAAGACCATCTTGGACAGCTGGCCCGAGTCCTGCACACCGCCCGGATCGGCATTGCCGCGGTGGGCGACCCCCCGGTCCAATACCTCCACGTCGATGACCTGGCGGCGGCCATTGTTACGGCGGTCGAGCGCCAGTTTGACGGTGTCGTGAACGTGGCTCCGGATGGCTGGATTCCGCCCGACGCCTTACACGACCTCGAAGGCCCCCAAGCGCGTGTTCGTGTGCCGGCAGTTGCAGCCCGATGGATAGCGGCGCTTCGCTGGAGGGCTGGGCTCTCGCCGATCCCGCCGGGGATCGTTCCCTATACGTCGCATTCGTGGGTCGTGGCCAACGATCGGATGCGCGAGCTTGGGTGGAAACCGCGTTGGACGAATGAGGAGGCTTGGGTGGTATCACATCACCCCGGGCCCCTCGACCGGTTCCCGGCCCGCAAGCAGCAGGAACTGGCCCTCGCGGCAGCCGGCGTTGGGTTAGCGCTCACCCTGGGTGGACTTGGGTTTCTGGTCCGTCGCCTGCGGCGAAAGACGTCAGGTGCCGTTGTAGATAGTTGATCCAACTACGACAGGGCAGGTGACGTGCCTTTGGCCACGATCGACCATGATGTTCGCTGAGTGGCCAACGTCGTAAGTCCGAAGCAGGGCGACCATCTCAGTGGTCGAGGTGATGGGCTGATCGCCGATTCCGACGATCACGTCGCCGGGATAGAGGCCACCGGCATCAGCCGGTCCGTCTTGGACCATGGCAGTGACTGCCGAGCCGAATCCGCCATCCTCTGGGTCTCGGGTAGTGACGCCGATACCGATATGGGTGGTGGTGTCATCGGCGATGATCTTGGCAGCGACTGCAACGACAGGTCGGGGGGCCTGGCGGGCCTCCCATGCGACTTCGGCGGGATGGCGCC
>JAACCU010000069.1 GCA_009937405.1 Actinomycetota bacterium
CCGGTGCCGACTTCGTGCAAGAGAACGTTCCCGAACGCGAAGACGTCAAGCGATCGGTGATTGCCGAAATCTCGCGCCACGTGCCCGATGGTGTGATCATCGCGTCGAGCTCGTCAGGCTTATTGCCGACAGCGATTCAAGCCGACGCTTTCGACCCGAGTCGAGTGCTCATCGGTCACCCGTTCTCGCCTCTCTACATCTTGCCGCTCGTCGAGGTCGTCGGTGGAGAGCAGACCTCCAACGCGGCGATTGCGTCCGCGGCCGCCTTTTACGAATCGATCGGCATGCGACCGCTTCATGTGCGTAACGAGATCGAGGCGTACCTCTCGGACCGGTTGATGGAGGCGCTGTGGCGAGAGGCGCTCCACCTGGTCGACGACGGCATTGCGACCATTCCCGAGATCGACGCTGCAATCACCGGCGGGCCAGGCCTGCGATGGGCGTTCATGGGAATCGCCATGGGGTGGCACGTCGCTGCGGCGGAAGGTGGCATGCGCCAAAGCATGAAGCATTTCGCCCCAACGCTCGAGCTGCCGTGGACCAAGCTCGAGGCGCCTACCTACACCGACCGGCTCGAAGAGCTCATCGTGACCGGGTGTGAAACCGAGCAGGGAGATCGACACTGGGCCGAGCTCGAACGCCGACGCGACATCACACTGCTGAAGATCCAGGAAGTCATCGACGAGCATTGGTACCCGGCGGGTCAAGACGGCTGGCCTCCACTCAATCTCGACTCAGAAGCAAGGGAGTAGCCATGAGTGAACAGGTGAGCGAGCAAGAGTTGCGAGAGGATCTGGCTGCTGCGTTTCGAATGCTCGATCGGCATGGCATGTCCGACCTCACCAACGGCTCGGTCGTGGCGCGCCTTCCGGGCGCCGACTGGTACCTCACCCACCCCCATGGAAAGCATTTTCACGAGATGTGTGCGTCTGACTTTGTCGCCGTGAACATCGATGGCACGCCGGTGAACCCCGGAGATGTGGTGAACCTTGCGGTGACCCGTCCGGCGAAAGCGATATTTGCTGCCCGGCCCGAGGTCAATGCAGTGATCCATGCCCACGGGCAGGGAATCATGGGTGTTGCCGCTCTGAACTGTGGGTTGCTGCCGTTGTGTGAAGCGGCGATGCCGTTCTACGAAGACGTTGGGTACATTCGCGGCGACTTCTACTTCGACGACGACTACATCGCCGAGATCGCAGAGAAGCTCGGGCCTCATAAAGCTCTGATCTATCGGCATCACGCATTTGCCGTTGTCGGCACGACCATTCCTGAAGCCTTCTACTTCGCCTTTCAGCTCAACGTTGCATGTGAGGTGCAAATGAAAGTCATGGCGTGTGGCAGCGAGTTCATGAACGTGCCACCACCCGAAGCGGCCCGTGCGCATCGCGATGCGTTCTTCGCCGACGGCTGGGTGGCCGATGGCTCGATGGAGTGGCCAGGCCTTTGCCGCCAGCTCGACGCCGAGGGGTCGAACTACAGGGACTAAAACTCCAAGGACTGAGGGTCAGGACGAGCCGTGTACGAACTTGATATCGAGCAGTATCGCCGCGACGGGATTAGTTGGCCCGCTGGCCGTGTGGACGTCGACGGACTGGCCGAACACTTCTTCGAGGTGCAAGAGCGCGCACTGGCCAGACGTGGGCGGGAGCTGCACATTTCGCCGCACCTGTTGTCGACGCGTCTCGATGCGCTCGTTCGGGATCCAATAATCCTCGACCAGGTTGAGAAGGTTCTGGGACCCGACTTCGTCTTGTGGGAATCGGACTTCGCGAGAAAGCCTCCGGGAGGCACCTCGCATATTCCCTGGCATGCAGACGGACCGTACTGGAATCTCTCGACCAACGAAGTGGCGTCGGTGTGGGTGGCGTTCACGGAAGCCACGGTCGCCAACGCTGCGATGAAAGTGGTGCCTCGCACCCACCACAACCCCGAGCTAGCGAAGCTCGACTACGACGGAGATCCAATGGCCGGGTACGTCGAGGGCATTCGCACGTCGTCGGAGGGCAACGCGTTCAACTACGACACGATCATCGGTGACGAGATCGATCCTGATCGTGACGCGGTGTCGGTAGAGCTACAACCTGGCGAATTCTCCATTCATCACGTCGACCTTGTGCATGGCGGCGAACCAAACAGGTCGAAGAATGAGCGCATCGGCTACGCGATGAGATACATCTCGGCCCGTACGTTCTGCCGAACCGGAGTCGACTCGGTCATGCCCATGCGGGGAAGCGTCGACCAAAACGACTTCGTTTTCGAACCTCGACCCACCAGCAGCTTCAGCGATGAAGCGTGGATCGCTTTCGAAACCGCAATGACCTACCCCAGCGGGTTCGGCGATCGCACCATTGAAGAGGCATAGCCCCGTCGATTCGCGCTGGCAGTGGAGGTGATGGCTGCGAGCACCTCAGCTCCCGAAGGCCTCGAGCGCTCTCTCGAGGAGCTCGCGCTGGCGTTTCACGGGCGGGACTGCTGCAAAGTGTGTGTAAACGATCGGTGATCTGACTTCGGTCCACGGCTTGGCGCTGTGGTCCGGGAAGGATCATGAAGATGAAGAATGACCGAAATGAGATCGAGCCGGTGTCGTCGGAGCTGGTGTTGCCACCGGACGCGTCGTTGTCGCTGGTCGCCGAGAGACTCGTTGACCAGGCCCGAACCGACGGGGTGTCGTTGACCGGCGACGGCGTGTGGGGGCCGAATATTGCGTCGTGGCTGGTCAGGCCGCGTTTCGGTATTCGTGGATGAGTCCATCGCAGTGGGTTGATTTCACGACCCGAAGGTGGCGCCCGTGTACTGGCGGCGGCGGTTCGGGAGCCTCTGGTGGCTGTTGGTCGAGGGAGCGGTGGGGTCGGTGGGTGTTGTAGTGGCCGATGTAGTCGACGACGAGCCGTTCGAGTTGTTGTTGGTTCCAGATGATGGTGCGGTCGAGGAGTTCTCGGCGGATGGTTCCGATCCAGCGTTCGGCGAATGCGTTAGCCACAGGCGTGCGGACCGGTGTCTTGAGGATCTTGAGGCCTTCGGTTCGGAAGACCTCGTCGAAGGTGTCGATGAATTGGCTGCCCCGATCTCGGACTAGGGCTCGTGAATCGGCGAGTTGGTCGGCGTGGCGGAGGAACAGGTTGCGGGCGGCTTGGGTGGTCCAGGCCCCGGTGGGGTTGGCGGTGACGCCGGCGTGGAAGACTTGGCGGGTGGGGATGTGGATGAAGAACAGGACGTAGTAGCGGCGTAGCGGGGCGGTGTCGACGGTGAAGAAGTCGCAGGCCACAGCGGCCTGGGAGTGTAAGAACTGCGACCAGGTGACGTCGGATCGCTCCGGGGCTGGATGGATGCCTTTGGCTTTGAGGATCTGCCACACGGTGGAGGAGGCGAGGGTATGGCCGAGGCCGGTCAGTTCGCCGTGGATGCGTCGGTAGCCCCAGGTTGAGTTCTCGGCGGCGAGGCGGAGGATGAGTCCCCTGAGTTCGACAGACGTCGGTGGGCGTCCTGGTCCTCGCGTGGCATGTGTCCAGTGTCTGGCGATTCGTCGGCGGTGCCATCGCAGCAGGGTGTCAGGTGTGATGATCCAGCCGTGCCGTCGTGGCCGGGGGAGAGCGGCGGCGATCGCGCCGAGCAGTGTCCGGTCGTCGTCGTTGAGTGCGGGTCGGTTGATCTGGCGGCGTAGGACTGTGAGTTGGTGGCGAAGCACGATGATCTCGAGGTCCTTGGACCGGCCAGAACGAAAAGCGAGGCGGGCGAGCGTGGCGATGAGGCGGTACAGAATGCGAGACACGGTCGATCACCCTCGGCCGCATTTGCCCTGGTCATAGGGCACGGCCGAATATTCGGCCCCCACACCACGCCACAGCGCCACAAGGTATTGCGAACTCGCTAGATGCTAGCTAAGCTAGGACTATGCCCACGCACGTTGTGAACACACATGAGGCAAAGTCTCGTTTGTCGGAGCTAATCCGCGAAGCCGAGGAGGGAACGGAGGTGATCGTGGCGCGCAACGGCCTCCCTGTCGCCAAGATTGTCGCCTGGAAGGCTGCGAGCTCCGCACGCGTGCCGGGGTCGTGGTCGGGTCGAGTGATGTACGGCGAGGATGTCGTTGGCTCGGACCCAGACATCGTGGCGATCTTCGACGAGTCATCTGACGATGATGCGTTGTGAGGATCCTTCTGGATAGTCACGTTGCCCTGTGGTGGCTCGATGACAGCGCAGCGATGGGTCCGCGGTGTCGTGAACTGATTGAGCACGCTGACGAGGCCTTTATCTCGGCGGTGACGCCGTGGGAGCTGGGGATCAAACGTGCGCTTGGGAAGCTGACGATGCCCGACGGGCTTGTCGATGAGCTCGAGTCTAAGGGTTTCGTTTCGCTGTCGATCATGGCTGCGCACGCTGAATTGGCGCCGGTATTGCCGCCCCCTCATCGCGACCCCTTCGACCGCATGCTGGTCGCTCAGGCGAAACTTGAGGCACTGGTGCTCGTGACCGCCGACAAGGCTCTCGTCAGCTATGACGTAGAGCGATTCGACGCTCGGCTCTGACCCGACGGGGTGTCGCGTTGCTAATGGTTTGCTAATGGCATCCAGCGCCCTGGAGCGGCATCTAGCGGTAGGGAGCGGATTCGGTGGTCGCCAGATGCCGCTTAAGGCTTTTTGCCGCAGGACGACGCTGGATGCCGTCGTGGGGAGGTTTGTTCAAGTCCCTGTGGGTGCCCGAAACTCTGTCGTGCCCGTTCATGCGGCGTTCTTGTATTCGTTGATGAGCCCGTGGCATCGGGTTGACTTGCCGATTCGAAGTTGGGTTGGATCACGGTCGACGGTCACTGGCGGGTCGTTGTTGAGTGGTGGCCGTTGATCGAGGGAGCGGTGGGGTCGGTGAGCGTTGTAGTGGTCGATGTAGTCGGTGACGAGTTGTTCGAGTTGTTGTTGGTTCCAGATAATGGTTCGGTCAAGGAGCTCGCGGCGCAGGGTCCCGATCCAGCGTTCGGCGAACGTGTTCGCGACTGGGGTTTTGAGGATGTTGAGGCCTTCGGTTCGGAAGATCTCGTCGAAGGTGTCGACGAATTGACTGCCCCGGTCGCGGACCAACGCCCGCGAATTGGCGAATCGGTTTGGGTGTCGCAGGAAGAGGTTCCGGGCGGCTTGGCTGGTCCAGGGTCCGGTCGGGTTGGTGGTGATCCCGGCGAAGAACACTTCGCGTGTGGTGATGTCGATGAAGAACAGCAGGTAGTAACGGCGCATCAACGCTGTGTCGACGCTGGCGAAGTCACAGGCGATGGCAGCTTGGGATCGCAGGAACTGGGTCCAAGTCACGTCGGTGCGACCGGGTGCGGGGTCGATGCCTTGGTCCTTGAGGACTCTCCAGACGGTGGAGGCGCCTATGTGGTCGCCGAGGCGGGTGAGTTCGCCGTGGATTCGGCGGTAGCCCCACGTTGGGTTGTCGGTAGCCATGTGGAGGATGAGCCGGCGAATCGCGGCGTGAGTTGATGGGCGTCCAGGCTTTTGGGCTGGTTGGGCCCAGTGTCGGGCGATGCGTCGCCGGTGCCAACGAAGCAAGGTGTCTGGTGTGACGAGCCAGCCAGCTCGGAGCGGCCGGGGGAGTGCTTGGGCGATGGCGCCGAGCAACGACCGGTCGTCATCGTTGAGCGCTGGTCGGGTGTTCAGTCTGTGCAAGACGCGGAGTTGGTGACGCAGGACGATGATCTCAAGGTCTTTGGAGCGGCCGGAACGTACAGCGAGGCGGGCAAGCGACGTGAGGAAGCGGTACAGAATTCGATACACACGCTCAGGATCGGAGGGGATTTGCCCTGTTCAACAGCCACGTCGGAGTTTCGGGCACCCACAGGCAGGGAATTCATCGAAGTGTTCGGCGAAGGCATCGGAAATCGTTGGCAGGTCGATCACCAAGAAGTCGCTTGCTGATGGCTCACCATTTGGTCCGCGTGACTCGCTGAGCTGGTTGTCGAGTTCAGCGAAGAAGTGTGGGTCGACCCTGATGTTGCGGCGGGTCACCGTGAAGGCTTACTGCCCTCGGTAGCTGCAATGCGCGCATCAGTTTTGCGGCGTGCCCGATCGAGTAGCTCGCTGGGGACTTCGTTCGGGTCGGTCACGAAGCCTGAGCGGATCACCGCGTCGCGTTCGTTGGGTGAGAGAGCTTCGAGCTCCGCCGCCGTCCAGATTCGATCAACATCCATACGTCAACCATAGTCGCAGCCTCTGACAACGGTCTTCGGGCGTGGTGATGTAGTCGCCCATATTGTTCATCGCGAACAGTTATAAAAGCCACACAGATCCGGCAATATGCACGTAATCTCGGACGCGTCAGGCGTCTGATCTAGTCGCACGAATGCCGACGCTCCATCGCCCGGCGACCCGGTATGAAATACTGCATACCTAGGACATTCTGGTGTAGGCTTTCATACATGTCTTCTGAAGTGTCCTTAGATCGATTGAGTGGCGTTGGTCCGATATTTCGTTCGGGAGAGGCCGTGGATGCTGGGGTTTCGTGGCGTGATCTCTATCGCCTCCGAGAAGAGGGCGAGATTCTTGAGCTGTCTCGGGGCTTGTTTCAGCTTGCTTCTGCGGCGGGTGTCGACAATATCGATTTCATTGCGGTGTCCGCGCGGGTTCCGCTCAGCATGGTGTGCCTCAACTCGGCGCTCGCGTATTGGGACCTGAGCGATGAGATACCACCAGTTGTTGATTTGGCAGTTCCGAAAGGTGCGCATCGTCCGGTGATTGATTATCCGCCGACCGAGGTTCATGTGTTTCGGAGCGACCTGTTCGAGGTTGGTCGCGTCGAGGTCGTTCACGGTGAACGTGAGCGGTTTTGGATCTCAAGCCGGGAGCGCTCAGTTGTTGATGCGTTTCGATTGCGGCACATAGCTGGTGAGGCTTTGGCTGTTGGGGCGATGCGTCGTTACCTTCGGGCGAAGCCGGACCTGCCGCTGCTCACCGATATCGGCAAGCAGCTTCGAGTGGGCGCCCCGTTTGGTGAAGCTCTCCGGATGCTGTTGTCATGAGTCCGGTCAGTCGAGAAACGACGGCGGGGCGGGTGTATCTCGATCTTCAACGCTTGGCGAGATCGACGAAACGGCCAACCGATGAGTTGCTTCGTACCTACGTGCTTGAACGTTTTCTCTGGCGAGTTGGGAACTCGAAGCACCGCGACAAGCTGGTTCTCAAAGGAGGCATGCTGATGGCAGTCTTCGCTGAGCGGCGCCCAACAGCCGATGTGGATCTGCTTGCTCTCGAGTTGTCGAACGATCTTGAGGCTGTCTCATTCATGGTTCGGGAGGTCTTGGCGGTCGAGGCTGACGACGGCGTGAGCTATGCGATCGACCAGATCAGTGTCGCAACGATTCACGACGCAGACGTCTACCCAGGAGTGCGCGTTTCGGTGCCCGCTCGAATCGACAGGGCACGGGCAACGCTGCGAGTTGATGTGAACGTCGGAGACCCTGTCACCCCTCCACCGACGGCTATCCAATTCCCAGCTTTGCTCGGCGAAGCTTTTCCCGTCGTTGGCTATCCGGTTGAGATGGTGCTGGCGGAGAAGATCGTGACCATGCTCGATCGTGGAGAATTGAACACGCGTGAGCGTGACTTCGCCGACGTTATTTTGCTCATTGGTCAGCAGTCGATAGATGCCGACGTTCTCACCTCGGCCATCGACGCGACGATTAATCATCGGGGGTCGACCCGCCAACCACTAGCTGAAGCGATTGGGGCTTTGGGCGAACGCCGCCAGGCGAACTGGCAGACCTTCATAAACTCAGCAGGCCTGGGTGGCAGCTTGCCCGACAGCTTCAGGGAAGCGATCGACCGTGTTGTTGAGTTCGCAGACCCAGTTGTGAGCGATGCGTCTGCGGGGCAGAGATGGGACCACGCTTCCAGGGTCTGGGTTTAGGGCACACTGCCGCGTCAGGGCTGTGTCGCGTGCCATAGATTTGTCATCGGTTTGGTCCGAAAAGGGGCGATTTCTGGCAGATCTGGGAGGCAACGGGGTGATGTGTCGGAAAAGAGCCCGGCGAATCGCTCGACGTTGCGGAGCGGCTATCGGGCGAGTGGATCCAGACCGGCGACTTCCTTCTGGCCGACCATCGAGGCATCGAAGCCACTTCGTCGTTAGCAACCCGCCCGCCATCCGGCTCGAACATGTTCCAACAAGATGAGCGACGCCTACCGCCGCGAGTTCGCCACGATGCGCGGGCGCGCCGACTTCTTCATCGGCTTCCCCGAACGCGGTCTTTCCCTCTCGGCACCCGAGGGACGGCTCGCCTTCATCTGCGCCGACAGGTGGCTGCGCAACCAATACGGTGCTCGACTCCCCGACTACGTCGGCGAGAACTACGCTGTCGACAGCGTGCTGGTGATGCACGACGTGGACGCTTTCGAACATCCCGTCGCTGCATACCCGGCGAGCCCCGTCCTGCGAAACGGGCCGCAGCGGGGCCGGCCAAGGTGGTCGACACCTCGGCAACGTTCGATGAGTCAGCAGCTACGGCTCACCAGAGGTCAAAGACGTGCCAGTGGAAGTTCAGGTAGTTCGGCCAGTATGTGCACCAATGTCCGAAGTTAGGATCGTTGAGTGGGAGTTCGTGGCCGTCGGTGTACCGCGCACAGTGCTGGGAGATCACGTCGTCAAGGCCGTATGCGGCATTGTAGTAGTGGTTGGAGGTCCAGCGATCACCGCAGTTGGTCGAGGTATTGGCACACAGGCTCTCGCGAACCGTGCTGCCAACTATCAGGGATGCGTATCCATAGTCGATGGATCCTGAGTTGGAGCTCCCGTTGGTTGTGTAGCCGCGGACCCTCCATGTTGAGCCTGAAACTCCGACGTTGTAGCGGTAGTGACCGGTACTGCTTGCGGTGTGTGCGCTTGCCAGCTCGATCGGAAATACGAAGGTAGTCAGTACCAGAGGCTCATCAGGGCCGCTGTCCAGTATTTGCTTATGATTGACCTTCCAACACGTCTTGGGTGAACAATAGAGACGATCCGTGGCTTGCATCTTGGACCTGGCGTCGGAGCAGAGATAGAGCCGTAGCGGTCTGTTCCGGTGTGAGTGGTTCGCTTGCCGCGAGCGCTGAGGAGAGCTGGTCTGCAACTGCTCGAGCACGCCCGGTATCGGCGTTGGGTTCGGGCAGCAATACCGCCTGTTCAGCGACCGAGATTAGGGCAGACACGGGCTGCGCCCCGATGGCTGCCGCGTCGTTCGCGCGCTGCGCAAGGTCCGCTGCGTAGTCCGAGCTGTAACCGTCTCGTATGAAGATCAACACCGGGTAGGTCCCGTCTCCGGCATCGACGGTTAGCCCGACGACGTCCACGACAGATGAGTCTCCGGAGGCGCCGCTTTCGCATGTGTACCCGACGACGCCGAATTCTGCCGGCGCTGAGACACGGACTCGGCTCGAGGAGAGTATGGCTGCAGCGTTTTCGACGTCACTCGCCAACAGCGCTGCGTCAAGCAACGAGCATCCGCCCTCTATCTCAAGTCGCTCCACAATGTCCGCCGGAACATCGGCAGCCGACCCGTAGGGCACAGGCTCCCCTTCCTCGTGCCCACGGCTGCTGGCGGCGTACGCCACCGCCGGGACGAGGACCAACAGGAGAATCAATCCCCTGAACACTCTTTCTCCCCACGTCAGACTCATAGTGTCATTCCGCCTTTCTAACCGACCCGGCCGTGCCATCAACTGTGACAGAGATTCCCTTGAGTATCAGTCAGCGAGGTGACACTGCGTGGGAGTGAATATCCCCGGGCAATGAGCGGCTCGTCGTGGGGAGGATGGAGCCATGACACATTGGCCGCGCCTGTTCGGCCCGGTGCCGCTCACGAAGACACTCGCGTGCAGCAGTCCCTCCCGGACGGTGGAGCGTCGTCATCGTCAGGCTGCTCGCAGCGATATCCAGTCGCTCTCGGCTTGTGGAGTTAGGGTACGAGTCCCCACTCCGACACGTTTTGCGTAAGCCCTGGTCAGAGCGTTTTCGACGCTTCGGCTGGGGCTTTGTTGCATTGCCGGCAGGGTCGTGCAGGGCTGTGACCTGGGGTTTTGTAGGGTGTCGGAGGGGTGGACCTTCAAGATTCCGTCTATCGTGAGATTGGTGTGAAAGCCCTGGTCATAGAGGGTTTGTGGCTGGAGGGGTGTCGTTTGCAAATGGATTTGCTAATGCCAGCTCAGTCCATGCGACTTGCATGGATATGGCCGGCGGCCTCACCTGGCTTTTGGGCGTGTTTGTGAGCGACCCGCACGACGCCATCGCGGAACTCTGTCGGATCGGGCGTTGGCGAATGGTCACATCCTCACAAGCCCTATCCGTCGGGCAAGCCAGATCAGTTGTCACCGCTGCCCGCGGCAGACCCTGGGGATCAAGAGCGCAGAACGCTACCAGCGAGTTTGGCGCCCGAACCCTTGGAATCGCGGGGCGGATGAGTATTCGGCACGCTCAGGCTAGAGAAAGCACGACTGAGTCTGAGAGGCCGCGAGATTCTGCGGGCACAGATACGGACAGCGAGGTGGGCTATCAGCAAACGGCGTGTCGGCGTCGCCGGCAGCGCCATCGCGAAATCCCTGTCAAGTCGCTGCTGCGGTGACGGCTTGCCAGACTGCCTGCGGCGTGCACGGCATGTCGATGTGGCTCACCCCAAGATGGCTTACTGCATCGATTACCGCGTTGTGAATCGCAGGGGTTGAACCGATCGTGCCTGATTCGCCGATGCCCTTGGCACCGAGGGGATTGCGCGGAGAAGCGGTCTCGGTATTCGACACTTCAAAGCTTGGAAGTTCTGAGGCGGCCGGAACCAAGTAGCTCATGAGGTTGCTGTTCATTGGATTGCCGAGTTCGTCAAAGGAGATCTGCTCGTAGAGCACCTGGGCCGCGCCCTGCGCGATTCCGCCGTGCTGTTGTCCATTGACGATCATCGGATTCAGGATCGTGCCGCAATCGTCGACCGCAATGTGGCGGAGCATCTTGACTGCGCCGGTATCTGTGTCGACCTCGACGACCGAGACGTGGGAACCGAACGGGTAGGTGGCGCTCTGACCATCAAAGTCGTGCTCGTAGGCCAGGCCTGGCTCCATTCCGTCGGGTAGAGCCTGAGGGTCATTGGCGGCAGTGGCGAGTTCGGCCCAGGTCAGCGCCGACGTGGGTACACCAGCGACTACAAGTCCGGTGCCGTTCGTCTCCATGTCCTCGACACTCGCTTCGAGCAGGTTCGCCGCGATCTCCTTTGGCTTTTCAAGGACCCGCTGGGATCCGACCAAGATGCCGGATCCTGCGGTCTGCAGCGAATGGGAGCCATAGGTGCCAACGCCTAGCGCGACCGTGTCGGTGTCGCTGTCATGGAAGTTCACGTCCGCCATCGGCACACCAAGCGTGTCCTGCACGATCATCGAGAACGACGTGTCGTGACCTTGGCCGTGCGCACTCGTGCCGCCGCAAACAGCACGGTGCACACGACTAGGCAGTGTTCGCCCCATGTGGGGCCGGCAGCCACAATTCAGTTTGTTACGTCGACGGAGAACGGGGTCTGCCCCTGGTGATGTGCCCCGACTTTGCTGGGGTTTGGTCACGCTGTTTGGGGCGTCATGATGACCGATTCCAGAACCGCTGACCTCACAAAACCCGGGGCACATCGCCCCATCAACCAAACCTGGGGCAGAGCTGCACGTTCAGATCGAACGAGTTCAATAAATGATCGACTCATCGCGCCGCACCAGGCTCAGCTCGGGAAGAGCTGACGGCGCCATCGCTGACTCGAGCCCAATGTGGGGAACCACGGCGCAGGAAGGAGAGACACTTACGGCGCAGCGCTGCTGTCAGGAGTCGACATGGTCGTCAGGTTCGAACAGGCGCTCGACATGCAGCCCGGTTGGGTTGGCCAATCCTTTGTGGACCCGAGTGGCCATCATCCGACGGGTCGACGAGCCCAGGGCGGGAATGGCCAGCAGTCGTTGAGCGCCGATCAGATCGTTTCGGTTGACGTTCATGATCTGGCCCGCCTCGTTGATGCTCACTTCATGGTCATCGTCACGTCCCAACAGGGTCATAGTGTCGCCTGCCTCGATCTCTCCCGGGATCAGCACTCGGAGCAGGTAGCCGGTATACCCGGTGTCCTGCATCATGACGGCCATGTCCTTGCGGCCGAACCGAGCGGCTAGTTTGAAGCAGGGACTACGAGTCTGGCAGGCCTGGACCACGGCCGACCCAAGGCCGAAAATGTCACCAAGGTGCACGTCGGTTTCAAGCAGACCTTCCGTCGTGAGATTCTCACCCATCGCCGCCGCCGCTGGCAGATCGAGTCCGAGGCTCCGCCAATGGTTGTAGTGCTCGCGGGGGTAAGCCAACAAGGCCATATCGGGCCCGCCGTGGTCTTCGTAGACGTGCTCATCGCCCAGCAGCCCGAATGGGCCCAACGACACTCGCCCCGTGACCGGTCCCTTTATGAAGGCGGACGGGATCGGCCTGCGACCACCGGCGAGTTCGCCGGTCGCACCTACGCTGACGGCCACGACGGTAGCTTCTATCGGAGACGGTGATGGGGTCGGCATAGAAGAGAATCTTACGGGCTGATTTCGGCTCGTCATTGTGGTCGGCCCGGCTGTAGCGGTAGCTCTCCGGGCGCGTTGAAGCAGGGGTCGCAGCGGCGGTTGGGTCAGGCTGCTGGCCGGTATTGGTTGATGAGCCCGGCGCAGGTAGTGGTTTGCTCGTTTTGACGGTCTGGTCAGATCGGGGCGACGTTGCCGGTGTCGTTCGGGGCTCGTTGCCCGATTCCTCGATGTGGCCGTCGGGTGTTGTAGTGCTCGATGTACTCCTCGAGCAGGCGTCGGAGTTGGCGCTCGTTCCAGATGATGGTTCGGTCCAGGAGTTCGTGGCGCAGCGTGCGGACGCATCGTTCGACGTGCGCCTTTGCTTGAGGAGACCGCGGTGGGATCCGAATGGTGGTGATGCCGGACCCGGCGAGGACGTTGTCGAAGGAGCGGGTGAATTGTCTGGCACCGTCGCGGGTCATGAACCGAAACTGGTGACTATCGCCGAGGCGCATGCAGAAGTTTCGGATGGATTGGGTCGTCCACGGGCCCGTGGGTTCGCGGTGATCCCGACGAGGTGGACGCGTCTGGTGGCGTGTTCGATGACGAACAGAACATGAAGTCTTCGGAGCAACGCGGTGTCGACGCAAGCGACGTCGGTGGCGATGATTGCTTTGGATTGTGAACGAATGAACCCCGACCAGGTGGGCCCGGTCCGATCACGGGTCGGGTTGATACCTGCTGCTTTGAGAATCTTCCAGACTGTTGAGGCGGCGATGCTGTGTCCGAGTCGGTGGAGTTCTCCGTGGATTCTTCGGTATCCCCAGTTCGGGTTCTCGTGGGCGATTCGGATTGTGAGCCGCCGGATTTGTGCGTCGATGGGTGGCCGTCCTCGAGGCTTGTTTGGTGGTTGGTCCAGTGGCGTGCGATTCGCCGTCGATGCCATCGGAGCACGGTTTTGGGCTTGACGATCAGGAACGCGGAGCGTTGACGTGTCCGTGTCATGGCAGAACCGAGAAGGCCAAGGATGGTGCGGTCGGTGTTGGTGAATTGTGGTCGGTTGATTTGGTGCTGCAGGACCAGGAGTTGGTGGCGGAGCGCAAGGATCTCGGCGTCACGGGCGTCGCCCGTAGCGAATATCCATCTGAGTCGGTTGAGAACAAGTCGAACCAGAGCAGGGAATAGGGTCACGAGCGCTGAAGGGTAACGTCGAGAGCGATGCCAGAAACCCGCTGAATCACAGGGCGGATGAATTTACGTCACGCACAGCCGAATGTGGCGCGACGAAAAGACCAGAACCCAACAACACCAACACGCCGCTTCACAAGGGAGCGTCTGACAGTCCCTCAGGTGGCTTTGGGTCGTCGGATGTGTTTGGTTTCTGCGTAGTTGTCGACGGCGTGGCGGGAGGAGCGCCAGATGCCGTCTGCTCCTTGTGTGGCATCGAGTCGTCCTCGTTGTGCGGCTTGGCGTAGAGCCGGTACGGAGAACTGCTCATCGGCGAGCGCAGCGAGAGGAACGAGCCGTGCCGGCCCGGCGACGTTGGGCACGACGAATCGGTTGAGGTTGTCGAGCATTGCTCTGGCGATAATCTCACCGAGGGCTCCATGGTCGCCTTCGTCGGAGCGTTGGAGTGCTCGCAGATATGCACCTCGTTGTTTCTTGAAGATGACGACCGGTGGGTAGCCGAACCGAACAAGCACGAGGTTTATGACAAGTCGGCCCGCCCGCCCGTTGCCGTCGATGAACGGGTGGATGCATTCGAAGCGGTGATGGAGCCTCGCCAATTGCTCAGGGAGCGGTGTGTCCACTTCTGTGTCCGCCGCGACCGTCTCACCGAGAGCGACCACGTCAGCAACCCAATCCGCTAGCAACGCGGGGACCTCGGTCCACGGTGGTGGTGTCATGCCACCATCGAACGCTGCGATGTCGTGTTCCCGGAATCCGCCCGGTGCCTCTGCGTCGGTTGCGTCGGGGTGCGGGGCGACACCCCACACGGGGGTCATCGCCATGTGGTGGATTCGGCGAACCTCGTTGAGGTTGATCAGACCACCATCGCTCCAGTCGTCGGGCTCGAGCGCCTGGCCGTACACCCAACGGGCGGCATCGCTGTAGCCCTCGACCTCCATGTACTCCTTGAGCGGTTTTGCCCCGACTGCACGACGCTGATCGAGCAGCACGGCAACCTCACGCAAGACAAGTGTGTTGCCTTCGAGCGCGGTTGAGTGGTGGGCTTCGAGGTGCCAGATGTCTGACCAGACGGTTTCTGATTCCTTTGGTGACGGCAGCCCACCGAAGCGCTCGTTGAGTTCGTCAAGCGCGCTGGCGAGTCGTCGGTAGATGGTTTCCCTGCTAGGTCGTCCTCGTGCCATGGGATGTCGATCCGATCGATGCGGAAGTTGAGTAGTCGATCCACCGCTGAATCCAACTTATCAAACTTCGAATTTGATACGTTGATCGGGCACCAAATCGAACTTATCAAAACCCTCGACCTCTGAGTGACCGGTCTAGTTCCAGAAGCCTCGCATTTTCCCTAGTCAGGCAATGTGTTCGGCCATGTTGATAGAGGACGTCCCACGAGGCACGGAGCGCCGCGACTACCGCATGGACGCTTCCAACGCTCCGAAACGGACGGCTAGTTAGCGACCGTTTGGACGAAGAGCCTCAAGGTGGATTTCCCGTACCAAACCGTCGGGCAAGTCGCTGCCGAATCGACAGGGGTTCTGTCTAGCAGTCGATGGCGGCTTGGATGGCGGCGCACGCTTCGGCGAGGCGTGGTGGCCGCAGTGTGCAGATCTGGTCGACAAGGTACGCCTTGGGGACAACTCTGAGATTGTCGAAGCTCGCCACGCAGTCAGTAGGCATGCCGTCGTCGGCCCCGAGTCGCAATTCGGTGGGGATTCCTCTGATCGTGCGGGTTACTGGTGCCGCAAGGACGCTGTTTAGCACGGGGATCGCAGCGGATCGGGTCATGATGAGGAAGGGGCGTCGGCCAACGCCTTCGAGTTCGCCCCACCAGATTTGTCCTCGGTCTGGAGTCGTCACCATGGCTCGTCGAGGATTGCTTCGCGAAGCGACGCGAGTGCCGCGTGTTCTTCGGTTTCGGTTGGTGGTTGTCGTGTGTAGCCATCGACGATGGCTCGGTCGGTTTGGCGTTGGTGTTCGAGTTTCATGATGGCTTCGATACCTGCTCGGACCGCAGCGGCTCGACTTTCGTATGCTCCGGTCTTGACGAGGTCGTCGAGGTCGCTGAGGAGGGGTTCGGGAAGCCGAACGGCGATCTGTTCTTTGGCCATTGGGGAAGTATACCGAATTGGGATGCAATACGGTATGCGACTGCATTGGGAAAGCGTGGGACCTGCATGCCTGAGCGCTCGACGGTATTCCAACCGACGTGGTCGGAGTGCAGGTGTGTGCAGACGACGCGGTCGACGCTGTCATAACCAGCAGGCAAGGCAGCGAGAAGACGTTCCTCGAAAGTGAGGGCACCCGTTGCCCACGGGTGGCCAGCGCCGATGCAGGTGTCGACGACGATGCAATCATCGGGAGTTTCGATGATGAAGCTATGGATGGAAAGCAGAATTTCGGATTGGTCAGCGCTGACGTACGAATCGATCCAGGGTCGGCATTTTGAAACGAGTTCTTCGCCACCGGGGATGAGCAGCTCACGTCGTGAATGCACGTGGTCGTGATGGCGCTTGGGTCGAGTCCTGTGTCGTTGAGGTGGCCGCGGTGGCGGTTGTAGAAGTCGGTCATTGTGGCTTCGACAATCATGATCGGGGGAGCGTCTGTCTCCGTCTTGGAGGCGAGCGCCTACTCGTCGTCGGTGAACTGTCGCTGATTTGGGGTCTCGTGTCGCTGAATGTCAGAGCGACGCTCGCAGCACCGAAGCCTGACAGTGTCGTTGTCGGTGGCGATGGTGTATTGGCTGTGGCGTTGCCGAGGATGGCGTTGTCGTTCTCCGTCAAGCCACAGTCATGCAGTGTACGTGCATGCACTGGGCTGGCCGAGATATAAGATTGCGTTGAGCACAAACTGTAGGAGTAGTGTCGATGGATATTCTGACGATGCTTGACACGGATCGGTACCCAGTGGATCGGCTCGATGGACCAGCGGGTCGTGCATTGATCGGCGAGCTCCAGGATGATTTGGCCAGTTGCGGTGCTGCGTCGCTCCCGGGTTTTGTTCGACCAGAGGCGCTCGAAGCAATGGTGGCCGAGGCCGAGGAGCTCGCTGTGCTTGGCTACCGCGGACCTACTGAGGTGAGTCCCTACTTTTTCGACTATGACGTGGCAGCTGGCCATGATGAGGGGCATCCCACGCGTTTCCGTGGCGAGCGAAACTTGGCGCAGGTCGCGTACGATCTGATTCCGCGAACCAGCCTGCTGTGTCGGCTGTATCACAGCGACTTGATCACCCGGATGGTGGCGCAGGTCCAAGATAAAGCTGAGCTGTACCGCCTGGCTGATCCGTACCAATCGCTCAATATTTCGGTCATGGGCGAGGGGGGATGTCAGCAATGGCACTTCGACCGAGGGAAGCTTGTCACAACGTTGCTGTTGCAAGCAGCCGATCGCGGCGGCGTGTTTGAATACGTGCCGCGTATCCGCTCAGACGAGTGTGAGAATTTTGACAGGGTGCAACAGGTGCTGAACGGCGAACGAGAGAGTGTGCGCCA
>JAACCU010000070.1 GCA_009937405.1 Actinomycetota bacterium
AACTCCCTCAGCCATGGTGGCGCTGCGAAGGATCTCCTCCCAGCGCTCTTCATTGTCAGCCACCGAGATCGAGCCTGGCGTGCGGTAGCCGGTGGCCTGGCCCGTCTCGTCCTCAAGCTCCTCGAACAGCCTCGCCGAATACGTGGCGAGCTTGGTGAGAGAGTGAGTCGACTTGAGCTGAGATACGAGCCCGGCGGCATGCCAGGTCGTGCCGCAGGTAAGTGTCCCCTGTTCGAGGACCACCACGTCAGAGATGCCTCGGCGGGTCAGATGGTAGGCGATGCTGCATCCAATGATGCCTCCACCAACGACGACGACTTGAGCCCGATCGGGAACGGTTGAGGTCATGAAGAATCAGATCTTTGTAGCGAGATTATCGAGTATCGGGAGAAGCTTTTCTGCCGATACCGAGGGTAGGCCAAAGACGATGCGGTCATAGCCGCCTTCGGCGAGACGCTCGATCTCCGCTGGGTCCGTGGGCCCGAAGTAGCTGGAGAGCTCGACCTCAGACGGATCACGGCCGACCTTCTCGCACTCCTCTCGCAAAGTGACCACATGGTCGAGCGGATCTCCATCACGCCCACCAATCGGAATCCAGCCATTTCCATAGCTGGCTGCCCGCCGTGCGCCGTGTGGTGACCCACCACCGATATGAACCGGCGGGGGCGAAATTGGCTTTGGGCTGAGATGGATGGGGTCGAAGTCGATGACATCACCGTGATACTCGGCCGGGTCCTCGGCCCAAATCACTCGCATAGCCTCAACGCTCTCTCGCATCCGCTTGAACCGGGTCGATGATTCGGTGCCGTGGTTTTCCATCTCTTCAATATTCCAACCACCGCCAATGCCAAACAGGAAGCGTCCACCAGACATCACGTCAAGCGTCGCGACCTCTTTGGCTGTCACGATCGGATCACGCTCGACCACTAGGCAGATTCCTGTGCCAACCTTGAGCTTCTTGGTGACCGAGGCCATGGCCGTGAGCGCGAGAAACGGATCAAAGGTGTCGTAGTACATCTGCGGCAAATCACCGCCACCGGGATACGGCGACTTCCGACTCGCAGGGATATGGGTGTGCTCGGCGACCCAGACCGACTCGAACCCGCGCTCCTCAAGAGCGACACCCAACTCCACCGGCGGCATTGTGTAGGCGGTCGGAAAGATGGCGACACCGAATTCCATAGTGTGTTCCTTGCTCTCAGCGGCAGCGCCGCACGTTGGCAACCGTTAGGCCGCGGGGGTGGCCGTGGTCTCCGCAACCCTCTCACTAACGACCATGCTGGAGCCACCTGGCTTCATCGAAACGCCGTAGAGACAATCGGCCGCTTCCATCGTGCGCTTCTGATGGCTCACCAACAGGAGTTGCGCATCGGCGCGGAACTCGTCGACCAGCGACAGGAACCGGTGAAGGTTCACATCGTCAAGCGCAGCCTCAACCTCGTCCATCACATAGAACGGCGAAGGACGGCTCCGGAACACGGCGAAGAGAAAGGCCAAGGCGGTGAGTGTTCGCTCGCCACCAGACAGCAGGGAGAGCTTTCGCACGTTCTTGCCGGAAGGTCGAGCACTGATCTCAACACCCGTGTTGAGGAGATCCTCCGGGTTGGTCAGTGAGATCGACCCCTGGCCACCTGGGAACAATGTCTCGAACAGCTGGGTGAAGTTCACCGACACGTCGGCGAAAGCACCCGCAAACACTGAGACGATCTCCTCGTCAATCGACGTGATGACCTTCTGCAACTCGCGCCGAGTGGAACGAATGTCGTCGAGTTGGCCCTGAAGGAACGTGTGGCGCTCCTGGAGCGCCTGAAACTCCTCAAGAGCGAGCGGGTTGACCGGGCCCATTATGTCGAGTTCTGCTTCGAGCATCTCGACACGGCGAGCAGGTTCCATCCCATCGGGAAGCTCAGAACACGGCGCCGACACGGCAACATCCGGGGCAAGATCATGGTCAGCGCGCAGACGGTCGACAGTCGACTGCAAGCGAGTGCGGAGCTCGGCTTCCTCGACCCCGGCCTTCGCCAGGATCGAGCGCAACTCCTCGAGCCGCTTCTCAGCGGTTGAGCGGTCCCGGCGGAGGGCGTCGAGTCGGCGAGTGATCGCCTGGGCCGCTTCAGACTGGCGACGTCGCCGCTCGCGTACGTCAGCAAGACGAGTCTCAACAGTAGTAGTGCGGCTCTGAACGGCAGCAAGAAGGTTCTCGAGCACCCCGGCACGCCGATCGAGGGCTATCCGCTGCTCCTCTGCTGCCTCGCGCTGGTCGTTGTCGCGTTCGAGACGCTCGTCAAGTTCGCCGAGACGCTTGGTCAGCGATCCTTCACGCTCATGAAGACCCGCAGCACGAACATCGACGTCGCTACGCAGCGAACCCACCGATGCGGAGCGTTCCTCAATGTCGGCTCGGGCCATGGCGAGCCGGCGTCCCTTTTCGAGCGACTCTTCTTCGTCGGCTTCCAGAATGGGCAGGTTGGTTTCCAGCTCGCCTACTCGAGTCTGTTCCCGCGTAAGACGAGCCCCGAGTTCTTCAAAGCGACTGCGGAGGCCATCGGCCTCTGTGACGATGTCGCGACGGTCAGCCTCGGTGCGCTGAAGCGCGTCCGCGGCTGCGGTGAGGCCGGTATCAATCGCATCGAGACGCTGAGCGAGCTCGTTGGCCCGGCCGCCACGTTGGTCGACCTCATGCTTGGCGGCAGTGGTTGCCTCGGCGGCTGCGGTGCGGACGGAGAGCGTGCGCTGCATCTGCTCCTCGGCTTCGGTTAGCGCTGCGCCAGTAGCACCCGCTGAACCGCCGCCAATTCGCCAACCATTCGGCGCAAACCGGTCACCGGACTTGGTGACGATCACGGTGTCCGGCGAGGCCATCGCAGCCTCTGCCGCATCCGCCCAGCCACCATCGATGACGGCAACGTGACCAATAAGCGTGTCGAGAAGTTGGTCGACCGAAGCGGTGGTGCCCCGAACGTGGGAGCAGAGTCCAGACGACTGCACGGCTACATCACCGCGCACGCCGAGGGCCAAAACGGCGCCGGCGGCATCGCCATTACTCAATGTGGTGAGAGCGGAGCGAGCAGTGTCGGGCGAATCGACGACAACCGCGCTCAGCGCCTCACCAGCTGCCGCCTCGAATGCGGCTTCCCAGCCATCGTCGATGGAGACAAGGTCAAGCAGCGTGCCGAGCACGCCGTCGAGCTCTGCGAGGCGCTCCACACCCGAGCGGGCCCGAGCCTCATCAAGCGCAAGGGTCAGCGCCTCAGCACGGGCAATCCACCGCTGATGGTCAGTCTCGGCTTCGGCCTGGCGTTCACGACACTCAGCCAGCGTCTCTTCGGCCCCATGGCGGGCCGCCTCGGCGGCCTCATGAGCGGCGACGAGTGGCTCTTCTTCATCGCGCAACGCACCGAGATCACCGCGACGCTGAGCGGCATCAGCTTCCAGGGTCTGGCGGCGCTGATTGAGTTCGGCGAGGCGGGCATCAAGTCGACCCGACTCGCTGGTGCTCCGCTCGATGGATGCCCGCAATGCACCCAACTCGCCGCGGACCTCAGATGCCTTGCCACTCGGGACGGGTACACCCTCACCCCACTGGATCTGGAAGGCTTGCCGATCAGCGGCGAGTGCAGCCTCATTCTCGGCAAGACGAGTGACATCGGGCTCGAGTTCTTCGAGTGCAGCGGTGACGTCGATCAATTCCTTACGGGCGCGGCCTGCTTCCACCTCAAGATTGGCGATTACAGCACGGTCGGCGAAAGCAGACCGGTCACGCTCGACCCCGCGCTGTCGCTCAATCATCAGGGCCGCCAGGCCACGGGAACGCTCGCGCATCGACTCAAGACGGACGAGGCTGTCGCCGAGATCGTCGCCGCCGTGTTCGCTGAGCTGACGTTCGTCGGCGCCGACCTCAGCATCAAGGCGTTCAAGCTCGGCGCGGGTGGTGCGCTCCTGTTCGGTCCGACTGCCACGCAGTTCGGAATTGGCAGCAAGCCTGGTGCGGAGCTGGGCAATGTCGCGACCTGCGAGGTGAACCCGAAGACCCGTGAGCTCACCAATCAAGTCGCCGTGGCGACGAGCCGCCTCGGCCTGCTTCTCCAGCGGGCGGATCTGGCGGCGAACCTCGCGCATCAAATCCTTCACCCGGGTGAGGTCGCCGTCAGATGCGGAGAGCCGACGCTCAGCGCGATCCTTACGCTTGCGGTACTTGAGAACACCGGCGGCTTCTTCGATAATGGCGCGGCGTTCCTCCGGACGGGCGTTGAGCACCGCGTCGATCTGGCCCTGTGACACGATGACGTGCTGCTGGCGGCCGACACCACCGTCGCTAAGCAGTTCGGTGATATCGAGCAAACGACACGGCACACCATTGATGGCGTACTCAGAATCACCGCTGCGGAAAAGCGTGCGGGTGATCTTGACCTCGCTGAACTCCACCGGGAGCGTGCCAGAGTGGTTGTCTATCGTGAGCGAAACCTCAGCGCGGCCGAGCGCAGACTTGCCGGCCGAGCCCGCGAAAATCACATCATCCATCTTCCCGGAACGCACGGCGCTTGGCGCCTGGGCACCAAGAACCCAGGCAATGGCGTCGACAACGTTGGACTTGCCGCTGCCATTGGGACCAACGACAACAGTGACACCCGGCTCAAGATCGATCGACGCCAGATCAGCGAACGACTTGAAACCCTTCAGCGTGAGGTTCTTCAGATGCATTAAGTCAAAACTAACAACCCAAATTACATCCGTGTAGTCCTAGGCCTGGGGATTTCCTGGGGAAACCAAAAGAAACGCGGAGTCTGTCCCCTCGTTGCTTCTCTCAAACCTTGTTATCGCAGAGTTTTAAACCTGCGTTTCACAGAAATAGGTCCAGACGCCACCGAACTTGGCGCGCTGGATCGGCAAACGACTGCGGCCGCTGAGCTTGCCGTTCTTGCCCCATACGTTCAGGTGATCGGCGTACTCGCCTGCGACGCCGAACGGGTCGACAAACAAGCGAGCGGGAACGGAGGTGCCGCGGTACTTGAGCGCGTCATGGATCGTGCCCACAAGCGCTCGGTGTAACCGTCGGATCTCTTGGCTTGACAAGGTTTCCGAGGATCGGTCATAACGCAGACCGGCTTCATAAAGGATCTCGTCGGCATAGATGTTGCCGATGCCAACGACGAACTTGTCGTCCATGATCAACGTCTTCAGCTTGGTGCGACGCTGAAGCAATTCACGACCGAACACCGTCCACGAGACAGGCTCCTCGACGGGGTCAAGGCCGTAATCCTCGGTAGCGGGAACCTCTTCTGCGAGTGCAGCACTATCAACGATGAACATCTCAGCAGTTCCATCAGCATCAACGAGGCGCAGCTGACCGTACTGGGTAAACGTAATGACCATCTCAGTGTCGGATTCGACAGCGTCCTTGTTGGCATGGCGCCGCAGCGTGCCACTCGAGCCGAGATCAACAACCAGCGTCGACTCGCCATCGAGCACAATCAGGATGTAGAGACCCTTACGGGCCACCGACACGATCTTCATGTCGAGGAGCTGTGATGTGAACGCCTTACGGCTCTTGTAACGACCGAGCGCCTTCATGCTCGAGGCCTCAACGGTCTTCACCTTCTTTCCGACAAGGTCTCGGTCGAGTTCGCGGCGAACCGTTTCAACTTCGGGTAGTTCAAACATTTTGTGGCCCCTCTCGGGTCTGCCGAGATTCCCATGCGGCCTGGGCGGCTCGCTGCTCAGCTTCCTTCTTCGACGTACCTTCGCCGGCACCGAGAACCTCGCCACCGACCCTAACGGTCGCCTGGAAGCGTTTGTGATGGTCGGGACCGCTTTGCACGATCTCGTAGTCCGGCGGACCGAACCTATCGTGGGCTGCAGTCTCCTGCAGCCGAGTCTTGTAGTCCGCGCTGCCCGGAAGGAGCGCGGCTTTCTCAATATCGGCTTCAAGCTCGGCGATCACCAGCGTTGCAGACGGTCCGATGCCGCCATCGAGATAGATGGCGCCGATCACGGCTTCGGCAGCATCGGCCAGGATGGACGCCTTCTCACGACCACCCGAGGCATCTTCCCCATTGCCGAGACGAAGTCCTGCTCCCAAACCCAGCCCCGCACCGACGTCAGCGAGCGCCCGGGCACTCACCACGGTGGCCCGGATCTTCGCGAGATGCCCCTCGCTGAGATCGGGAAAGCGAGCAAAGAGGTGATCAGTGACCACCAACTGCAGTACCGCATCACCGAGAAACTCCAGACGCTCATTGGATGGCTCACCCTCATGCTCAGCACACCACGAAC
>JAACCU010000071.1 GCA_009937405.1 Actinomycetota bacterium
CACGCTTCTTCACCGCACCGAAGACCCGCCGCCCGCTGGCGCCGAACCCTTCGATGATGTGGACTCTGACGACTTCTTTGCTGAGGCCGTGGCATGGATGGTCGAAGAGGGAATCACTACTGGCGTCACGCCCACCAGCTTTGCACCCGATCGGCCTGTCACGCGCGCCCAGGTTGCGACGTTTCTCTATCGTCTCGCCGGCGAGCCTCCCGTGAAGGTTGGTGCCGACGGCACCTCTCCGCCAGCCGGTGATAACGGTCACCTCGTAGCGGCTGAAGCGCTGTCGTTCCAATTACTCAACGAGACGCGTGCGAGTCTTGGCCTTGATCCCTTAGTCCGTGACGAGACGATGGATGCGTTCGCCCGGGCCTGGTCGGCCACCATGGATTCTTTGGGGAACCTCGGGCACAGCGACGGACCATATAGCGAAAATCTTGCCTGGGTCAGCAGCGGTTCGATTAGCGCGGAGGCTGCCGCGCTCAGAATGCATGATCTCTGGTCGAGCAGCGAAGCTCACTACGACTCCATGACTCGGTCCAGCTTTGACGAGGTCGGTATCGGGTTCTGGCAGAGTGATGACGGCTGGCACGCTACCCACGTCTTTCGCTAGACGCCTGGGCGCCCTAGCCGGGTTAGTTGAAAATCGAAACCCACTCCTCTAAAGTGCCGGCGTGCCCACGCAAGAGCCCCCCACAACTGACTGTTCGATTCAGCGCACGCTGGATCTCATCGGTGACCGCTGGACTCTGCTCATTCTCCGCGACATCTTCCGAGGCATTCGCCGTTTTTCTCAGATCCAAGGCGATCTTGGCATCGCCAAGAACCTGCTGGCTTATCGCCTGAACTCTTTAGTGGACGCTCAGATCGTCACGAAAGCGCCCTATCAGGACCGGCCAGTTCGTCACGAATACATCCTCACCGCGAAGGGTCGTTCCCTCTCTCCGGCACTTGTGGCCCTCATGCGCTGGGGTGATGAATGGTGCCTGACCGGCGACGCTCCCACCGAGTTGTACCACGATGCCTGTGCCACACGCGTTGAACTCCAGCCGTGGTGCACCTCGTGTAACGAACCTGTTCCCCCTCCATCGATCAGGTCGCGCCCCGGCCCTGGTCGCACATTCTCGACAGACACAATCCCCGTTGGAGTCCACCCGTGATCCGTTCTGATCTACTCGACCTCAGTCCCGAAGAAGTCGCCGCTGAAGCGCGCCGTATACGAGACGAGGCCTTTGGCACGGTCGTGACCTACTCGCCCAAGGTCTTCATCCCGCTCACAATGCTGTGTCGTGACAAGTGTGGGTACTGCACCTTCGCCCAACCCCCGGCCCGGCTCGATTCACCGTACCTCAGCCCTGAGCAGGTTCTCGAGATCGCTCGGGCCGGTGCGGAGCAGGGATGTCACGAGGCGTTGTTCACGCTTGGCGAGCGCCCGGAGCTTCGCTACCCCGTGGCCGTTGATTGGTTGCAGCGGCACGGCTACACCTCCACTGTCGAGTACGTGGCGGCGATGGCGCAACTGGTGCTCGACGAGACAGGTTTGCTTCCCCATGCCAACACCGGAGCGATGTCGGCTGACGAGCTCACCTTGCTTCGACCCGTCTCCCCCAGCCAAGGGATGATGATCGAGTCGCTGCGTGACGATCTTGACTGTCACCGTGGAGCGCCCGACAAGTTGCCCGAGCGTCGCCTCGCTACGTTGGAGGCTGCCGGTGAGCTTCAGATCCCATTCACCACCGGTGTCCTTATTGGTATCGGTGAGAACCGCTCCGATCGGATCGAAGCGCTTGAGGCCATCGCGTCCGCCCATGGCCGCCATGGCCATGTCCAGGAAGTCATCGTTCAAAACTTCCTGCCCAAGCCGGGCACAGCAATGCATGCTGCAGAGCCATGTCCGCGCCATGTGTATCTGGACGCGATCGCATTGGCTCGCTTGATTTTGCAGCCCGATGTGCATGTGCAGGCCCCGCCCAACCTCTCCGATGATTTCGGTGATCTCCTCGCCGTTGGGGTGAGCGACTGGGGCGGCGTTTCACCGGTCACCGCTGACCATGTGAACCCTGAGCGTCCCTGGCCTGACCTTGATCGTCTCCGCGAGGTCACCGAAGCGGCCGGCCACACCCTTGCCCCGAGACTCACGATTCATCCGCGCTACGTGCGTGACCCGGAGCGTTGGATCGATCCGGCGCTTCATTTCGCAGTCCAGGACCGCTCCGATAGTGACGGGCTGACCCGCGATGACCCAGGGTCCGTCTGGCCCGAACGGACGATGGAGCGAGCAAAGGTCGGCGATGGCGCCGAGTTTGAACTCACGGGCACACTCTCCAACCAATGGTATGTCGGCTCTGGCGCCGACCCCATCACGCTCATTCCGTCACATGGCCATGCCACCGGACCAGTAGCTGAGGTCCTCGATGGCGTTCAGCGGGGCGAAGACGTCGGTTTCGACGAGATTCTGACCCTTTTCCGAGCTCGAGGCCCCGAGGTCCAGGCTGTAGCGGCCGTCGCCGATGAACTCCGAGCCGAAATTGTTGGCAACGACGTGACGTGGGTAGCCAACCGCAACATCAACTACACCAATGTCTGTACGTTCAAATGCCGGTTCTGTGGCTTCTCGAAAGGTCCGCTCTCACTGAACCTTCGAGGCACCCCATATCTCCTGACGCTTGATGACATCGCGGAGCGTGTGATTGAGGCAGCCGAAGCCGGAGCGACCGAGGTCTGTCTGCAGGGTGGCATCCATCCTGATTTCGACGGCGACTACTACATCGACGTCGCCCGAGCCGTGCATAAGGCCGTTCCCGGGATGCACATTCATGGCTTCACCGCTTTGGAGGTCTTCGAGGGTGCCAAGCGCAATCAGGAGCCGCTCGCCGACTATTTGACCCGTCTTCGTGACGCTGGGCAAGCTTCGCTCCCGGGAACCGCGGCCGAGATCCTCCACGATGATGTCAGGGCCACGTTGTGCTCCGACAAAATCAACACTGAGGAATGGCTCGAATCGCACCGGATTGCCCACTCGGTCGGGCTCGGCTCCAACGTCACCATCATGTTCGGCTCGATCGAACGACCCGAGCACTGGGTGCATCACATCCTGCGAACCCGAGCGCTCCAGGAAGAAACGGGCGGTTTCACAGAATTTGTGGGCTTGCCCTTCGTTCACATGGCCTCGCCCATCTACCTCCAGAAGAAAGCGCGTCGAGGCCCCACCTTCAGAGAAGTCTTGCTCATGCATGCAGTTGCCCGCATCGCGTATCGGGGCCGGATCGACAACATCCAGGGCTCGTGGGTGAAGCTCGGCTTCAACTCGATCACCCAGCTCCTTCAGGCTGGCGCCAACGATCTCGGAGGCACGCTGATGGACGAGAACATCTCACGGGCCGCCGGGGCCGATCACGGTACCGGGGTCACGCCGGAGGACTTCCGGCGGATGGTGGAGCCACTTGGACGCCGGCTCGTGCAGCGAACGACCCTATATGGCCGTCCCGACCTCGATGCGCTACCGCTCAAGGCCACACGCCGGACCAAGATCAGCATCCCTGTGGCCGGAGTCTGAGGATCAGAGGATCTTCATGAGCGACCTTCCTTCCTCATATCGCACTGGTGATGCTGAACTTGATGCCCAGATTGCCGCCCTCGTGGATCATGTTGCCCCCCACGAACAGGAACTTGTGTTCGAGATGGTGGTCTCCGCACTTCGGCTCGCGGCTGAGGATGTCGACCGAGGCGAGCTGAAACTCGTGAATTCGGCGGTGAAAGAGCTCCGCTACTCGTTCGAGGTCTTTGCTCCATACGACGGCATCAATAAATGCACGATCTTCGGCAGCGCTCGAATCAAACCCGGCGACCCGGCCTACGAATCTGCCAAAGAGTTCGCGGAGCGCATCGCCGGGCGCGACTGGATGGTGATCACTGGTGCAGGCCCAGGAATAATGGAGGCCGGCCACGAAGGAGCGGGAGCGGCGAAGAGTTTCGGCGTGAACATCGTTCTTCCCTTCGAGTCAGGCGCGAATCCGGTGATTGCCGGTGACCCAAAGCTGATTAACTTCCGATACTTTTTTACCCGCAAAGTCATGTTTATGAAGGAGTCGCAGGCCTTTGTGCTGCTCCCGGGCGGATTCGGCACAATGGACGAATCGTTCGAGTTGCTCACGCTGATCCAGACGGGCAAGTCCCCGCTGGCCCCCGTGGTATTGCTGGACCCGCCCGGGAGTACCTACTGGAATCACTGGCAACGTTTTGTCGAGGCCGAGCTTCGCGATGAAGGATTGATCTCGTCCGATGATCTCTGTCTGGTCAAGGTCGTTGACACTGTTGATGCCGCGGTCGAAGAGGTCTGCCGCTTCTATCGGACGTACGACTCGATGCGCCTTGTCGGTAACACTCTCGTGCTTCGTGTGAAGCGAGTCATCGGTGATGGCGAACTCGCCGCGCTGAATGATGCCTTCGACGACATCATCGAGGAAGGCTTGATCGAGCGAATCGAAACCACTCAGGCCGAGATGCGAGACGGCGACAAAGTCGAGTTGCACCGCGTTGGGTTTCAGTTCGGCCGTCACAAGTGGTCCCGACTCCGCCGGCTTATCGATGCTCTCAACGACCACCCCGACAGCATTGTCGAATACGACAAGCGAGTGACAGAGTAGAGGGTTTCGTTTTTAGAAATCGTTGTTGGGCTCATCGAGAAGGTGGATGGCTTTCTCAACGGCGCGTCGTGCCCGATTGAGTCGCTTCTCGTCGACGGGGAGTTCGTGACCACCAGCATCAATTGACTCACGGAGTCGGAAGATCGTCAGATCAGTCAACTCCTCCACAATTATCTCAAGCTTTCCGCGGATCTCATCGAATTCACCTGCCATGCGGGGCACGGTAGCGGCGTGCAGGTACCGTCCCCGCCATGACGTCCTATCCCGAGGATCTCCACGAGTGGGCCACCTTCCACGACGACGACGGTGACTCCTGGTTGTTCGACCTCACGTTCCTCACAAGCAACTACGAATGCATCTTCGGTAAGGGATGTCTCGGCGTCTTCACCGAGCCAGCTCCAGAGTACGAACTCGGTTGCTGTGTCTACGGAGCCCACTTCGTCGACGAGGATGATCGGTTGCATGTCGAAGCTCAGATCGCCCGCCTCGAGCCCGGTGAATGGGAGCTGGCGGAGGAGGCTGAGAAGCTTGGCGGGGCCATATACCAAAACGATGACGGCGAGTGGGTCACTCGCATCTTCGACGATGCATGCATCATGGCGAACCGGCCTGGGTTTGAACACGGCTCGGGATGCACCCTGCACCAGGCTGCGGTCCGGCGCGGCGAACGGCCGATTGATTGGAAGCCCGACGTCTGCTGGCAGGTCCCCATCCGTTTCGACCAGTCCACGGATGACAATGGACACACCACCTACATCTTGCGCGAGTGGAAGCGACGGGACTGGGGCGAGGGCGGCGCCGAGTTCGGTTGGTGGTGTACCGATGACCCCTTGGCGTTCAGCGCCGACCGACCGGTATTCAAGACCTCCCGCGAAGAGATCTTGGAGCTGATCGGCGAGGAACTCTATGCCGTTCTCGTCGACATCATCGAAGCCAAGGTTTCCGACCACGGCACCACGGCGTTCCTTCCTCATCCCGAAGTCAGGCGCCGTAACGCCGAAAATCCGCCTGCGGGCTGAGAAATTTCTCCCATGCAAACGCGGGTGTTCCCCGTATCCGAAGTCGATGGTATGACCGCCTCAATTGAGCCGCCGGTCGGCCCTGCGTGCAGAAACTCGTTACCCCTTGACCATCAGAAGCGTGGTAGATGGCGCGGAACGGTGTAGGAAGAGCGGACGTGAAGTCTGCCTTCGCCTCGATTGTCCGGGGCCATGATCTTCGACTGTTGGCCGCTTCGGTCGCTACTGGTGTCCTGGTGGCGATCGTTGTCGCGATCTTTGAGGCGCTCACGGTGAATGTGGTGCTCAATTGGGTGCGCGAACAGGACCTGGCCTTCCAGGTGTTGGCACCCGTCGTTGGCGTTGCTCTCGCGGTTTGCGTGTTGCGCTATCTCGGACAAGACACGCACGCAGCCACATCTGATGAGTACGTGCGGGCCTTCCATGAGCGCTCGCCCCGGATTCCCATCCGCCAGCTTCCGGCAAAGCTTCTGGCCGGTGTGACCACGATCGGACTTGGAGGTGCCGTCGGCCTTGAAGGCCCGAGCATCTACGCCGGTTCAGCGATGGGTCTCTCCATTCACTCCCGTCTCGGGTCGTGGCTTCGACGCGATGAGGCCCGGCTTCTCCTCACGGCGGGCGCCGCCGCCGGCGTCGCGGCAGTCTTCAAGGCTCCAGCCACCGGCGTGATCTTCGCCATGGAGGCCCCCTATCGAAACGACGTGACCCCCCAGGCGCTTCTGCCATCGTTGTTGGCGGCAGCTGCGAGTTACGCCACCTTTGTCACCCTGATTGGCACGGAACCCGTCATCCCGTTCTTCACTGAGGGCAGCGTATTGGTCGACGAGGGATCAGTTTCTGTCAACAGCGTGCGCGCCGTTGACCTTCTTGGCGCTCTGCTCCTGGGGGTCGCTGCCGGCCTCGCTGGTCGCGGCTTCGCGTGGATGGTGCGGCGGGCGAAGAGTGAAAGTAAAACCATGCCGATCGCACGACGGTTGCTAATCGGTGGAACCAGCCTTGCTCTCCTTGCGGTTATTTCCGACGTTGCGTTTGATGTGCCACTCACCCTCGGACCGGGCACGGAGTCGATGGCGCGGGTCGTGCAGGACCAGACGCTGCAGTTGATCGCCCTGCTCTTCGTGCTACGTATGGCCGCCACAATTGCGACGCTGATTGCCGGTGGTGTGGGCGGGCTGTTCATCCCGCTGGCAGCACTCGGAGTGATCCTCGGTGAATTCGTCGGCACGGCTATTGGCCAAGATCAGACCGCCCTGTATCCGATCCTCGGTCTCGCCGCCTTCCTCGGTGCCGGCTATCGCGCGCCGATTGCCGCCGTGATGTTCGTCGCGGAGTCAACGGGCGGCGTGGGCTCTTTCATCGTGCCGGCTCTTGTGGCTGCTGCCGTATCGCAGGTGGTGGCCGGTTCATCTACGGTGGCCGACCATCAGCGTGACAGCCGACTCGGGCACTTGGAGCGTCGATTCACGCTTCCTCTGGCCTCGATCCTGTCGACTGATGTGCTGACGGTGCCTCCGGACGCAACCGTTAGCGAGTTCATCTATTTCCATGTACTTGGTCGACGCGAGCGCGTAGTGCCGGTGGTAGACGGCGGCTTGTTCGTTGGTCTCGCCCGTCTCGAGGACGTCCATGATCTCGATCGGGCCGATTGGGAGACAACAACCATCGCCGACACCATGGCAACCGATCTGCCGACGGGACTCCCCTCCTGGACTTTGCGCGATGCAGTAGCCGCCATGGATGCTGCCGATAGCGATGTGCTCGCGGTCACCGATGGCGATG
>JAACCU010000072.1 GCA_009937405.1 Actinomycetota bacterium
CTCGGGGTGCACAACTCACCGAGAATCATGGAACTACTCAAAACACTCGATGACCCAAGCGATCCCCGGGTAAAACAGGCGCTCCAAAGCACACAGCTGCTCGCTCAAGTCAGCCAAGAACAAGACCTCGACCCCGCCAATGCGCTGCCGACCCTCAAGACCATGATCGAGAGCCTTGAGCCCGCATCGACATAGCCGCCACCGCGGCTTCCCTCTGTGTGGCTAGTGGGCCAAGGTTCGCTCGCTGCACCATGTTCGAGGAGGACCTGTGATCATCGGCATCGAACAGGCCAACGAGATCAATCTCGTTCTGAAACACCAGTTCTCGGTCGCGTTTTATCGAAATAATTGCAGAACAAACCGATGACGAAACGCGGATTCTTTGACCGAGAGCGAAAGCACTCGACTAACCCTGAGCTGGCAACGACAGATGACCTTGCTCGACGTCAACTGCTCGGACTGATCGGTCAACAAACCGATTCTGAGGCTGCACTGCAAGATATTCTGGCGTTCCATACCGACGTCAACGACTACAGCAACAAACCGTTCAGTGACTTTGCAAGCCTTGCCAAGCTCCTCACAAAATACAAGCAGCTTCTCGGTCGGATCAATGTTCTTGGGGTCGCTATCGTCGGCGGAACCTCCGACCGAACCGTCGACATCCTCTACATGTCTCAGCAATTCGGGACCAGCGAAGCAGAGCTTGAGCAGCTTCTGGAAGGCGACGAAACGCTTCGGGACAACCCAACCCCTGGTGGAGAGGTTTTCGCTCTTCAAAGCGACCGCCTGACAGCCACATTGCATCGGCTAAAAGCAGCGGTCGATGTCACTAATCCAGCCATTGTCTTCCTCGGACTCACAAGTGGTTTCGACACCCAGCACGCCTACACCTTGATGGGCCAGAATGCCGTGAGCAGTGGCCTGATCCAGGGGTTTCACCGCAAAGCCAGAGCCCACGAAGTGAACCGAAAACTTCTGGCAACCGACGCAATGGGAAACATCGCGAATGCTCTGTTAGAGAAGCGGAACGATATTGATTTCTTCCTCATGGGACCCGCTCAGCCTTCATTCCAATCCACCGAGACCGCCAGGGATTCGTTGCCCCTTCTCCAACAGTTCATGTCGGAACTCAAGGCGGGATGGAATCTGAAGGAGGTTTACGTTCACATTCTTGAGGAGCATCACGCCGTTGGCGTCTTGGTCGCGCTCGGAGAGAACGCCGACGTGTTCGGCGAACTACTCACGGCTGCACCTCTCGGTAAACCAAAAGAAAAGACGTCCTGGGGTCTAGCCGTCACCGAGACCGATACGAACAAGTCCCTCAAACAGAAGGTTCAATCCGCGCTCGATCCTCAGACAGACTTTGCAGTCAAAACATTCGACCTCCGTGAGCACCGCAATTGGGGAGCCGTGACGTATGTCTGGGCGAGCGGGGAACAAGAGGTCGACGAACTTTTCCTTCGTCATTTCACGACCAAATTTGCGAGTCTGCTTGAGTGCAATCTGTCTACAGCAGAGCTTCAGAGAGATTCGCACATCGACCGATCAACCAGTTACCCCAACGAGAACGCCATGCGCGGGGCACTCGAACGCATGAAGGAAGACGAGCAGACTGGATGTCTCGTGCTACTCGAGCTACGCGACGCAACGAGTTACGCCGAGAACTACCAACCAGAAGTGATCGCACAGTTGGAGCGAACGATTCTCGACCGTCTCAGGGAAAAACTTGACTCAGCCAAAGGTATCAATGGTCTGATCTCAAGGTCTACCTTGTACGTCATCCTGGCCGAAGATCCGAATTCTGACACTCATCTCGACTGGCAGACCGTTGTTGACGAGTTGATGGAGGCCATCTCTCTTCCCCAACAGGTAGACCATCACATCATTCAGCCCGCTGCGGCAGCCGGTTATGTCCTGTTGGGTAGCGACTTCAACCCCGCTCGATCTGTCCAAGAGTGCTACTCGGCGCTGGCGGAAGCCTCACGCGTTGGTTCTGGCACCTCCCGTGAAGCGTCTCGCGAGCGCCTCATCGACCGTCAAACACGATTCGGGTACGAACGCGAAATCGAAGCGGCTGTGGCCGAGCAACAGTTCGAGCCCTTCTTCCAGCCTGAAGTCTTATTGAGTACCGGCGAGATCCTGTCGTTCGAGGCCCTTGTCCGATGGATCCACCCAAGACTTGGGCTCGTGAGTCCCGACTTATTCATTCCGGTAGCCGAAGACAAAGATTTGATCGTTCGCATCGACCTCCAGATGCTCGAAGCCGGTATCCGCAAATTCGTCGAATGGGGCTTCGGGCATTCCGGGCCGATGCTCCGCGTGAATTTCTCCAGCACGACATTGCATCATTCGGGCTTGGCGGAACGCGTGGTCGAGATGTACGCCACCCTGGGGCTGAATCCCTCTCAACTTTGCGTTGAAGTGACTGAGACATCGGTAATGCGGGACGAGCGTCTGTCGATGGAATGCCTGGATGCCATCCGCGCTGAGGGAATTCAAATTTCGCTTGATGACTTCGGCCAGGGCACGAGTTCGCTGTCTCGTCTCCGGTCGCTTCCCATCACCGAAATCAAAATTGACCGATGGTTCGTGCAGCCTCTACCCGGGGACCACGCCGACCGGGCCTTCCTTCAATCCATCGTGTCGATAGCCGACGCATTCGATTTTGAGATCACGGCGGAAGGGGTCGAGACCGACGAGCAGCGCCGCACCCTGATCGACTTGGGCTTCACCAAGGGCCAGGGATACCTGTTCGGCAGACCGCTGCCCGCAGACAGAATTCCACAGATGCTTTCCAACTCACAGACACAAGGGTGGTCCTGAGACTCCTTGTCAGCTGGCATCATCAGCATAAGGACGCACGTTGTTGCCAGGCTTGCTCCGAGATCAAGGGACTATCGATCATCACCCGGTCACCTCGAACTTGCTGGGACGAGGGCTCCGATGAGTGCGTCGAGGTCGTCGAGTTGATCGAGCTGGTCGATCACGGGGGAACTCGAACTCTCTCTAGAGAATCGGCGGCCATCTGTTAGTTGGATTTCCACTGTGTAGAGCAGTCTCTGCTCGTTGAAGTAGAGGGCATCTGCAGTCGTGTCGTGTCCAAGGTGAATTCGTCCGAGAAGGCGCCTCACCTCAGGATCGGTCAACCGCTCATATGAAAACATTCTGGGACTGGAGGACTCCTGGAGCGAAATCGACGACAGCGCTCATCTGCATGCTGCGGACAGTGACGCGTTCGATCTCATCAGGTTCAATTGCATGCTCGGCAACCAACGCACCCGTAGCGAGGTGTGGCGGGGTCTTCCAGCCGATAGCCGGATGCACCTTAGGCTCCATATCGACGACCAACCCCCGGGTTCCGAGATCGATGTGTATCGCACCGATCCGGGCGAGTGCACGGCCGACCGGCGGCAGATGCTCGTACCTCGTCGTGTTCACGCATCGAACGATCTCGCGTGTTGCTCCCGCGGCCGTATCCCCCAAAATCATTCCGACAATGTCCGGTCCGAGCCTGAAGAACGCTTGCCGGTTACGGGTGCTAATCACCGCTCTGTTCATCCGTTTCCCCACGCAGAGATGAAGGGTTGGGATCCAGGAGCGAGACGAGGCCGGAGACGCCTACGCCGATGAAGCGGTTTCATGGTCCCCCAGAACGCGACCCGAGGACTCGCTCCAAAACGACGAAATCCCAGGCCGTAGCAGTGGAGTGCCGAGACCTGAGATTCCTGGAGCGGACGACCGGGTTCGAACCGGCGACCTCAACCTTGGCAAGGTTGCGCTCTACCAACTGAGCTACGTCCGCAGCGGGGGACAAATGTACCGGCTCGGACTGGATTCCAGACCGTTGAAGAGGGCTGAAGCGAGAAAATCAGCGGTCGACGCGAGCGCGAACTCGACCGACTAAATCTTGGACTACCTCACGGTCGCCGATCTTGTCGACAACCAACTCGGCACCACCGCGTTCGAATACCAACGCAGCGGATCGCTCATCCTGCCATCCCTGCACGGTGAGGCCAGACTCAAGGGCAACCGGAGTCACATCTGGATTCCATTGGCGAGCGTTGACGATCAGCAAGCGCTTGTTGGTCAGGGCCATCGCACCATCTGCGCCTCGATACCGGCATTGGACGACAACTTCGACGATTTCGTCATCGTCAAGGGTGCAGGCGAGAACGAAGAAGGCGCCCTTGCCGGCGTTCCGACTGCCGTTAGACAATCGGCTTACAGCCTGGCCAATCCCGGACGTGTCGATGCGGCCAGTGCCAGATTCGGCATTCGGCATCGCGCTCGGCGCAACAGGAACCGCTGGCGCAGGAGCAGGCGGCACCACCGGTGGAGGTGCGGGAGCCGGTGGTGGAGGTGCGGGAGCCGGTGGTGTCGGAGGATTGGGATCGACACCCGCAATCACCCCACGATCGATGCTCGTGGATAGGCCGGCCAAGTCGCTCAACGTCGATTCGCCCGAAGAGGCAGCCGCTGGCGCAGGAGGCGGAGGCGGAGGCGGAGGCGGAGGCGGAGGCGGAGGCGGAGGCGGAGGCGTGTCCTCGCCAACTGATTCGTCGGTCACCGAATTCTCCTCATTCGAGGGGCTACCTGAACGTAGGCCACCGAGTATTGGCGCATCAGATCACTCCGAGGGCGGCCGGAGATCAATACGAAGCGTGAGAATGCCATCGTCGAGCGACCCACCGGCATCACCGAGCATGGCGAAGTCCTGGTAGTCGATCTTCGCTTGATTCACGAATGCCGCACGTTCGTCGCCACCCACCGGCGGCAAGTTTCGGCGTTTCACCGCTTGTGCACGCTCACGAAACCGTTCCAGCATTTCATCGACATCGAACCCGTCTGCCATACCAGACACAGTATCGGGCAACGACGCGTTGACATTCAGTCGGGCTCAAGGTCCTCGATCTCGCCTGGTAAAATAAACTCGTCTTCGAGCCCGATGCGTCGCGTCGCTTCTCGCCGTTCGCGTCTCCGGCCGGCGACCTCAAATCGGCGACGAGGGTCGGTGTGCCAGATGTAGAGCACGAGCATCACACCAGTGCCGATAGCCATGCCGATCAAGGCTCGGCGGACGGTATCAACCGTGTCCTGGGCGGCGTTCGAATCGAACTCGTCGCCGGAGATCTGTGCCGGAATCGCCGCAGCCGCTACCCCCAGATTAGCAGTGGCCATGAACGCGCCAAGCAACACGAGCACCACCAGTCCCGTTCGAACCTGACGCCTCACGCCATGCCTGTCAAACATATGCACCACAGCCAACGACGGTAGCGGGATCAGCGCTGATGATGCGGGCACCAATAGGTCGTGCGCCCACCGACCTTGGTTCGGCGCAACACCTCACCGTCCTTTGGGCAGAGTGCACCGCGCATTCGAGCCGGCTGTAGATCACCGGTATGGCTGCCGCCACGCCCCCCAAGCGTCTTGAGCGTCTGACGGATCGCCCGATGCAGACGAGTTATTTCGTCCGGTCGAAGCGACTTGGCGGGCCGTTCGGGTGAAAGCCCTGCACGAAACAGTGACTCATCGACAAGCAGGTTCCCGAGTCCGGCAATACGAGCCTGATCCATGAGGCGGGCCTTCAGCGGCGCCCCCGACCCGGCGAGGATCAGGCCGAAGGGCTTCAGAGTCACGAGGGCAGCGTCAGGGCCGAGCTTGGCAACGTTGGGATCGAGCTCCACGCCACCGAGTCGTCGAGGATCACGCATCACAAGCGACCCGCCGTCAGTGAAACGCAGAGCGAACCGATCCCATGCGGGGTTGTCCCGATTGCTTCCGTACTCCAGGTCACTGAGAGCAGCATCGCCGTTGATAATCAAGCGGCCAGTCATCCCAAATCGAAGGCCGATGGTGCGGCCATCGGTCTCGAGTAGCATCAGTTTCCCTATTCGGGCAGTTGCCGTGATCGTCACACCGAGCAGCACGCTCACAACCTCTGGCGGTCCGAGCCCACCTTTGAGGTACCAATCATCAGGGGCATCGACGACGGCAACCGTGCGTCCGACGATCGGTTCAGCTGCCTTTCGATACGTCTCAATCTCGAGAAGTTCCGGCATGTCAGCGAATGGCTCCCAATGCCTGCTCCAGATCGGCCAAGAGATCGTCGGCATGCTCGAGACCGCAGGACAGTCGGACGGTCCCCTCACCGATCCCGGATGCTTCCAACTCCTCAGGCAGCAGCCCGACGTGCGTGGTCGATGCCGGGTGAGTGATGAGGGTCTCGGGCCCGCCGAGCGATGTCGCCAGTTGAACCAATTCCACACCATCGATGAGTGTCGATCCGGCGCCGCGCCCGCCCACGAGATCAAAGGTGATTAACCCACCGGGTAGATCGAGTTGGCGCTGGGCCAGCTCGTACTGGGGATGCGATGGCAGACCAGGGTAGAAGACGCGCTCAATCTGCGGGTGCTTTTCGAGCACGCAGGCCAGCGCACTCGCTGTCTCCGTCTGCTGTCGAAGCCGCCCCGGAAGGGTCCGCATCCCCCTCAAGCCATTGAGCGCGTCGAACGGTGACGCCACGGCTCCATGCAGTACAGCAAATCCACGTATCCAGGCGATCAGCTCCTCAGAGCCGGCGACAACACCCAGAATGGCGTCGTTGTGGCCGGCAATGGCCTTCGTGGCCGAATGGATGACGAGATCAACCCCGTACTCGAGGGGCCGCTGCCCGAGAGGCGTGGCAAAGGTCGAGTCAACCGCAGTGACCGGGCCAGCGATCGCACCGAACGCACCGAGGTCGACCAGAGAAAGCTTTGGATTAGCAGGCGTCTCAGCGAACACAAGCGTGGTTTTCCCGGGGATGACCGCCGCCGCCCACGCGTCCGGGTCGGTGCCGTCGACAAACGTGACATCAATGCCGAACCGCGGGCACACAGCCTGAAAGATCAGCTGGGTGTGCGAGTAGAGCTGTCGCTGCGTGACGATGTGATCACCCGATGAACAGATACCAAGAATCACCGCGCTCACAGCACCCATGCCCGAAGCGAAGGCACGAGCCAACTCGGCACCCTCGAGCGATGCAATGGCAGATTCAAAGTCGGCAACGGTCGGGTTGGAGTGCCGACCGTAGAACTTCGGCGCGGTGATATCGGAGGCAAATGACTGCGCCTCGTCAGCCCCGTCCACAAAAAACGTGCTACTCGACCAGCGCACCGGCGCCAAGGCCGTGTCGTTATTTCCTCTGCCCGCGCGAATGGCGCGGGTGTGAGGATGGAGCGGTTCGTCGTTCATATTCGCCTTGCTCGCGACAGGGTTGCTGCGATCAGAGGACCGAGGAACCCGCTCTCAAGCAGGAACCCATCATGACCTTGAGGACTATTCACAACCTCGTACTGGCATTCGCCACCACCCTTGAGGATCAGGTCGTGAATCTCCGCTTGCTGATAGGGCGGATAGAGGATGTCAGACGAAACCGATGCCGTGAGCGCGGGCACATTGATGTCGCCGAGCACCCGGGCAATACCGCCTCGGCCTCGACCGACATCATGGAGATCCATTGCCTTGCTCAGGACCAGGAACGAATTGGCATCGAATCGCCGGACCAGTTTCTGGCCGTGGTGGTCCAGATATGATTCGATCTCGAAACGGCCCCACTGTTCGAGTTCGCGTCTCGGGTCGTGCACCTCCCGGCCAAAGCGCTCATCGAAAACGTGGGTGGTGCGATAGGTAATCTGCGAGATCTCTCGGGCCAACGCCAAGCCGCGCCAAGGCCCTTCGGCCTCCGGCGCGTCGTCAAACCAGCCATCACGCCAGGCAGGATCGTTCACGATGGCGAGGCGTTCAACAGCGCTCCATGCAATCTGCATCGCACTAGCCGCAGCGACAGCGGCGATCGGCATGATCGATCGAACCCGCTCGGGGTACATGGCCCCCCACTCAAGCACCTGCATGCCACCCATCGATCCGCCGACGACCGACAGCCACTGATGGATTCCCAGATTATGAGAGAGAAGCTTCTGGGAACGGACGATGTCACGAATGGTGACCTGCGGAAAGGTCGGGCCGTAGTGCGTGCCAGTTCCCGGGTCGATACTGCTCGGGCCAGTTGATCCCTGGCATCCGCCGAGCACGTTGGCGCAGACGATGAAGAACCGGTCGCTGTCAAGGGCCTTGCCCGGGCCGATCAGCGCATTCCACCAGCCGTCGGCAACATGGCCAGGCTCAATATCGCCGGCTGCGTGTGAGTCGCCAGTGAGGGCATGGCAAACAAGCACCGCGTTCGAGGC
>JAACCU010000073.1 GCA_009937405.1 Actinomycetota bacterium
AATCGAGATAGCCATTTGTTCTCCAGCTACGGGGCCGGCTTTGAAGCCGTAGGTGCCCCAGCCAACATCGACGAAATAGCCATCGACTTGGGTTGGGCCCATCACAGGCGAGTAGTCCGGGGTCATGTCGCAGAGGCCAGCCCACTGACGCAGGAGGCGCATCTTGGAGATTCCCGGCATGAGTTCGAGGACATGCCCGGCGAGTTCTTCAGTGAACTCGAGCGTGCCTCGCATGTCGTAGGTGGCGACCGGGTCGACGGAAGCACCGAACACGAGCTCGCCTCGGTCAGTCTGGCTGACGTAGACGTGCAGCGATCCTGAGACGACCACCGTCGGGAGGAACGTCTTCACCGGTTCGGTGACGGCGGCCTGCAGCGGGTGGGTGGTGATCGGAAGACGCACGCCTGCCATGTTTGACAGCTGCGATGCCCAACCGGCGGTGCAGTTGACCACGATGGGTGCGCTGATGTTGCCGCGGCTTGTGCGGACACCGGTGACCTTGCCGCCGGCGCCCTTGCCGTGCTCGTCCTCGCCCCCTTCGCAAAGGATGTCAAGGACTTCGGTCTTCTGGAGCAGGTCGACGCCGAGGGTATCGGCGGCGCGGGCGTAGCCCCAGACCACAGCGTCGTGGCGAATTGTGCCGCCGGGCGGGTGGTAGAGGGCTCCGAGTATGGGATAACGAGAATCGCTGGAGACATCAAGGCTCGGTGCGAGCTTCTTGATTTCGTCTGGGCCGATCACCGACGAGTCGATGTCTTGGAGTTTGTTGACCTCAGCGCGCCAATTCATGGTGCGTAGAGCGCTGTCGGTGTGGGCCAACGTCATGTGCCCGCGTTCGGAGAACATCACGTTGATGTTCAGATCGATCGACATCGTGTTGTACAGGTCGAGGGAGCGGTCGTAGAACGCCACGCCCTCCGGCGTCAGGTAGTTGGAGCGGACGATGGCCGTGTTGCGGCCCGATCCACCCGAACCCAAGTACGCCTTGTCAACGACTGCCACGTTGGTGATGCCGTGGTTCTTGGCCAGGTAGTACGCCGTGGCGAGACCGTGGATGCCACCACCGATGATGACAACGTCGTACGACTCTTTCATCTCGGCTTCGCGCCAAACCCGTGGCCACGTTTTCTTACGAGCGCCGCGGATGAAAAGCCCCGCGGCCGAATACTTTGCTTTCCCCATGCGCCGAGTCTGGCGGTATAACTCTTTGATTAGAAGTACTCATTCATGTTTGATTGATAAGATCAACTTATGAGTAGCGATATCTCGCTTCGGCGGCTTGAGTACTTCGTTGCGGTTGCCGACGAACTTCATTTCGGTCGAGCGGCGCAACGTCTCCATGTTGCACAGCCGGCGCTGAGCCAGCAGATCCGTCAACTCGAAACTGACTTGGGCTTGACGCTTCTTGAGCGGACCACACGGAGGGTTTCGCTGACTGCTGATGGGGCGACATTCCTCACGCACGCCCGCGGCCTGTTGGTATCGGCTCAGTCGGTGGCTCGTGTGGCCGCGGAGATCCGAGGAGGTGCTCGGGGCCGGCTTCGGCTCGCCTATGTCGACTCGACGGCGTATGAGTTCGTGCCTCGATTCCTGCACCGCTTCGGACGGGCTTGGCCCAATGCCGAAATCGAACTCTTCACGATGTCGTCGGATGAACAAGCCCAGGCCATCGCAGCTGGAGACGTGGATCTCGGTATCGCCCGAGCGGTACCCGCCCGCCCCGCCGTCGACTCCTCCGTGCTTGGCTTCGATCGATTGGTGGTGGCAATGCCCGCAGATCACCCGATCGCCGGTCAGGCATCAACCCGTCTACGCAACCTCAGCGGTGAGACCTTTGTCGGCTTCTCACGTGATCGCTCACCGAGCCTCCACGCAGAGATCCGCTCCATGCTCGCGAGGCACGATATTCGGTATGACCCTGCGATCGAAGCCGCCGAATACACCACGATCGTTGGTTTGGTGGCGGCGGGTGAAGGAGTGGCGCTCGTCCCCGCCAGTATTCGACATCTGCAACTCCCGAACGTCGTGTACGTTGCTGCGACTGACGCCGGTGCCGCTCTCCCTTTGGTGCGGTTGTCACGCATTGGTGAGCCTCAGGCCATCGTCGCAAACGCTATTACAGAGCTCCATTTGACAACAGAGTGAAGGCCTTTGTTGCGGCCTTGTCGGTGCGTGAGCACTCCATGCTCGGCAGAGGCGAAGTTGGGTTCCAACGAGGTTCCCCAGACTTTCTCTCCATTGGTTGATCCACGAAATTGAGGGGCATGAGGCTATTTGCTGACCGTTCAGTCGTTCATCATCACGATAGTGTCCGCTAGGTCACCGATCAGACAAGAACCTTGACTCCGAACGACCTACCTCACCCCGTATCTGAGAGCGAAGTGCCGTGGACTTACGCTCGCGCCGTCATCGAATTCACGAAAGCTGTCATCGACACTGAGAGTGTCGAAGAGGTTCTGTGGTTACTCACCGACGACATCGTCCAGGATCTGGGCTTCGAAGATTGTGTCGTCTATCTGATGGACGAAGTTCGTTCAAAGCTGGTGCAAAGAGCTGCCTACGGAAACAAGAAATCTGGTAATGCAGAGGTCCTCAACCCGATAGAACTCGATCTTGGCGAGGGGATCACGGGGCGCTGTGCGGCAGAGCAGCAACCGATACTGGTAAACGATGTCTCGAAAGATCCGTCCTACGTGCGAGACGACAAGGTTCGAATGTCCGAACTCGCCGTGCCGATCCTCAGTGGGGGGGCAGTCATTGGTGTGATCGACTCGGAACACTCCTCCAAGAATTTTTACAACTCGCAGCACGTCGCGACCTTGAAGGCTCTTAGCTCGATCATCACAACCAGGTACGAAAACAGCAGGGCACTCCGCGACCTCCGCGAAAGCGAGGCGAAGCTCCGCCATCTCGCCAACTTCGACCCACTCTCCAAGCTCCCGAACCGGCACAATTTCATGGACACGCTTGCTACCGCAGCTCGACGGTGCGATGAGGGCGAGCTCACGAGCATCGCCGTTCTCATTCTTGACTTGGACCGATTCAAGCTCATTAATGATGCGTACGGTCACGCCGCCGGCGATGAGCTGATTCTCTGGGCAAGCGAGAAATTCCGCGATGTCCTGCCGGAGTCGATGTTTCTGGCCCGTCTGGCCGGCGACGAGTTCGCCGTGCTGGTGACCGACCATTTCTCGGTGGGCCCAGTAGCTGTTGGCGAGATGCTGCTCGCAGCACTTGATTCCCCGATATCGCTGACGACCAGCGACGTGAGGATTTCAGTGTCGATTGGTGGTGCGCAGCACACAACAGTCAGCACTGATGGGCCGCCCACTCAGTCGAGCGTCACAGAGTCGGCCCAGCCAAACTGTGATCCGACATTGCTGATGAAACTTGCCCATGACGCAATGCGCAA
>JAACCU010000007.1 GCA_009937405.1 Actinomycetota bacterium
ATCGAGGTCGCCGCCTCGCCCGAGGCGGTCTACGACCTTGTTTCTGATCTTGTTCGTATGGCCGAATGGAGTCCGGAGTCGACGGGTGGATCGTGGCGGGACGGAGGCACCGGCCAGGTCGGCGACGTTTTCGATGGTTCGAACAAGTTCGGCGACAACGAATGGGCACGAGAAGTAGAGGTCGCAGCCGCTGACCGGGGGCGCGACTTCACGTTCGTTGCCGGTGGGGTCGAAAACAACCGAACCTGGTGGTCCTACGAGATGGCCCCATCCGGCGCCGGCACGACACTTACCGAAAAGTGGTGGGTCGTGAACAAACCGCCACTGTGGGTTGACCGATCTCACGACCAATTTCTTGAACGCGCCGCGGCCACGCTCGGCATGATCGAGACGACCCTCGCCGAGATCAAAAAGACCGCAGAATCAGACACGTCTTCTTCAGAAACTGGATCTCAGGCAATGGCTGAGCAGATGGTTTCGGTGAGCCGGGTCATCTCGGCGTCGCCAGAGAAGATTTTCGATGTGCTGGCGACCCCGCAGGGCCACGTTGACATGGACGGCAGTGGCACGGTCAAAGGCGTGATCAGCCGCGACGAGCGACTGATGCTTGGCAGCACATTCCGCATGAATATGAAGATCGGCGTGCCGTACCGCATGAAAAGCACGGTGAAAGAGTTTGAGGAGAACCGCTTGATCGCCTGGGCACACTTCTTTCAACACCGCTGGCGCTATGAACTCGAACCAGTCGAAGGCGGCACGAAGGTGACAGAAACGTTCGACTGGTCGACCGCCCGGTTCCCCAAAGGACTCGAATGGGCCGGCTATCCAACCAGTCACCCCAAGCACATGACGGCGACGCTCGAACGGCTAGCTGAACTCGTCGCCGACAAGTGACCGGACGGTCAGTCGACGCCGGGCGCATCCTGAGGCCGTTCGGCGATGAACGTCTCGATCCGTTCAAGATCAACCACATCACAGGTGAGTTTCCAGGTCCAGGCTGTGGCGACGATCGGGCCCGGTAGGGCACTGCCCGCGGGTGCCAAAGCAACTGGACCGTCGAGAGCGACCGAATCATTGACGAAGCCAGTCAGCTCGGTGACCGCTTCAGCAGAGACCGTCTCGTCGTACTGAATTATTGCGCCACCCGATTCAAGGATCCGGACCTGCATCACCTGAAGAAGCGGTCCATCGAACACACCCGACGCCGGCGGGCCACTGGCGTGAGGGCCTGACGTTGGTGGATCGGTGGTGTAGGTCAAGCCGTCGGGGTCGATCACGTGAAGCCCGCTTTGCGGGTCCTGGGGCTCCCGCAACTCGGCACACGCTGACGGAGAACCGTCCCCGCAGGCCACCGCGAGCACGCCCAAGGCGACCGTCGCAGCGAAGAAGGTGGGGGAGCGACGCATCGACCGATCATGCCGCAAAATCCCAGCGATCCGACGGGACTAGAGTGTCGTCTATGTCCAAAGTTCAGATCGAGCGCAAGCTTCGCACCGTCAGCACCCAGCTGCGTTCGCTGCGCGACGAGCTCCAGGTTTCGGATGAACAACTCCGCCAACTCGCCGACGAGGCCGACGATGCGCGTCTTCGGGCTCTTGTCTCGGAAACCCCGCTCGCCGAAAAGGAACATCGCAAGGCGAGCCGCCATCTCGAACGGCTGCGCAAACATCGCGGGCACATCACCGCCAAGATCGTCTCGCTTGACGCCGAGCAGGACGCGCTCCTCGATCGGTTGTCCGCCAGCTCGTGAGCGTTCGAGTTGTGGTAGCGGAAGACGAAGCGATCATTCGTCTCGATCTTGTCGAAATCCTCCGTGAAGAGGGCTATGAGGTCGTTGCTGACTGCGGCCGAGGTGACGAAGTTGTTCAGCTGGTCGAGCAGCACGCCCCCGACCTAGTGCTGCTCGACATAAAGATGCCGGGGATGGACGGCCTCAGCGCGGCTCGCGCCATCAACGAACAGTTCGACGCGGCAATTGTGATGCTCACCGCATTCAGTCAGCGAGAACTGATCGACGAGGCAAGCGACGCCGGGGCGATGAGCTATCTCGTCAAGCCCTACCAGCGCAGCGATCTCGTGCCGGCTCTGGAGCTCGCACGGGCTCGGCGCCAGGAACGACAAGCCCTCACCGACAAGATCGGTGAACTTGAGTCCCGCATGGAGGAACGAAAGCTGATCGATCGATCAAAGGGTTTTCTCATGGACACTCACGGAATGTCGGAAGACGACGCGTTTCGTTTCCTTCAACGATCAGCCATGTCGGGCCGCCGCCGGATGAGCGATGTGGCCCACGAAGTGCTCAGCGGCCGTCTCGCTCCCTAGCCGATCGCGTTAGGGTCGGCGGCAATGGCCACAGTGATGCTCATCGACGGGAACTCGCTCACCTATCGCGCGTTCTTTGCCCTCCCAACCGACATGGCGACCGCCTCCGGGCAGGTCACGAACGCCGTCTTCGGTTTCACGTCGATGCTCATCAACCTCATGAAGGACCATGAACCCGAGCGCATCGGCGTGGCCTTCGACCGGCCCGAGCCCACGTTTCGTCACAAGATGACGCCGAGCTACAAGGCGCAGCGCGAATCAGCCCCCGACATTCTCCGTCAGCAGATGGGCCTCGTCCGCCAGGTTCTCGACGCGCTTGCCATCCCGTCGATGGATGTCGTCGGCTTCGAGGCGGACGACATCATTGCCACGCTTGCCACCCAGGCCCGAGATCGCGGCGACGATGTCATCGTCGTTACCGGCGATCGCGATAGCTATCAGCTGGTGGAAGACCCGCACATCAAGGTGCTTTACAACAAGCGCGGCGTCAGCGACTACGCCCTCTACGACGAGGCCGGCATCCTCGAACGCACCGGCGTGCGCCCGGTCGACTACGTCCAATACGCGGCAATGCGAGGCGACAAATCTGACAACCTGCCTGGCGTTCCCGGGGTTGGCGAGAAGACCGCCGCCAAGCTGATCAATGAGCGGGGCGGAATCGATGGCATATACGCCTCACTGGACGAGTTCACGCCAAAGCTGCGCGAGAATCTGGCCGCCAACGAAGACCAGGTGCGAAGCAATATCGAAATGATGGTGTTGGTTCGCGATGTTGAACTGCCGTATGAGATCGACGAACTCACCCGGGGCGAATCCGATATCGAAGGCATCAAGAAACTCTTCGATTTCCTGGAGTTCCGACGCTTGTGGGATCGCCTCGCACCGGTGCTCGGCGTAGCTCCGGCCGCGGCCGCCGAGGTGCTGGAGCCAGAAATCACCGTCTACGAATCAGCGGGAGATGCAGCCGGTGCCCTCGCGGCGGCAAACTCCGGCACGGACGTGCTGGCCCTCGCCGTCCCCGAAGGTGGAGTTCACCAGGGGTTGGCGTTTGTGGTGGACGGTCCCGGAGCCGAAGTCGGTTTCGTTGAGGGACGCTTCCTCGAGGACAGCGGTGTTCGAGACGCCCTGAGCACACTGTTGAACACCGACGGTCGGCCCGTGGCGATGCACGGAGCGAAGCCGACGATGCGAGGGATGCTCGACATGGGCGTCGACCTCCGCGACCTCAGCGTCGACACTCGACTGGCCGCCTATCTACTCGACCCCGCCGACAGTCGGTACGACCTCGGCGAGCTTCTCCTTCGCTACGCGAGCCTGGAGATGGCAACCGGTGGCGCCCCAGATGGGCAGCTGGATCTCGAAGGCGGCGAACAGGAATCGGTGGGCACCCAGGCGGCACGCGAAGCGCTCGCCGTTGACCGTGTGGTGATGCCTCTGCGCGAAGCAATGGCGTCCCAGGGTCTGCTCGATTTGCACGACGACCTCGAGATCCCGCTTGTGCGAGTGCTGGCCAAGATGGAACATCGCGGTATCGGCGTAGACCCCGACGTTCTCACCCGCATCCGCGACGAACTGAGCGCGGACACCGATTCAATGCGTGCCGCGGTGATTGCCGAAGCGGGCCACGACTTCAACGTCAACTCCACCAAACAGCTTCGCGAGGTTCTCTTCGAAGAGTTGGGCCTGACGCCGCAGAAAAAGACGAAGACCGGCTACTCCACTGACGCCCAGTCGTTAGAAAAGATGCGCCACGAGCACCCGATCGTCGAAAACCTCCTCAACTTCCGTGAGGTAGAGAAGCTCCGTTCGACCTATGGCGAAGGTCTGCTTGCCGAGGTGGGGGAGGGCAACCGCATTCGGGCCACCTTCAATCAGACCGTCGCTCGCACCGGTCGGCTGTCCTCAGATGCACCCAACCTGCACAACATTCCGGTGCGCTCAGAGCGCGGCAGAGTGTTCCGGACCGCGTTCGTCGCTCCTCCCGACCACAAGCTGCTCGTTGCCGACTACGACCAGATCGAACTGCGCTGCATCGCTCATCTCGCCGAGGACCCCGGTCTCATCGGAGCCTTCGAACGAGGCGAAGACATCCACACCGCCACCGCCGCCGCCGTCTTTGACATTGCGCCCGAAGATGTGCACGTCGAGGAGCGATCGAAGGCAAAGATGGTTTCGTACGGTCTCGCCTACGGCATGGAGGCCTACGGGCTTGCTCAGCGCCTCAACATCGCGGTCGCAGAAGCCTCGGCGATACTCGAGTCCTATTTCGAAGCCTTCCCCTCGGTGCGCAGCTATATGGATCACACCGTCAACGTGGCGAGAGAGCGGGGCTACACCGAGACGCTGTTCGGTCGCCGCCGCCAGATTCCCGAGCTGGCCAGCGGCAACCGTCAGATCCGTCAGGCCGGCGAACGCCAAGCCATGAACGCGGGCATCCAAGGTCTTGCCGCCGACATTTTCAAGGTCGCCATCGTCCGCCTGGACAAGGCGCTCGAAGACGACGGGTTGGTGAGCACGATCGTGCTCCAGGTCCACGATGAGATCATTGTCGAAGCGCCTGAGGCTGAAGTCACCCAAGCAAGTGAACTCATGGTGTCGGTCATGAAGGGCGCATTCGATCTGCGCGTGCCCATGGAGGTCGACCTCCAGATCGCCGAAACATGGGCTGACGCCAAAGGCTGATGCCCGATCACTGGTTTGAAGGCCTCGCCGATCACATGGGGAGGGCGTACCTCCGCTACTCGTTCACCAAGGGGACGGCCAAAGAGATCGACGCGCTCATCGAGCGACTGGACTTGACAGGCCGCGAGCGTATTCTCGACGTCGGCTGCGGGCCAGGTCGGCATGCCAACGAACTCGGCCGTCGTGGCTTCGACGTCATCGGCGTCGATATCAGCCAGACATTTCTCGACATCGCCTCCGTCGACGCGCCGCCCAACGTCACCTATCAGAGAGCCGACGCCCGCCGACTGTCGTTCATCGATGAGTTCGATGTCGTCATCTCGATATGCCAAGGCGCCTTCGGCATGTCGGGAGGTCCGGCTGCGGGCCAAGCCCTCGACCCTGATCTGGACATTCTCGCCGGCATGGCTCGAGCCTCGCGTCTCGGTGGCAGCGTCGTTTTCACAGCGTTCAACGCGTACCTCCAGGTTGCCAACCTGGTTGAAGGCAACGACTTCGATGCCGAGCGCGGCGTGCATCGTGAGACCACCGAGATCCGCAACGAAACCGGCGAATCAACCTCGACCGACCTCTGGACGACGTGCTTCACCCCGAGAGAGCTGCGATTGATGGCCGATGGCGTCGGGCTCGTGGTGGAATCGATTGATTCGATCGAACCCGGCGACTGGTCGCCCATGGCACCCGAAATCGACTCACCGGAATTTCTCGTGGTCACCCGAAGAAAAACGCGAGATGATGTCACCAGGTGCGACACACAAGACGCCCTTGGCTGATAGGAGACACCCTTGGCTGAACCAGTACACACGTGTGACGTAGCCGTTGTCGGTCGAGGTTTGTTGGGTTCGGCTGCGGCACGACACCTGGCGGACCTGGGAGCCGACGTTGCGGTGATCGGACCCGGTGAGCCGGCCGAACTTGCCAGCCATAATGGCGTGTTCGGCAGCCACTACGACGAGAGCCGTATCACCCGCGTGCTCGACCGGGACCCCTACTTCGCTCGCATTGCGGCGGCGTCGCTCGGTCGCCACCGCGAACTGGAAGAGAGGACGGGAATCGAGTTCTATTGCCCCGTCGGTCATCTCTCGGTCAGTGGAATGGGTGATTACCTCGATGAAATGCTCGCCAACGCGACTGCAGCCGGAGTCGACTGTGACGTCCTCGACGATGTCGCTCTCGCCCAAAGGTTTCCGCAGTTCCGGTTCGGCCACGGCATGACCGGGGCCTTCGATGCTCGAGTCGGTGGCCACATAAACCCGCGCCGGTTCATCGCCGCCCAATGCGAAGCCGTTCGTCTCCAAGGAGGGCAGCAGATCGATGCCGTCGTCACTGCGATCGAGCCGGAGAGCGGACGGATCCTGATCGGCCTCAGCGATGCAACCGTTGTCAAGGCGGATCAGGTGCTCCTCGCCACGGGCGCATTCGCCAATCATCTGATGATCATCCCCAAGGAGATCGACTTCGCCGTGCAAGAACACCCCGTAGTGTTCGCAGAGGTTGACGACGGCGTGGCCGCCGACCTCGCCGACATGCCGTCGGTGATCTGCAAGCGAGGCGATGAGATCGGCGAAAGCGTGTACCTGTTACCGCCGGTCCGCTATCCCGACGGCCGCAACTATCTCAAGATCGGCCAATCGGTCGGCTCTCTGATGACGGACCCGGCCACGATGCTGACCCGATGGTTTCAGTCCGGGGGCGACGCTGCGATCGCAGCGTGGCTCCACGAGGAACTGGCGATGCTCCTTCCCGACGTCGAGGTCCGGTCGAGCCATGTCGTGCCCTGTGCGGTCACCAAGTCGCCCACGGGGCGCCAGTTCATAGATCGGTTTCCGGACTCCGAGATATATGCGCTGCTGGCAGATGACGGCCACGTGGCCAAGTCGGCTGACGAACTCGGCCGGATCGCCGCTCACCGAATGTTGTACGGCACGGTGCCCACCGAATACGCCGATGAGGACTATCGGTTGGTCTACCGCTAGGCGGGCGCACATCGCGATGGTGTCAGATAGCGTGATGGGGCTGTCTTTTCTGACAGGGCCTGCCGGTCAGATACCGGTGCGTCAACTCGATTCCCTATAAAAAGCAGATTCACGTGTCCGATCAGACCATTGCCGCCGAAGAATCCCAGTTCGGGACCTTCGATTCCGACGGTAACTACACTCCCCGCCAAATCATTGACGCCGACCTCGGCGACATCGATATCGAAGAGGCCTACACCTCAACGATGGTGCTCGTTGCAGACGGCCAGCTCGTCAAAGGCACCGTCGTCCGAATCGACCAGGACGAAGTCCTCCTCGACATCGGCTACAAATCCGAAGGCGTGATCCCTAGACGTGAGCTGTCGATCCGCAACGACGTGGATCCCAGCGAAGTTGTTTCGGTCGGTGAGGCCGTCGAAGCCCTCGTCATCACCAAAGAAGACAAAGAAGGCCGTCTCGTCCTTTCGAAGAAGCGTGCGCAGTATGAGCGTGCATGGGGCCAGATCGAAGAACTCAAGGAAGCTGACGGTGTCGTGAAGGGCTCCGTGATCGAGGTCGTCAAAGGCGGCCTCATCGTTGACATCGGTCTTCGTGGATTCCTTCCAGCGTCGCTCGTCGAGCTGCGTCGCGTGCGCGACCTCCAGCCCTACGTGGGCAAAGAACTCGAAGCCAAGATCATCGAGCTCGACAAAAACCGCAACAATGTCGTGCTGTCTCGTCGTGCGTGGCTCGAAGAGACCCAGAAGGAACAGCGTGGAGCGTTCCTCGACAACCTCAAGCCGGGCGAGCGTCGCAAGGGCGTCGTGTCCAGCGTCGTCAACTTTGGTGCGTTCGTCGATCTTGGCGGCATGGACGGACTCGTTCACGTTTCCGAGCTCAGCTGGAAGCACGTCGATCATCCATCATCGGTTGTCACTGTCGGTGACGAGATCGATGTTGAGGTCCTCGAGGTCGATCTCGACCGTGAGCGCATCAGCCTGTCGCTGAAGGCGACCCAGCAGGATCCGTGGCAGGAATTTGCCGGCGGTCACCGTGTTGGCGAGCTCGTGTACGGCCGTGTTACCAAGCTCGTGCCCTTCGGTTCGTTCGTCCAGGTGGGCGACGGCATCGAGGGTCTCGTGCACATCTCTGAGATGTCGGCACACCACGTTGACCTCCCCGAGCAAGTTGTCACCCCGGGCGAGGAACTGTGGGTCAAGATCATCGATCTCGATCTTCAGCGTCGCCGCATCAGCTTGTCGATCAAACAAGCCGCTGAAGGTGGCCAGGTCGCGGCCGAGTACCAGGAGCACTTCGGCGAGCATGCCTACGACACCGAGGGCAACTACATCGGCGGCGACGAGGAATCTGAAGGCCAGGCGGCGTGGGAAGAGTACTACGCCGATGGTGAAGAGGCTCAAGGCGCCACTGCTGAGGGCGAAGAGGGCGTCGAGTACGAGTACGTTGAGGTCGAAGAAGAAGTTGAGGTCGAAGAAGAGGTTGAGGTCGAAGAAGAGGTTGCGGTCGACGAGGCTGCGGTCTCCGAAGAGGAATGACTCTCGCCTAGGCAACTTGGTCTAGATCTTCAGAACCTCCCGTCGGGGTTGAACCGATAGGAAACTCGAACGAAACACGACGGCAAGCATTTCCTTCGAGGAATGCTTGTCGTCGGCGTTTTCGGCGAAGTATTGGGTTCAAACCCCTACTGCTGCAGGTCATCGGACCGCGAGCCACCAAGCTTCATCAGAACGAAAGGGTTATGGGTCATGGGTAGAATGCCTCAACTCGCGTAGGGTGCAACCGAATGGGGACTGCGGCTCTCTTCTCTTTTTCTCTTCTCTTTCTTTCTCCCGACCAACGAGGTTCTTGTGAGTTCCCGTCGAACACTCATCCTTATCGCTGCAATCGGTGTCGGCCTCTTTGCTGGCCTCGCGTTGCTGAACTATGTGCGAGGTATCGAAGACGATCTCTACGCAGATGCGCAGCCCGTCCTGGTGCTGATCGCGAGCGAGGATATTCCCGAAGGAACACCCGCAGCGTTGGCGATCGAAATGATGGTCCCGCAGGACATCCCGCTGGAGATCCGCCCGGCGACCTTCGTCCCGGTCAACGAGGCCGAACAGATCACCGGCCTCGTGTCTCGAGGTCTCATTCCGAAGAACCAGATCATCGTCCAAGGGCTTTTCGTAGACCCGGCGATCGTCTCTGCCCGGTTTACCGACCAGGTCCCGTCCGGCCACGTGGCGATGACTATCATGGTCGGCCAGGTCGAGGCTGTTGGTGGCTACCTGCAGCCTGGCGATGAGGTCAACATCATGGTCCGCCATAGCAACATTGGTTGCGGAGCGGCCGAAGACGAAGCCGAAGGCGAAGGCGAAGGCGAAGGCGACCTCGCGGGCGGACTCGTGGGCGAAAGTGGGGTCGACAGTACATTCGGCGGCCAGTTCGACAGTGATGAGCTTCTGGGCGGGGCCGCGTGGTGTACGTACACCACACCCGCCCGCTACCTCTTCCAGCGAGTCGAGATCCTCGCCATTGGTGCCCGCCAGACGTTGCGGCCTGGTGAGATCGGTGACGATGTCATCACCCCGCAGGGTGGTGCGATCACCTTCATGGTGCCGAACGAGGCAGCCCAGATACTGGCCTCGGTCAGCGCTTCGGATATCTACCTCACACTCATCCCCGAGGATTACGAGGCCGAAGTCCTGCGACCGCTACCGCCAAGTATTCTCGACGGTGAAGGTCCCACGCCCGCAGAGATGCCCGAATGCCTGACGCCCTACGGCCCCGACGGATTCATCGAGGGCGATTCGGTTGATACCGCCGCCGAAGACGACGGCGGGCCCACCGCTCACTTCTCATGCGAACAGCTTCAGGAAGACTGATCCAAGTGTCCGGTTTCTCCACCGACGACAGTAAAGAGGCTCTGACCCCGAGCATGGAAGGTGAAATGTCGGTGCCCACACAAGAGACGCTGCAACAAGCACCTGAATTCGGTGCAAATGAGACAGCATCATCTTCTGATGAGGCACCAGCGCACCCTGTCAACCTCGTAGTCATCGAGCCCGACGATTTCGCTCGAAGCCGGCTGATCACGCAGCTCGGTGCCGACGTGAGCAGCTTCCCACAGATCGAAGACCTGGTTCCCTATCTCAACGGCGAGCCGATTGTGCTTGTGCTCGGTCCAAGCTGCGCCGTCGACGACTCACTCGGCGCCATTGAGCGTGTGCTGCAGGCACATCGTGAGATCGGCTCGATCCTTGTAACAGAGGAACTCACCACAAACGTTCTCCAGCAAGCGTTGCGATCTGGGGTGAAGGACGTGCTTGCGTTTCCCGCCGACGACACCCAAATGCGCGAAGCCATCGATCGGGTAGCAGCCAGCTTGGCCACGACGCCCAGCTCGCCGGTTGGCGATGACCCTCTCTTTGAAGGTGACGGCGAACTTGCCCAGGTCATCGCGTTATTCAGCACCAAAGGCGGATCGGGCAAGTCGGTCATCGCGTCCAACCTTGGCGTGATCCTGGCCCAGCGTTCCGAAAAGCCCGTGGTGCTGATCGACGCTGACCTCCAGTTCGGCGATATCGCCGTGATGCTCAAGCTGGTTCCGCAACACACCATTGTTGATGTGGTGAGCTCCCTTGATCGCCTAGACGTAAGCCTCATGCAGAGCTTTTTGGTTCGGCACGAGTCATCGGGCCTGCTTGTTCTCCCTGCCCCACTTGAGCCGGCATTCGCCGATCAGGTCGGTGCCGCTGAGCTGATCCAGATCATCGACGTCCTCCGAAGCTTCTGCTCGTACGTCATCATTGACACTCCGGCGTACTTCAACGACGTGGTGCTTGGGGTGATTGAGGTAAGCGACGACGTCCTTCTCGTCGCTGGCATGGATATCCCCAGTGTCAAAAATTTGAAAATCGGTCTACAAACCCTGCGTCTACTCAACACGCCCGTGGAAAAGCTGCGCCTAATTCTGAACCGGTCCAACTCGAAGGTGAAGCTCGATGTCGCCGAAGTCGAACGGACTCTCCAGGTCAGTGCCGACATCTTGATCCCAAGCGACATCGTTGTTCCCCAATCTGTGAACCGCGGCGTCCCCGTGGTTCACAGTGCCCCCCGCTCTGGAGTGGCGAAGTCACTCCAAGAGCTCGCCAGCATCTTCTTGCCAGTGGTCACATCCGGTCGTCGCAAAAAGTAGTTCTTCTCCATGACTGAGGAGTATCGATGAGTCTGTATAAACGTCTGCACGATGTGCAGCAAGGGATAGAGCCTGGCTCTGCCCCGCCCGACACCCCGCCTGCGGCCGGAGGAAGCGCTGGCAGTGTCCAGGGTGGTCTCGCTGCGGCACAAGCAGCGAAGGCCGGTGCCGGGCAAGACGGCGGTCGTGACCCCGTGCTCGACGAGCTACGTCAGCGCATTCACCACGGTCTGATCGAAGAACTCGGTCCGATCCTCTACGACAGCCGACTCTCAGAAGAAGACCTCCGCAAGAAGGTCCACGAGCAGCTCCACGCTGCACTAGCTCAGGAGCGTGCGCCGCTCTCTGCAGCAGACAAGGCGCAACTCATCGAGGGTGTCTCCGATGACATCCTCGGCTACGGCCCGATCGACCCGCTTCTCCGCGACGACGACGTCTCTGAAATCATGGTCAACGGTCCCGACTCTGTCTATGTGGAACGCGGGGGCAAGCTCACCAAGGACCCCGTCACGTTCGTTGACGAGGGACACCTTCGGCGTGTCATCGACAAGATCGTGGGCCAGGTTGGTCGCCGCATTGATGAGTCGAGTCCCATGTGTGATGCCCGTCTTCCCGACGGCTCCCGTGTGAACGCGATCATCTCACCGCTCACCATCGGCGGCCCGTTCCTCACCATTCGTAAGTTCAAGGCCGACCCGCTTCAGGTCGATGACCTCATCCGATTCGGCACTTTTGACGCTAACGCAGCCCGCTTCTTGCAGGCCTGCGTGCATGGTCGACTGAATATGGTCGTCTCGGGTGGTACCGGCACCGGTAAGACCACCATGCTGAACGTCTTGTCGTCGTTCATCCCGGCCGATGAGCGCATCGTCACGGTTGAGGACGCCAAAGAGCTTCAGCTCCATCAGGACCACGTACTCTGCATGGAGACTCGTCCACCGAACATCGAGGGTCGTGGCCAGGTCACCATTCGTGACCTCGTCAAGAACTCGCTGCGTATGCGCCCAGATCGCATCGTGATTGGTGAGTGTCGCGGCGGTGAAGCCCTCGACATGCTCCAGGCCATGAACACCGGTCACGATGGCTCGCTGACTACGGTCCACGCCAACACTCCTCGTGACACGCTCTCTCGTCTCGAGACACTGACACTCATGTCCGGCTTTGATCTGCCGGTGCGAGCGATTCGTGAGCAGATGGCGTCCGCTATCGACGTGATCGTTCAGATCGCCCGTCTGCGTGATGGCTCTCGTCGAATCACTCACATCACTGAGGTGCAAGGCATGGAGGGTGAAGTCATCACCCTCCAAGACGTCTTCATGTTTGACTTCGCCGCCGGTGTCGATGACGCTGGGCGCTACCGAGGCGCTCTCAAGGCCACCGGTATCCGCCCGAAGTTCGCTGAGAAACTGACAGCCGAAGGCATCCGGCTCGGCCCCGAAACGTTCCAACCCAACCCCAGCGGAATGCCGGTTCAGTGATCGAGCCCTCCCACGTCGCTCGTCGGCGCGGCATCTTCGCGCTGTTCGTTGCGGCGATGATGCTGGTGGCGGCGCTTGTCGCTCCAGCTGCGCTCGCACAAGAGACTGAAGCGGAGGCGCAGGTCGCGCCTGCAGAGCTGCTCATGATCGATGCGACCGAAGACCCTTATCTAGTGCTTCGTACTGCAGAGCAGCCTTCGCTCATCGAAATCTTTATCGCCGGTGTCAGCGTCAACGCCGAGACTCCGGTCGCTTTGGCATCCTCGGACATTGTGGTGCAGACGGTCATCCTGATCGACAACAGCTCGGAATCCGCGGAGTTCCTCGAACCGCTGATCGCCGCGGCAGACGACTATGTGCGTCGTGCCCCGGTGACCGAAGAGATTGGAGAGTGGACTTCCGGTGGTGGAACTCGTCTGCGTGTCGGCTTCAACAACGATCACGAACGTACCCGCGAGATAATCACCAACATTGTGAGCGCCTCTGGTGGGAACAAGCTTTGGGATGGAGTGCGACGTTCAGTCCTCAACATGGTCGATCCTGTTCCGGGCGCGGCGAATGTTGTGGTCTTCGCAGCGAATGTTGACAATGCTTCAACATCGAGCGCGGGCGAAGCCCGGGGCACAATCTTGAACGCAAACGCGTCGGTGTTCTTGCTGCATGGTGGCCAAACCACCAGCGCTGAAGAACAGCGCCTCGTGGAGGTCTCGGTGGCCGGTTTTTACGCGGCTCCCGATGGTAGGAACGAGCTGGCCGGCTACGGGTCTACGATTTCACAGGTCGTGGCATCGACGTGGGAAGTCGAATTCTCCGGCGACGCCATGCTGGCCGGACACACGCTCGACGTCACCGTCGACGGCGTCACCCTCAGGGGCACGTTTTCCAACAATACGCGTACGAGCGGTCGCGCCTTGGCCCCGATTGTGGCGCCCGGCCCGACCACGGTTCCCGGTCTTGGGTTTCTCGAAGGCGAGACGGGTCGTACGGTTGGTCTTGCGCTCGGAGCGGTGGCTGCCGCGCTCTGCGCATACTCATTTGCGATTCTGTTCCAGAAAGAAGAATCGGGGCTCGATGCCATTCTTGGCGCCTACACCGATCCTGATTCTCAGAATTTGGCAGACGACGAGAGTGGCAACGGATTCTCGAAAAGCTTGTTCCTGAAGCGTGCTGTTGCGTTCACCGAGGGCATCGCCGAACGCCGAGGTGCACTTGAACGCTCCGAAGCGCTGCTTGAGCGAGCAGATCTGTCGCTACGTGCCGGCGAGGCCATGACTGCCTATGTCGGCATCGTGTTCGCCTCGTTCGCAATTGGGTTGGTGTTGATCGGGGGCGTCCCCGGCCTGGCCGTGATGGGTCTCTTGGGTATCCTTCTTCCGCCGTTCATCATTCGGTTCCTGGCTAAACGTCGCTCCAAGAAGTTCGTTTCACAGTTGCCCGACACCCTAAATCTGCTGTCATCGACCCTCAAAGCCGGCTACTCGTTCATGCAGGGTATGGAAGCTGTGTCCCTGGAGATCGAAGATCCGATGGGCAGCGAACTTCGCCGGATCGTCGCCGAAGCTCAACTGGGTCTCCCGGTCGAAACTGCCATGGATGCGTCGGCTGAACGGATGAATTCTGACGACTTCGCTTGGGCGGTCATGGCCGTGAAGATCCAGCGTGAGGTTGGCGGCAACCTGTCGGAGCTTCTGCTGACAGTCGCCGAAACCATGACCGAACGTGAGCGTCTTCGCCGTGACGTCGCCACCCTCACCGCCGAAGGCAAGATGAGTGCGATCGTTCTCGGACTCTTGCCGATCGGGCTGGGGTTCGTCATGTGGGCCATGAACCCTGATTACATCAGCGTCCTCTTCACCGATTCCCTTGGGAAGATGCTGTTGGGTGCGGCCATGACTGCCGTAGCAATTGGCTTTGCATGGATGAAAAAGCTCATCGACATCGAAATCTGAGGCGACTGTGTTCGATCTGGATCCCCAAATTGCTGCCGGTCTTCTCGGTGTCGGCCTTGCACTGATCATATGGGTAGTTGGTTCGCAAGCCAATGAGAAGGCAACAGTCCGCGAGTCGCTACGTGCGCTCGAAGATTACGAAGTCGACAGCGTCCGTGACCGGGAACTATTGAACCCGTTGGCGCAACGTACACTCGTGCCCGTACTCGGTGCGCTGACAGACATCGGCCGCAGATTAACGCCGGCTGGCTATATCGACGGCGTACGACACAAGTTTGTCTTGTCGGGTCGGCCGAGTCCATCGGCCATCGACCGTTTCCTCGCTGTTCGTGTGGTCACAGTCGTGCTGATTCCCGCCTCAATCTTCTTCACGTACCTCTGGAACCCTGTCGGCCTGACCGGCAAAACCCAGTTGGGCGTGACGCTCTTGCTGGTTCTTGCTCTCGTGCTCGGCCCCGATGCCAGACTCAACCGTGCAGTCGAAGAACGCCAGAAAGACGTCTTGCGGGGGCTTCCGGATGTGCTTGATCTTCTGGTTATCAGCGTCGAAGCCGGTCTCGGCTTCGAACAGGCGCTGCAGCGGGTAATTGGTTCGGTCAAAGGTTCGCTTTCTGACGAGTTCAGTCGGATGCTTGGTGAGGTTCGCGCCGGTTCCACTCGATCTGAAGCCATGCGCGCCATGGATGCTCGCATCGAGGTCGCGGAGATCCGGAGCTTCGTGCTCGCCATTCTTCAGGCTGACACCTTTGGCGTCTCCATCGGCCGGGTTCTGCGTGGACAGGCGGAGGAGATGCGCGTCAAGCGTCGTCAGATCGCTCAGGAAAAGGCGGGGAAGGCCCCCGTCAAGATGCTGATTCCGATGGTGTTCTGCATCTTCCCTGCACTGTTCTGCATTGTGCTCGGCCCTGCTGCGATCAGTATCGCCAACAACTTTTAGGCGATCCGTGACGGACGTAACGACTGCCCGTCGTCCGGCAACGCTCGAGCGAGTCCTTGGACTTTCTGTCGTGCTCGTTGGTGTCGGGATAGGTGCGCAGAAACTTGGCGACAACAGCTTCCTGACCCATCTCGCAACCGGACGTCAGATGTTCGACCACGGGATCGTTCGCGAAGACGTATTCACATGGACAAGCGGTGGTGAGTCGGTTGTGGTGCAGAGTTGGCTGGCGTCACTGCTATACGGCATCGTCGACGAGCTCGGTGGTTTTCACGGACTTCGTTTGCTGATGGCTGTGTCGACTGGCGTGCTCGCCGGTCTGCTCTGGTTGCTCACCGGCCGGAACTCATCGGTGCTGATACGAGCTGCAGTGATGGTGCCGACGCTTTGGGTCGGCCTTCACGCCTGGACGGAACGTCCATTGCTGATCGCGTTTGTGCTCCTGGCCCTGATGCTGGTGATCGCCGAGGGACGCGGCGATCCTCGCTGGCTGGTCGTCGTGGGTGTCCTGTGGATCAGTGTGCACGGCAGTTGGCCGATGGGTCTGATGATTCTCAGTGCCCGCTGGTTCGGCAGCCGCATCGATCGAGCAGTCGGTGGTGACCCGGTCACCGCCGAGTGGCGTGACCGCGATGCGGACGCGGCGATCTGGCTCAGTGTTGGCGTCCTACTCGCAGGGATCGTCAACCCCTATGGACCCAGGTTGTTGCTGTTTCCGTTTGACCTGCTCGGTCGCCAAGAGACGCTCCGCCACATCTCCGAATGGCAAGCCAGCGGCTTCGAGTCGACCTGGACCCGAGCGTTTCTGATGCTCGTGGTTGTCGTAGTGATCGCCTCTCGAACCGCCAGGTGGCAAAGGATCGTGCCGACTCTGGTCGTCATTGTTATGGCTTTACTAAGTGCCCGAAACATCCCTGTCGCTGTCATCACCATGCTGCCACTCCTCGGCGAAGGTTTGCCGCAACCGCGTCCAACCGACCGGGACTACACATCATCGGCTGTTCACCTCGCTTCTCGTGCGCTCGCAGTGCTCGTGATAGCGATCCCGCTGATCGCCATTCGCGGACCCCACGTCGACATGAAGCGCTATCCCATCGAGGCCATAAACGCGATGGAAGACATCGGACTGTCGCCCGTGGAGGTGCCTGTGGTTCACCAGGACTTCGTAGGCAACTATCTTGATATCCGCTATGCCGAGGCCGGTGCCGCGTGGATCGATGACCGCTTCGAACTACATGACGCCAAATTGGTCGACGACTACCTCACGCTCCTCGACGGTGCCCCGTCATGGGGCGATGTGCTGGATCAGTACGACCCGACGGCCATTCTTTGGCAAACCGACCGAGTGCTCGTTGCTCTCGCGTCGGGAACAGGAAAGTGGACGGTCGTATGGCAAGACGACGACTGGACCGTCCTCTGCTCTGCGGACGCAGCAGAATGCCAACCGTAAACTCAAGATCCAAGGGCTTCTGAGTTCTGGTTTGCTGACAACGATGTTTCTGCGATGGCAATGGTCGAAAGTCCTCGGATTTCGTCAATTGCTGCCGATGTGGTCCACAAGCTTCCGGAGGTAGAAATCATCGACACGCCGACCGAAACTCAGATACCAACGGAGGCTTCGTCAGCCGACGTCAACCATTCGCGACGTCCTTTGCGACGGACTACCTCGTGGTTGGGCCCGATAGCGCGTATTGGACGTGCCAGCGACGGCTACGACCCAACGGATCCCGGCATCGCCGACCGGGTCGACAGGGTCGCCACATTTGCGCCCGCAATCCTTGCCATTCGCTGGTGTATGACGGCCGTGTCGGTGGCCCTTTCGGCTGGCGCGTTTATCCAGAACGACTGGAAAACCGTGCTGTGGTGCGTCTTGGTTGTGAGCTACACGGTGATCCGCACCGTCAGGCCGCTGCGCTACGTCGGCAATATTCGGTCGCTTCTCGAAGTGTTCGGCGAGATCTCTTTCCATGTCGCAGCAGTGGCAGCCACCTCCTATTGGGACTCTCCGTTTGTCTTCTCGTTGATGACGGCCATCGTGGTCGCAGGCTTCGCCCGCGGCTTCGGTTTTGGTCTTCGCCTCGCTGTCGGCGCGGCAGCCGCCATCAGCCTTGCTGATGCGACCCGTCCAGAATATGTCAGCCAAGATTTGCGAATCTCGTTGCAGTGGTCGGCGGTTCTTGTTTTGGTTGGCGTTGTCGCCGGATATGCCCGTCGAATTTCAGGTGAGGCGAGCCGTCAGCACTCACTGGCTCTCGACCGTCTCGACCGTCTCAGCGATGCCAATGCACTGCTCTTCTCCCTTCATCGGGTTGCACAAACCTTGCCGGCATCGCTGGATCTCGGCGAGGTTCTCGACACCACTGTCGCTCGTCTCCGAGGATTAGTCGACTTCGACTCGGTTGCAATCTTGATCTTCGATGACACCGACGCCAGTTGGCAGGTAATTCGCCGAGAAGGCGCCGCGTTGCCGAACCGCCTCGGCCCCACGGAGCTACCGAAGCCATTGATGGAAGCAATGTCGAGCAACAAGTTGGTCGAAGTCTCCGACCTGAGTCTCCCGAATGGTCCAGGTATCTCGCCGATGTCGTCCTCGGGCATCTACACGGTGCTCCCGGCCCGCGGATCCATCATCGGTTTGCTCGCCGTCGAGTCCCGGAAACCTGCAGCTTTCGGACGTCGCGAGCGGGAATTGATGGATGGTTTTGTCGAGCCGGTGGCGCTGGCTATCGACAACGCCCGCTGGTTCAGCCGTCTACGCACGGTTGGAGCCGACGAAGAACGCACCCGCATTGCCCGCGACCTGCACGACAACATCGGGCAGTCGCTGGCCTATCTCGCTTTCGAAATTGACCGGATCGTGTCCAAGGACCAAAAGGGCGAAGAGGTTGGGCCATCGCTCAACCAGCTCCGAACCGACCTCCGCGGCGTCATCGGTGAAGTTCGTGACACGCTCTACGACCTTCGCACCGATGTTTCAGAGGAAGTCGAGATTGGCGAAGTGCTCGAGCAGTTCGCCGCCCGTTTGATGGAACGCAACGACCTTGACATCCGCGTCTACGCCGATCAGCAAGGCACCCGACTTCCGCTCCTGCAGGAACGAGAGATGTGGCGCATCGCCCAGGAGGCGCTGGTAAACGTCGAACGTCACGCTGAAGCGAAGGGTGCCGCCGTTCGTTGGCGGTGCGACGGAAACGCCGCAGCTCTGGAAGTCGCCGATGATGGCAAGGGCTTCTCGAAGGGCAACGCGGGCCGGACCGACAGCTACGGCATGGTGGGGATGCGCGAGCGCGCCGCGAGTATTGGCGCCACGCTCGAAGTCCACAGTGAAGAAGGCCGAGGCACCGTAATCCGTTGCTTTCTTTCCGCTGATCGCAATGCCGACAGCATCTGAGTCGCAACAGCGCGGCCCGTTGTTGTCGCTGCGAAGCCCAGTGTTGCCGCTGTGGAGCCCAGTGCAAATACTGGTTTCGGCGTATTTCTGAAACTTTTGAGCACGACGCGCGAAGGGCCTGACCCTTAGGCCTAATGAACCTGGACCGACGACCGATAGGCTTCCTGACCCGAATCGGTTGAAAGGGTAGAGTTTGGTCCCGACGGATCACTCGAACGCGAGGTAAGCAGTAGGTAACATGATGATTCGATTAATGCTCGCTGATGACCACCGGATGCTTCGGGAAGGCCTCAGCCGTTCAATGTCGGAGCATGGCTTCGATGTAGTCGGTGAGGCCCGAGACGGCGCTGAGGCGGTCAACATGGCCCAGAGACTGACACCCGACGTGATCCTTATGGACGTGTCGATGCCGGAAATGGACGGCGTCGAAGCATGCCGGCAAGTTCGCGCTGCCGTGCCGGAGACCAAGGTCGTGATGCTGACGATGCACGCCGACCAGGAAGTGCTCGCCAACGCCATCCGGGCCGGTGCCTGCGGGTACATGGTCAAGGATTGCTCGACTGAGGAGATCGCTGGCGCTGTGCGCACGGTCTTCAGCGGCGAGGTGGCCCTCTCACCCCAGCTTGCTGCCTCCATGCTCGACGAGGTGCGAAAGCTCGCCATCGTCCCGACCCGCGAAGATCGTGTCGTGACGAAGCGAGAAGAAGAAGTGCTCCAGTTGATCGCTGATGGTTGCTCGACCTCTGAGGTTGCCGACCAGATGTACATCAGTCAGAAGACGGTCAAGAATCATCTGGCATCGATCTACCAGAAGCTCGATGCCCGTGATCGCACTCAGGCCATTCTCCGAGCCGTTCGAATGGGGATCATTTCTCTCGACTAGGACGCGGTCCGATTCAGGGTCTTCTAGCAACGCCGCCCATTTGGGCGGCGTTCCCCGTTTTGAGTGTGGGCCGGGGCGAAAAACCCATAGCGAGGCCGTTTTGCGACTATGCGTGGGGCTGATGGCAAAACTGCTTGATCGCGCGATCCTTAAGTCGTGATGGGGTCATGCCGATGGGACTACACCGGCCCAACGATCCGCTCTGGAATAAGAAAGAACTTGCCCGTGAATCGCCACCTTGTCAAAAGCGCTAACGACCAAGTCACCGTGAGCGGTGACCGGGGTGCGGCGTTGGTGGAATACTTGCTTCTTGTCGCACTGATCGCCGTTGTCTGCCTCGCAGCGGTCACCATCCTCGGTGAAGGCGCGAGCGACAGTTTGAAAAACACCGCCAGCACGGTGGACTCCAGCAGTGGCGGCTAGCCGCTCAGATAGGCAAGACGCGGAGCGGATACGTGGCGCATTCGGGTGATGCTGCGGCTCCGACCGTTGCGGTTTTGGTGCCGGCCGATCTTCGGTTAGTTTTCGCTGGTGATCGAGATTGGACTAACCGGTGGCATCGGGTCAGGCAAGTCGACCGTGGCCGACATGCTCGTCGAACGAGGCGCGGTCCTTATCGACGCTGACCGGATCGTTCGCGACCTGCAGGAGCCAGGGGCTCCCGTCTTTGAAGCGATGGTCGAGCGGTGGGGGCAAGGGATCGTTGCCGAGGACGGCACATTGGACCGCGCCGCCGTTGCCACAATTGTGTTCACCGATGACGATGAACTCAAGGCGATCAATGACATCGTCCATCCTGCCGTTGGCGAGGCAATGCAGGCGCGTCGAGACGAGTTGAAACAGACCGACGCCGTCGTCGTGTTCGACATCCCGCTTTTGGTGAAATCAGAAAACGACCCTGTGGACGAGCGGTACTCCCATCTGCAAGGGATCATCGTTGTCGATGTAGACGTTGAACTCGCAGTGGAACGGCTGGTGTCGCACCGTGGTTTTCACACCGACGATGCCCGAGGCCGCATCGCAAACCAGGCCTCTCGCGAGGCAAGACGTGCCGTCGCCGATGTTGTTATCGACAACTCCGGCGACCTTGACTCGCTTGGCCCTCAGGTCGACGCGGCGTGGGAGTGGGCCAAGGGCCTTGGCTCAGGCCAGGAGGAGGAGGAGGTCGCACCGTCTGAGTAGGTTGACGAGATGGCACCGGTCACGATCCCTTCGAAAAAGGTCCCTCTCAAGGTGACTAGCTCGTTTGATCCTGCGGGTGATCAACCAGCGGCGATCGAAAAACTCTCCGAAGGAATTGAGCGGGGCGATCGGTTTCAGACACTGCTCGGCATCACCGGCTCGGGCAAGAGCGCCACGATTGCGTGGACGATCGAAAAGGTGCAACGTCCCACGCTCGTGTTGGCCCCAAATAAGTCCCTCGCAGCGCAGTTGGCAAACGAGCTCAAAGAGTTCTTTCCCGACAATCAGGTGGAATACTTCGTCAGCTACTACGACTACTACCAGCCCGAGGCGTACATGGCCTCGAGCGACACCTACATCGAAAAAGACTCTTCGGTCAATGACGAGATCGATCGTCTTCGTCACTCAGCAACATCATCATTGCTTACCCGTCGAGACACGATCGTGGTGGCGTCGGTGTCGGCAATTTACGGCCTTGGTTCACCTGAAGAGTACGAGACTCAGTTGCTGGTCGTTCGGGTCGGCGAAGAACATGATCAACGATCGATCCTGAAACGGCTCGTCGAACTGCAATACGAGCGAAACGACATGAATCTGGTGCGTGGCAAGTTTCGGGTGCGGGGCGACACGATCGAAATCCACCCTGCGTATGACGAAACTGCGGTGCGAATCGAGCTGTTCGGCGACGACGTGGAGCAGATCACGGTTGTAGACCCGCTAACCGGTGAACGGCTTGAGCAGCTCGATGAGCTGGTCATCTTCCCGGCCACTCATTACGCCACTTCTGAGGCGCGGATGGCCTCCGCGATCGAGCGGATTCAAGTTGAACTACAAGAACAGCTCAAGGATTTCGAGGATGCCGGCAAGCTGCTGGAAGCCCAACGGCTTAGAATGCGCACCGAGTACGACCTGGAGATGATGCAGGAGCTCGGCTACTGCAATGGCATCGAAAACTACTCTGGGCCGATCGACGGGCGTGCGAGAGGTGAGCCGCCCTACACGCTGATCGACTACTTCCCCGAAGACTTCCTGTTGGTGATCGACGAGTCACACGTCGCGGTGCCCCAGCTGCGCGGGCAGTACGAGGGTGACCGCAGCCGGAAGGCCTCGCTCATCGATCATGGTTTCCGGCTGCCCTCGGCGGCCGACAACCGGCCCCTGACCTTCGATGAGGTGATGAAGCGACTCAACCAGGTTGTGTTTCTCTCCGCCACTCCGGGCAAGTACGAGCTGGAGGTGTCGTCCCAGATCGTGGAGCAGATCGTGCGACCAACCGGTTTGATCGACCCGGAGGTCATCGTGAAACCCACGAAAGGCCAGATCGACGACCTGCACGAAATGATCAAGGGTCGCACGGAGAAGAACGAGCGGGTGCTTGTCACCACACTCACCAAGAAGATGGCGGAAGACCTCACCGACTATCTTTTGGAGCTTGGGGTCCGAGTGCGTTACCTCCATAGTGAGGTCGACACGATTTAACGCATCGAGATCCTCCGCGATCTTCGGCTCGGTGAGTTCGATGTACTTGTCGGCATCAACCTCCTTCGTGAAGGTCTTGACCTTCCCGAGGTTTCGCTCGTGGCGATTCTGGATGCTGATAAGGAGGGCTTTCTTCGGTCCCAGACCTCGCTGATCCAGATGACCGGTCGTGCTGCTCGAAATGTGGCGGGTCAGGTGATCATGTACGCCGATCAGATGACGGATTCGATGCAGCGGGCGATCTCAGAAACCATGCGCCGTCGAGGTCTGCAAGAGGCCTACAACATTGAGCACAACATCGACCCAACCTCAATTCGCAAAGAAATCACCGACATCTTGTCGATGATTCGACCTGCCGCAGACCGGGCGCCCGTCCCGCAGAAGCTCAGCGAGATCGGCAAGAAGCGTCGCGCCACAGACGATCTCAGCGACCTGCCCGAAGACGAACTCGAGCGTTTGATTCGAACGCTAGAGACAGAAATGCATGATGCGGCAGTTGACCTTCGGTTCGAATACGCTGCACGTCTGCGTGACGAAATCAAAGATCTGAAACGCGAGCTTCGAGAGATGCGCTGACTCGAGTTCGAACGTCTACTGCAGATTGGCCAAGGTGCGAGCAAAAACCGACCCGACGACGTCACGCCTGACCCCAAGGGTTTGGCTGCTGCTCTGCGTCTGTCTTGTTTTGCTGGTTGTGGTTGTCGCCGCACTGGGCGACGTCCGGGTCAATTCAGGGAGCGATGCCGGAGGCAAAACAGCCACTGTCGCGAACATCGCCGAGAATGGACCTGGTGGTGTTGATCTTGGTTACTGGGCTGAAGCCGAGGATCCAGACGGCCTTCACCACCCGTTCATCAAGACCGACCGCAGCGATCTGGGCTGGATCCAGATCACCGGCTCGGCGATGCCGCTGGCCAGTTCTGCAGGGCAGCGAGCGGCCGGTGGACTTGGCGCACTCTGGTTGTCGATTCTCGCCGTGCCGCTTGGCGCGCTTGCCGCTGCTCGACTCAGCCGCCAGCTTGGAGCCCAGACGGGGATTGTCGCTTTTGTTGTAGTCGGTGCCCTTTCTCCGCTGACCTTCTACGGGGCCGACCAATGGGAGCACGCTCCCGCCCTCGCTGCCGCGTTGTGGGCATTCACGCTCATGCGAGAAGAACTCTCTTTGCGAAAGTTTGTTGTACTCGGGCTTACCGCTGGCGTTGCCGTTGCACTCCGTCGGGAGACAGGGCTGTGTCTCGGGGTGATGGCTATGGTTGAACTCTGGGACGGAGGATGTCGCCGTTGGTGGCTGAGCCACATCCCCCAGGCCGCTGCGGCGGGTGGATCTGCTTTGGCAGTTCTTGTGGCCGTCAACTGGCTTGATGCCACCGTCATCGGGGCCACGCTGACGGAACGGTCCGGGAGTCAGATCGCGTTGGCAGGGTCCGATCTTCGTGACCGGTTCCACGACGGGATTCTCACCACGGTCTCTCAGTACTCGAACCTCGACCCGGCCTACTTCGTGTTTGGTGTCATGACTCTTGGTGGTATTGCGCTGGCCGCGTGGGGTTGGGAACGAGACGATTCGCGATACGTCAGGGTTGGATTCGCTCTGGTGGTTGTCAGCCTTGTGGTGCGACTGATGGTCGCCGGGCTGACCTTCGTGCCTGGAGCGTTTGCCGCTTTGCCATTGACTGCAGCCGCGCCAATCCTGGCTCGCAAACTTGGTAAACGGCTGATCGTGGGTGCCGCGGTCTCAACGGTGACGATCATCATGCTCCAATGGACCGGTTCGTTGAATGCGCAGTGGGGCGGTCGCTATCTGCTGGTGCCCGCCGCAGTGGTGGCGGTCGTTTCCTGCACCGAATTGGAACGGCGTGATCTGCGTCATCCAGTGGCTGTGCTCGCCATCGCCTCAACGGCACTCGTAGCGGGACTTGGCCTAGCGTGGCACGTTGAGCGGACCAACACGGTCACCGAGAATCGAGAGCAGATTCTGGCGTTGACCAGCGGTGATGTCGTGGTCAGCAACAACGCGCACTTCGGCCGTGAGGTGGCGATCGATCTGCTTGACGAACGGTGGTTGGCTGGTGTGACCCCTGAACTGGTGGTGGAAGCATTCAGGGTTGCGTCGCGGGCCGCCCCTGACGAATCGGTGTGGCTTTTGCATCCAGGCACATGTGCTGGTGATGAATGTGGGCGGACTTGGGCTGAGCGAGATGATGCGACTGAGCTCCCAGGCTGGCGCTCGACAGGGTTGCACGAGATCGCATGGCTGGGTGGTGGGACGTATGTGCTCGAGGCGTTTTCCGCAAACTGAGCAAGTTGGATGAACCGGACGACTTCGAACACACGTTCGAAAGGGTTCATCCCGGTAGAGTGCCGCAGTGGCTGATCGACTCGTCATTCAGGGTGCTCGAGAACACAACCTCAAAGAGGTCGATCTCGACCTTCCGCGTGACAAGCTCATCGTCTTCACCGGGCTTTCCGGATCAGGTAAGTCGAGCCTGGCGTTCGACACGATTTACGCCGAAGGGCAGCGCCGCTACGTCGAGTCGCTCAGCGCCTATGCCCGCCAGTTTCTGGGCCAGATGGACAAGCCCGATGTCGACTTCATCGAAGGCTTGTCCCCGGCGATCTCGATCGACCAGAAGAGCGCGTCGCGTAACCCCCGATCCACGGTAGGAACCGTCACCGAAATTTACGACTATCTGCGCTTGCTCTATGCCCGCATTGGGATTCCTCACGATCCTGAAACGGGGGAGGAGCTGGTTCGCCAAACCCCGCAACAGATCGTCGACAAGATTCTCAAGATGGAAGAAGGGCTGCGATTCCAGGTTCTTGCTCCCGTGGTCAAAGGGCGCAAGGGCACCTACGACACGATGCTCGCTGACCTTGCCTCTCAGGGCTTCGCTCGCGCCATTGTCGACGGTGAGCAAGTCGACCTGAGCGAAGAGGTTCATGCAGAGCTCGAGCGATACGAAACCCACGACATTTCCGTTGTCGTTGATCGTCTCGTCCTTCGAGAGGGGATTGATCGACGCCTCACCGACTCTATTGAGACAGCGCTGACACTCACTGGCGGGATCGCCGAGCTTCAGATCGTGCCCAAGGACGGCGACCCGGAAACGGTCGTGTTCAGTCAGCATTTGTCACGTCCGAGCGACGGCAAATCTTTCGACGAGCTCGCTCCCCGCAACTTCTCGTTCAATTCGCCCTACGGCGCATGCACCTATTGCGATGGTCTTGGCACGGTCTATGAGGTCGACCATCGCTTGGTGGTCACCGATCCAGATGCCACGGTTGCAGGTGGTGCGATCACCCCTTGGGCAGGGGGACGCAGCCGTTACTTCTCGCGGCTTGTCGAGTCGGTGTGCGAGGCCTATGACATCCCAATCGATACGGCATGGGGGAAGCTCTCGAAGAAGCAGCAGAGCTTGCTGCTTGAGGGCAAGGGCGTCAAGGGGCGGATCCAGGTGCGGTACAAGAACCGCTATGGGCGCACCCGCACCTATCAAGCCAAGTACGAGGGCGTCATCGCCTACCTGCGTCGTCGCCACAGAGAAGCTGAGAGTGATGCCACCCGCGAACAAATCGAGGGTTACATGCGGCAGGTGGCATGCAGCCATTGCGATGGCGCTCGCCTAAATCCGCTGTCGATGGCTGTCACTATCGCGGGATACACCATCCATGACCTTTGCTCACTCTCGATCGCCGACGCGGCCAAGACGCTGGGCGAACTTGAGCTCAGCGATCGCGACACGATCATCGCCGAACAGGTTTTCAAGGAAGTCAACTCGCGTCTCGGGTTCCTGCTCGATGTCGGTCTCGACTACCTGAGCATGAGTCGCAACGCGGCAACGCTTGCCGGCGGTGAAGCCCAGCGAATCCGTCTCGCATCCCAGGTGGGTTCGGGTCTGGTCGGGGTGCTCTACGTCCTTGACGAGCCATCAATCGGGCTTCACCAGCGCGACAATCAGCGTTTGATCGAGACCCTGGTGCGCATGCGTGACCTTGGCAACACCGTCATTGTTGTCGAACACGATGAAGACACGATGAAAGTTGCCGACCATGTCGTCGACATCGGCCCTGGAGCCGGGGAGCACGGCGGCCGCATCGTGCACTCAGGCACCTACAAACAGCTCCTCAAAAACAAGGAGTCGCTCACCGGCCAGTACCTATCCGGGCAGCGCAGGATCGAAGTCCCAGGCGTACGACGCATCGGGGATGGCACCTTTGTTCGAGTCGTTGGGGCCAAGGAAAACAACCTAAAAAACATCACGGTCGACTTCCCGCTCGGGAAGTTTGTGTGCATCACCGGTGTCTCGGGTTCGGGCAAGTCAACGTTGGTGAGCGACATCCTTCATAGGGCGTTGATGCAAAGGATTTACACCTCGAAAGTCCCACCTGGTCTCCACACCCGCATCGAGGGCATTGACCATCTCGACAAGGTCATCGCCATCGACCAGTCGCCGATTGGCCGGACCCCTCGTTCGAACCCCGCCACGTACACCGGTGTGTTCGATCATGTCCGCAAGCTTTTCGCCCAGACCAACGAATCCAACATCCGCGGCTACCTGCCGGGGCGCTTTTCGTTCAACGTGAAAGGAGGCCGGTGCGAAGCCTGTCAGGGCGACGGCACCATCAAGATCGAGATGCA